>DAOLSP010000007.1 GCA_035419245.1 bacterium | reverse complement strand
TAACTACGAAGAGCTGGACCACGAGTTTTCTTCCCACCAGTTAAGCGATTCGGAAGTGCAGGAGGAGATCAACAAACGGCTGGAAGCGATCCGGCGCGATGTCAACAGCCGGCTCAAGCTCTTTTCGCGCATCAACAAGATCATTGAGCAGAAGGAGCCCTTTGAGAAGACTCCGACTCTGAAAATCAAGCGCTATCTTTATATCTGAAGTGCGGCTCCGCAGTAATCAGGCGTTCAATCCGCAAGAGGCCTATGGAAAATTATATTAGCTGGACGACGCAGTTGACGATTACCGCCATCCGGTCGGGTATCCGTATCGCCCTGATCGTGCTGCTGACGGTGTTGATCTTCCGGTTCATACGTGTGGTTTCTAAAAAACTGGCTGCGATGGTAAATCAGCAAAAGCTGGATCTGGAATCCGAAAAGCGGGCCGAGACCCTAGGGCTGGTAATTCGCCATACGCTCGATGTTCTGCTGATCGTGGTGGCCATTATCACCATCCTAAGCGAATTGGGGATCGAGATCGGCCCGATCCTGGCGGCCGCCGGGATCGTCGGCGTCGCCGTCGGCTTCGGCTCACAGAGTCTGATCAAGGATGTTATCAATGGCTTTTTCATCCTCGCCAACGACCAGATCCGCGTCGGCGATGCGGTGCAGATTGCCGGCAAGAGCGGTGAGGTCGAGCAGGTGAGCCTGAAGATGACCGTGCTCCGCGACGCCTCGGGGAGTGTGCATTTCATCCCCAACAGCGCCATCGACATCGTCACCAATATGACCAAGAATTACTCCCGCTATCTGACCGATGTTTCGGTTCCCTACGAGCAGGAAGTGGAGCAGGCTTATGCCCTCATCCGCGAGGCCGGTGCAGCCCTGATGCGGGATCCTGAATACGCAATACTGGTCCGGGAGCCGGTGGAGATCCTCGGGGTGGATGCCTTCTCTGATTTTGCCCTGAAGATCAAGGTGCGGATCACTACCGAGCCCGGCAAGCAGTGGAAGGTCGGCCGCGAGTTCAACCGGCTGCTGAAATCGAGTTTCGATGCCCACGGATTCGCGTATCCCTTTCCGGTGCAGCGGTTGTATCCGACCATTACACAGAAATAGAGCCGCGGGGCGTGGCTGAGCCCCCGGTTTTTCAGGAGGTTTCGTGAAACAGAGCATCCAGGTACTGACCGTGTCGTTGTTCATGGCGGCTTTTTCCCTCGCCGCCGGCCAGCCGCGGCTGGTTGTTGAACGGCCTTTCGAGCCGGTGGTGCTACGGGGCAGCATTCTGAGCAGTGCCTACTCCTATCCGGTTAACGAGTTGTATCTCTATGCCTGGGACAACGCGACCTGGAGCTGGCGGATGATGCCCTTCCAGATCGATGAGCGGATCCTTGCCCCTGATCCCAACAATCCGGAGGTCAACCGCCACAGCTATTTCATTCCAGATGACGGCCTCCTGGACGAGGATGATGAGTTGGTCTTCATGGTACGCGACCTGGGCGTTCGGGCCCCGGCACGGGCCTGGATTGACAATCCCGAATCCCGGAATTTTAACCGCATCGAGCTGGAGGTCTATGATCCGGATAATGGTGAGAACAACGCCTATGCCTATCTCTTCCGCTCTCCGACCATCACCGAGGCGGTCCCATCGCCTTATGCTTTCGCCTACGACAGCACCGCGGACCGGGTGGATTCCCGGTATTACGCCGTGGCCATGGACGCGAAAATCGGCCTTGTCAAGGACATTGCCATCAAACCCCCCTTTGGTTCGGGACAGGACCTCTTTGACCGGCAAAAAATCCGCGCAACGGCCGTACTGGGCGGCGGGCCCTTCTCTGACATGCGCTTCGACAAGGTGACCGAGTCCCTGATCAAAGTGGTGCCGGGTTATCGCAAAATCACTCCCAAGCCGGTCGTCCGCCTGGTGCGCGAGGTGCGTCAGACTTTCAATCTCGGGATTGCGGACCTTGAGGAGGGGATGACCTTTTATGTAACCACCCGATTTTATCCCTTCAACGGCCGGGTCGCCGGCGGATCGGCCCTGGATGAGGCCAGCCTGAAACAAGCCATGCCCAAATGGGATGATCCCTTCATTCTTTTTGAATATTTACGCCAGTCCTGGGATCTCAGCAGCAATGCCAAAGGGATGCGCTATTTTAACAAGCACAACAGCGGTATCCTAGTGGATGGTACGCCCGACATAGTCAACCTGGCCATTGACCGGCCGATCCGCGACTGGAATCTGGTCGCCGGCAGCCAGGGTGCCCTCTTTTCGCTGACGACCCTTCCCGATACGGTGGCGGAGTCGATCTCGCTTTATTATTACGACAATAGCACAGGCGGGACGGGCGATCCCGCGAACCTCCGCTATTTTGATACCGGTGAGGAGAAAGGATCGTACGGAGATTTCGGTTTCAGCATGGTGAACGCCAAAAGCCTTGAACTCTCCTTCGAAATGTATTTTCTTCCCGATACGATCAATTCGGCGGCACAAGCGCAAAACCTTGCTGATGCCGTCGAGAGGTCGGTATGGGTGTATTCACGCACCGTTACCGGCGTAGCCGGCTGGCCCGGAAATACAGCGCCTTCATCCTTTGCGCTCTCGCACAACTATCCCAATCCCTTCAATCAGGAGACCACGATCTCCTTCACTCTGACGAAAGGCGAACGGATCGCCCTCGACGTTTATGACGCACACGGCCGCTGCGTGCGCCGGATCACGGCGGGATTCTATTCCGGCGGGACATATCACTTTTCCTGGGATGGCCGGGACGACTGGGGCATCGCAATCTCATCCGGGGTCTATTTTGCCCAACTGCATGGCGAAGGCCGCACCGTCCGCCAGAAATTGCTGCTGCTCCGCTAGGAGAATTCTCTATGGCCAAACCACATCACCTGAAGATCCTGCTCGCTGCCCTGATTCTCGTCGGCTGCTCGAGCGACCATGGCCTTGCTCCGCAGCCGGGCAGTTTGGTCGTTGATGTCCATTTCCGGGGCACGCCTCCGCCCACGACCCAGGGCATCTATCTGATCGTGGCGCCGCAATTCCCGCCGCATGCCATCAATGAACTCTATCACAGTTCGAACAGCCTGCCCATCGATCGCGACAGCGTGCGCGCTGTGATCGATCTGCCCTATGGCCACTACGATGCCATCAGCCTCTGGTGGTACAGCAACGAGACCAAATCCAATCTCGCCGATGTGCTGGCTTTACCCATCGTCCAGGACTCGCTGGGGGTCTGGCAGCCGATGTCCTTCGACCTCTCCCGCACCTCGCCGACAGGCTATGTCAAGCTTTACCCCGACTGGAACAAGGTCAACCGCGATGCCTCACTGGAGGGAACCATAACTTTCAACGGCCCCTTTCCGAAGAACACCTTGGCCACGGCTATCGCTGCCTACGCCTTTCAGCCGCAGACCAATGTCGAATACCTGACCTACATGAAGTCGATCGATTTCAGCATCGGTGCCAATCCCTATCACTACAAGCTGCCCATCCGCTCTGGCACGGTCAGCTACCTGGTAGTGCTCTGGCTGCCGGAGCGGGCTAGCATGACCGGCTATTCAGAGCTGGGCTTTTTACAGGATCCGGCCCATCCCGGCACACCGCTCAAGCTCAAGATCAAGGCGGGGGAGACCCGCACCGGCCTGGACATCCAGGCGGACTGGTCCAGAGCTGAGGGGGCGATCACCGCGGCAAGCCGGGGAGAAGGGAGCGGACGATGACCAGTCGAACCCTGCAGCTGGCATTCCTCATCGCACTCTTCCCTGCGCTCCTTCTGGCCCAGGCGACCCTGCGCGGCCGGGTGACCGACCAGGAGAGCGGCCAGCCCCTGCCCGGCGCCAACGTCCAGGTGCAGGGCACCCTGCGCGGCGCCGTCGCCGACGCCAACGGCCGCTTCCTGATCACCCAGGTGCCCGAAGGGATCTATGCCGTGCGCGCCTCGATGATGGGCTACCGCAGCCGCCTGCTGGAAAAAATCAGCCTCAGCAGCAGCCGGGAGGTGGTCCTCGACATCAAACTCAAGCCGACGCCGATCGAGATGGATCCGGTGGTCATCTCCGCCGGCAAGACCCAGCAGTCGCTCGATCAGGCCCCGGTCTCACTCTCGGTGGTCTCCTCCCTCGAGATCAAACAGCGCAGCGCCACCAACATCCAGGATGCCCTCGAGTCGGCGCCGGGCGTCCATTTCGTCGGCAACCAGATCAACATCCGCGGCTCGACCGGCTACACCTTCGGCGCCGGCAACAAGGTGCTGCTCCTCCTCGATGGCGTGCCGGTCTACGCCAGCGACACCGGCGAGTTCAACTGGGACATGCTGCCGCCGCTGGACATCGAACAGATCGAGGTCGTCAAAGGCGCCGGTTCGACCCTCTGGGGTGCCTCGGCCCTCGGCGGCGTGGTTAACGTCCTAACCAAGGAGCCGGATCCAAAGGGCAGGCTGCTCTTCTCTTACACCGCCGCCCGCTATGACAAGCCGCTCTATGAAGAGTGGCAGTGGACCGATCCCAATCGGCTGCACTATACGCGCGAGGACCTCAGCTACAGCCGCCGCATCGGCCGTTTCGGCGGGCGCATCTCGCTCGGCCGCTTTATGACCACCGGTTATACCCAACTCGGTGACGCAGTCAAATTCAACCTCACCGGCAAGTTCGATTACCAGTTTCCCGGCGGCGCCAAGTGGACCTTTTATAACGCCTACAGCCACATCGACCGCGGCTTTTTCGTGCAGTGGAGAGGGCCCAACGATCCCTATGAGGTCGATCCCCGCAACCTCGGCAATCATGCCCGCACCAATCAGCTCAACAGCTACGCCAAGCTGATCGTCCCTTTCTCGCCGACCTTCGCGATGAATTTCCGCGCCAGCCTGGTGCGCACTCTGATGGGCAACCAGTTCGGCGCGGGCGGCAACTTTAATCCCGCCTACGGTGAAGGGCTGGAGGCCCAGGCCGACTGGATCCCGCAGTTCAACCACACCGTCACCGCCGGCGTCCAGTTCCAGCACGACGCCGGCTCGACCAAATATTTCGGCGACCACAAGGGTTATTTCATCGGACCTTTCCTCCAGGACGAGTGGAAGATGCGGAGCAATCTGCGCACGACCCTCGGCTTCCGCTACGACCGTTATCAGCTGGTCGGCGGCCTCAAGGAGGACTTGTTCAGTCCCCGCGTCGGTATCAACTGGCAGCCCTGGGCTAAGACCAGTCTGCGCGCCTCGGCGGGCAGCGGCTTCCGCGCTGCCACCATCATCGAGCGTTTTCTCGAGCTGGCGATCATGAACTTCAAGATCGTCGCCAATCCCGGCCTCAAGGCGGAGAGCTCCTGGGCCTACGATCTCGGTGTGCGCCAGTACCTCACCGACAACTGGAATGTCGACGTTTCACTCTTCGACAATGAATACTGGGAACTGATCGAAGCGCACATGGATCTGATCCGCGGCCAGGTGCAGTTCCGCAACATTCCGCGAGCGCGCATCATGGGTATCGAGGCGACTACCAATTTCAGCTGGCCCTTTTCCTTCCGGAGCCTGCCCATCACGCCCAGTCTGCAGCTGACCGCCACCGCCATGGACCACGAAGAACTCGAGTATCACGATCCGCTGCCCTACCGGCCCAAGCTGATCGCCTCCGGCAAAGCGGGCTTGCGCGTCGCCAAAGCCCAGATCCAGGTCGAGTACCGCTACGCCAGCCGAATCCAGCAGGTAAAAATTTATCCGATCAATGACCGCGTGCCGATGAAATTCTGGGATGTGCGCTTCAGCTATGACTGGCGCGGTCTGAGCTTCAAGTTCGGCGTCCTCAATCTCGGCCAATACAATTACGCGCCGATGGAGAGCAACCTGATGCCGATGCGCACCTTTACACTGGGTTTGCAAGGTGAATTTTAGCTGGAGATGGCGATGCGCAACCTGCTCTGTCTTTTGGGGATTGGATTTTTGTTGACGGGCCCAACGCTGGCCGGCGGACTGGGGCTGTTTCAAGGTAAAACCGATGTCGGCCAGATCGCCCGGCGTGGTTCGGCCGCGTTCGATGCACGCAAGGGGACCTACACCCTGCGCGGCAGCGGGGACAACATCTGGAATGTTCACGACGCCTTTTTCTATCTCTGGCGCGAGGCGAGCGGGGATCTCGACCTGCGCAGTGAAATCAGCTGGCAAGGAAAAGGCCGCCATCCCCACCGCAAGGCGGGATGGATGGTGCGCGCAGGGCTGGCGGCGGACGATCCCTATGCCGATGCCATGGTGCATGGTGATGGCCTGATTTCACTGCAGTACCGCCTGATCAAGGGGGGGCCGACCCTCGAGGTGGCCGCACCGGTCCGAGCGCCGGCCGTTCTGCTGCTCGAGCGCACTGGCAGCCAGTTCACGCTCACCCTCACCAAAGAAGGCGCCGTGATCCCGATCGGGACGATCTCCGTCCCGATGCCTGATAAGGTCTATGCCGGTCTGGCGGTCTGCTCGCACGATTCGACCACCCGTGAGACGGCGCACGTTTCCGGCGTGGAATTCGTGCAGCGTGGCTCCGTCAAAACCGAAGACCGGGTGGTGGAGAGCACCCTCGAGACCATCGACACCGCCAGCGGCGTGCGCACCATCGTCCGCAGAGCCCGCGAACATTTCGAGGCCCCGAACTGGAGCCGTGATGATCTGCTCTATTACAACAGCGGCGGGCGGATCTATACGCTGCCGGCTGCTGGCGGCGAGCCGAAGCTGCTGGACACCGGATTTGCGGTGCACTGCAACAACGATCACGGCCTCTCGCCCGACGGCCGGGAGTTGGTCATCAGCCACCATCCTGAGGATGGCCAATCGCGCATCTACATCCTGCCGGCCACCGGCAGCGAACCGCGCCTGATCACTCCAAACGGCCCATCTTACTGGCACGGCTGGTCGCCCGACGGCCAAACCCTGGCCTACTGCGCCGAGCGCAGCGGTGAGTTTGATGTCTATACCATCCCGGTCACCGGCGGTGAGGAGACCCGGTTGACGAGCGCGCCGGGCCTTGACGACGGCCCGGACTATTCTCCGGACGGGCAATTTATCTATTTCAATTCGGTCCGCACCGGTCAGATGAAGATCTGGCGGATGCGCGCCGACGGGTCAGAGCAAATCCAGTTCACCCCGACGGATGCGTATGGGGACTGGTTCGCCCATCCCTCACCCGATGGAAAATGGCTGGTTTTCCTTTCCTATGACAAATCGGTCCAGGGTCATCCAGCCAACAAGGATGTCCTGCTGCGCATCATGCCGGCTGCCGGCGGCGAGCCGAAAGTGCTGGCCACCCTCTTCGGCGGTCAGGGGACGATCAATGTCCCCTCCTGGTCGGCCGACAGCAGGCGGCTCGGCTTTGTCAGTTACCGGCTGGTGGCACCCGGGATGTGACGGAGAAAACACCCTGGCTGATCGTGTATCCGCATCGGGAGGCCTGGTCATGAAACCCATTTTAACCGGAATCACCCTGTTGATTACCTTACCTTTTACTGCGACGGCCGCCCCTGCGGCTGATTCGGGCTGGGGCCCTGCGTGGGCGCGCCGCGCCGTCTGGTACCAGATCTTTCCTGAACGCTTCCGCAACGGCGATCCCGCCAATGATCCGACCCTGGCGGAGATCAAGGGGGCCTGGCCGCACGATGTCACCTCCCCCTGGCAGATTTCGCCCTGGACCTCCGACTGGTACGAACTGCAGCCCTGGGAGAAAGCCAACGGCCGCGGCATCTGGTTCAATATCCAGCGGCGGCGGTACGGCGGCGACCTTGCCGGCATTCTCGAGAAGCTGGACTATCTCGACAGCCTCGGGGTCAATGCCCTCTACCTCAACCCGGTCTTCGCCTCGCCCTCGCTGCACAAGTATGACGGCGCGACCTATCACCATATCGATCCCACCTTCGGTCCGGATCCGCAGGAGGACTGGGCGATCATCGCCCGCGAGAATCCCGTCGATCCGGCCACCTGGAAGTGGACTGCTGCCGACCGCCTGATGCTCGAGCTGATCCGTGAGGTGCACCGCCGCGGTATGCACCTCATCTTCGATGGGGTCTTCAACCATATGGGCATCAACAGCTTCGCTTTTCAGGACCTGATCGCCCGCGGTCAGTCTTCACCCTTCCGTGATTGGTTCACCGTCACCTCGTGGGAAAAAAAATCGCGACTCGCCCCTTTCAGCTACAAGGGCTGGGCTAATGTGGCAGAACTGCCTGAGCTGCGCGAAGACGCGAATGGCATCGTCGCCGGCCCGCGCCGGTATATCTTCAACGCGACCCGCCGTTGGATGGACCCCGACGGGGACGGCGATCCCAGCGACGGCATCGACGGCTGGCGCCTGGATGTCGCCTTTTGCGTCGCCCATCCCTTCTGGAAGGAGTGGCGCCAGCTGGTCAAGCAGATCAATCCCGAGGCCTACCTGACCGCCGAGGTGATCGACCGCATCAAGGTGCTGCAGCCCTATCTGCAGGGGGACGAGTTCGATGCGGTGATGAACTATAATTTCGCTTTTGCTTGTGTCGAGTTCTTCGTCCCGGACGCCCAGAGGATCGGCGTAGCCGAGTTCGACCGCCGCCTGGCGGAGTTGCGCGCGGCGTTTCCGGCGGGCGCCGCCTATGTGATGCAGAACCTCCTCGATAGCCATGATACCGCGCGCATTGCCTCGCTTATCGTCAACCGCGGCCGGGCCAGCTACCGCGACTGGGCCGAATTCTACGAATTCAGCAAGGGCAGCAATCCGCGCATGAGCACGCGCAAGCCCGGTGCGCTCGAGAAACAGACGCAAAAGCTGCTGGCCCTGATGCAAATGTGTTACGTCGGCGCGCCGATGATCTATTACGGCGACGAGGCGGGTATGTGGGGGGCCAACGATCCCTGCTGCCGCAAACCGATGGTCTGGGAGGACCTGAGCTATCAGCCCGAGATTTATCTGCCCACGGGGGATCGGCGCGCCGATCCGCAGACGGTGGCGGTGGATCTGGATCTACTGCAGAGCTATCGCACACTGATCGCTTTGCGCCGGAAGCATTCGGTGCTGCAGGAGGGGGGCTTGCGCACGGTGGTGACCGATGAGGCGCGGCGGGTGTATGGATTCGAACGGTTCGATGACCACACCGTCTTGACCGTCCTCCTTAACGCCAGCGAGGATGAACAGCAGCTCCTCTATCCCTGCGTAACAGCGGGCTGGCGCGATCTATTAAGCGGAGAAAAGTTTCTCGTGAATGGCGACGGCGTGGTGTCGCTGACGATCCCGTCGCTCTGGGGGGTGGTGCTCGAACCCGTTACGGATTCTGGAGAATAAAAGTATGAAGGTGCTGTTTATCGGCGGCACGGGGAATATTAGTACGGCGGTGAGTCGGCTCTGCGTCCAACGGGGCATGGATCTCTATCTTTTCAACCGCGGCAGGCGGCGGGTAGAAATCCCCGGGGCGAAGCTGTTGCAGGGGGATATCACCGACGCACGGGCCACCGCCGCACTGCTCGAGGGCCATCATTGGGATGTGGTGGTCAACTGGATCGCCTACATCGAGAGCGAGGTCCGCCGTGATATGATGTTGTTCCGCGGCCGGACGAAGCAGTATATCTTTATCAGCTCGGCCTCCACCTATCAGAAACCACTGCGGCACCCCTTCGTCACCGAATCGACGCCGCTCTGCAATCCATTCTGGGAATACTCGCGCAACAAGATCGCCTGTGAGGAGGCGCTCGTCCATGCCTGGCGGGCGGAGGGCTTTCCGGTGACCATCGTGCGGCCCTCGCATACCTATGATACGATCATCCCGGCGCTGATCGGCAGCGGCTCGGAGTATACCCTGATCGACCGCATGCAGCGGGGAGAAAAGGTGATCGTACACGGGGATGGCACCTCGCTCTGGACCCTGACGCATGCCGAGGATTTCGCCATCGGCTTCGCCGGATTAATGGGGAACCCGCAAGCGATCGGCGACGTTTTTCATATCACTTCCGACGAAAGCCTCAACTGGAACCAGATCTTTCAGGTCATGGGCGAGGCCGCCGGTGTTGAACCGAAGATCGTGCATATCCCCTCGGATTTCATCTGCGCGCTGGAACCCGATCTGAGCGGCACCTTGCTGGGAGACAAATCCTATTCGATCCTCTTTGACAACAGCAAGATCAAGCGTTTCGTCCCGGAATACCGGGCCGTGATCCCCTTCCACAAGGGCTTTCGCCGGACGATGGCTTGGTTTGCGGCCGACCCGGCCCGGCGGGTGATCAATCCCGAGACCAATGCCGTGATGGACCGGATTCTGCAGGCCTATGAAAAATAACATTCCGTCCGAATAGAGGAAGAAGCAGCGACGACATGAACTACAAAGATTACTACAAGATTCTGGGCGTCAGCCAGAACGCCTCCCCCGAAGAGATCAAAAAGGCTTACCGCAAGCTCGCTTTTCAGTATCATCCCGACAAGAACAAGGGCGACAAGGCCGCTGAAGAAAAATTCAAGGAGATCAACGAGGCCAATGAAGTTCTCAGCGATCCGGAAAAACGCAAAAAGTATGACCAGTTCGGCGCGGACTGGAAGCAGTATGAACAGGCGGGGGCCCGGCCTGGCGGTTTCGACTGGTCAAAATACGCCAGCGGCTTCGGCCGGCAGAGAAGCGGCGGCGATCCGGCCGAGGCCTTTGGGCGCAATTTTTCCGGCGACGGCATGGGCGATCTCTTTGAGATGCTCTTCGGCCAGCGCTTCGACCAGCAGACCGGGAGGTCACGCCGGGTCCTCAAAGGCCAGGATTTCGAGGCGGAAACGACTCTGACACTGGAGGAAGCCTATACCGGCACCACCCGGGTGATCCAGTTGGAGGGGCAGACGATCCGGGTGAACATCAAGCCCGGCATCGCCGATGGGCAGGTCCTGCGTATCCCCGGCAAGGGCGGCCCCGGCCTGAGCGGCGGACCGAATGGCGACCTTTATCTGACCCTGCGGATCGCTCCACATGCGATTTTTCAGCGCAAGGGCGATGATCTCTATTGCGAGGTGCCGGTCGATCTCTACACTGCTGTGCTCGGCGGCAAGGCCCTCGTGCACACCCTCAAAGGCGCGGTCAAGGCCGACATCGCCAGAGGGACCCGAAACGGGGCGGTGCTGCGGCTGCGTGGACTGGGCATGCCGGTATACGGCAAGAAGGATGCGTTCGGCTGCCTTTTCGGGACCATCGTTGTGCAGTTGCCAGAACACCTCACGCCGCAGGAGGTCGAGCTTTTCGAAAAGCTGGCTTCGCTGCGCAAGTGACAGGATCGATTCTGCTCAATCTCGGTGCGTTGGATCGGGCAGGGGAGAAACGTTGAGATGGAGAAAGAGGTCATTACCACGGTGGCCCGGGGTTTCGGTTTGAGCGCCAGCGCCGGCTTCCGGCAGATCATCAGCTGGGCCCGGAGAGGATTGCCAGAGTGCATTTTGAGCAACTAAGCGGCAACAAGCGCTACAATCTTGCCGTCATCGAGTCCCTGGCTGACCCCCGGAGATCGCAATGGCCAGTGTCACATCGGAATATCTCACCCAGGCGAGCGGATCATGCTATCTGCAGGCGAAGAGGCCCGATCTAAGCTGGGAGGTCATCGGCTGTAGCGATCAATTTGAACAAAAGGTGACCCGGCTCGAGGGATGGCGATAGCGAACGGAGGGGGTGTGGCGTCTTCCGGGGTTATTTTCCGCATTGAAGCCGTATGCTCCCGGCCTGATCATTTGTATTGCTGTTTCATCCTCTTATAAGAAGCTTGCAGCAGCGCTTCCAGGATCTTCCTGTCCACATCCGCCAACTTTTTAATATAGAGACATCCCATACCAGTCGTGAACTTGCCAAGCATTTCGAGCAACTCCGTGTTGGCGTCAAAGCCGCCCATCAGGTAGAGTACCAGGTTCTGCTTGCGCGGCGAGAATCCGGTCACCATCCAGTCGCCCTCACGCCCGCCTTTGCCTTTGTAGTGATAGCTGCCAAAACCGATAATGCTCGCCCCCCACATTTTTGGCTCTTCCCGAGTGATCTTTTTCATCATCTCGAGGATCTCGAAGGAGTCGTTCCGTTTTTGCTCATCGGTGATGCTTTCGAGGAAGGCCACTACACTGGCATCGTTCACTCTTGTTTTCAGATCGTTTTTGGCCATACTTGCCCCCAGGTTCAACGCACCAGGGTCAGCCGGCGGGAGTCGGAAAAGCGCCTGCCTTCCCGCTCTACCCGCAGCCTGCAGAAATAGGTGCCGCTTGCGGCGGCATTTCCGTCGTCATCCCGGCCGTCCCATAGTACCGTGTACCTGCCGGCGGGTCTCTCCTCATCGACCAGGGTTCGAATTTTTTGTCCCGTGAGAGCGTAAAGAGCCAACTGGACCCGGCCGGATGCCGTCAGCTGGTAGTTCAGTGCGGTGGCGGCATTGAAGGGGTTGGGGTGGTTGGGCAGCAGTCTGAATTCAGCGGCGAGGGCTTTTCCTGCCCGGGCTGATTCGATGGCGGTCGCTTTCTCGAAGCGGACCAGTTCGATGCCGTTGCCAGTGCCCAGATTGCGCGTGTACTGCATGTCCGCGCTGCTGTTCCAGTGCTCATGAGCGCCAAGACTGGCGATGGGTGTCCCGTCGTCCTCCGGATCGTATCGGATGCCCGCAGGCCAATTATCGGAGCTTGCAGCCTGGTGCAGATAGTCATCCACTCCGCTCATCTGTGGAAAGGCATTAAGGCCGCGCTCGGCGGTGAACTCGGTATGGAGAATGTCATAGCCCACCGATTCGATGGCAACAGGGTCAAGGGAGACGAGGATGGACGAAGTCCAGTCGTCGTTGAAAGGCATCATTCTGAATTTTACCGGCGGGCCGATCTCCAAGTCGGATGACCACAAGGCATCCATCAGCAAGATCAGGTTCTTGCCGCCCAAAACCTTGTGGCCCATCAGATCGACCTGCACCCGGTAGAGTCCGTAGCCGGTGCGGGTCGGCACGCCGCGCTGGTCATTGGCGGCAACCAGTCCCTTGTGCAGATGATTGGCGCTGCTGCGTGTATGGGAGCCGAAATGGTTCTTGGCAAACATGGTGACACCGGCAAAACTGTGCGCTTTCATCGTCGGGATATTGATCAGGTACTCGATATCGTCAAAAATGGAATAGAGCTTGTCACTCCGGGCCTCCGAACCGAGGACCTTACCCTTGTCCGAATAAAAGATACTCGGCGCTGCCTCAGAGGTCATCTTGCAGCGTCCCTTCTCCGAGCCGTAATCATGATCGACGTAATTAACCCGGGGAAATTCAGCGTACCAGAGATCATAGCAGTGTTTATAGATATGCTTCATCGGATCACCGACGAAGATATCCATTTCCGCGACGCCGACGGTCCGGACCAGATGGCGGAGAACCGCCAGTACCAGTTGAGGCGAGGTCTCGGAGATCCCGTAGCTGGAGTTGAAAAGGACGGACAGGTCCATGGTGCTGTAGTTGCCGCTCCAGGCGCTGGTGGCGTTGGTTTTGATGAGGATTTTTTCGCCGGGGCGATAGCCCACCTCACCCTTGCCGTGCTCCCGGTTGTAAAACCTGAAGACAACATCCCAGCTGGCGCTGTCACTGGTCTGGCCGGTGAGGGAGCGCAGCGCGGTGGAAAGCATCCTGTCGATCACGTCCTGGTTGTTGTTCTTGCTGAGGAACCAGCCGCTGCCATAAAGCGCCGGGTTGGCCTTCTCGTTGGTGGCTGAGGCATCATGCACCCAGACCACCCGGCCGGGGAAAATGCCCCGGGCGGTTCCGATCGGCTGGTTGGAAGTTTGGCCGGCAAGGGTAGTGTTGGCGAATGTCGGCGCATGCCGTGCACTGATAACCAGGAGTAACCCCAGTAGGGCGGCGGCGATGCAGAGTAACGCCTTGCCATACCGCGAATGCTGGAGCTGGAAACGAGCCTTGCGCAGGCTCACGAGGGAAGCCGCAACACCCAGGAGATACACCACAAAGCTGGAGGCCAGGGGAGCGGCCGCCCGCATGCAGGGATAGCTTGCCCGGCTCGGCTTGGGGATAACGCGTATCAAAAACCACAGGGTTGATCCCAGGCCGAAGAAAATGAAGAGGAGACGCCGCCAGAGAGAATGCTTGCGAAGATTTTGCTGGTGGCAGCTTTGGTTCTGATACCTTCGATGGCGCATGGATGCTCCTTGCCTGGTCAGAATTGCCGGGAACCGTGCAAGCCGATAAGGGGGGTGATAGTTCGATGATTCAGGAGCACCCGAGTAAGCGGCGGATCAGGCCGTGCGGCCCCGGATGGGAGCAACGGGCTACAGGGTCTGAAACACCCCGCGGATGACTCCGACCGCCCAGTCGATTTCCGCCCTGGTCACCACCAGCGGCGGAGCGAGACGGATGATGTGGGCGTGGGTGTCCTTGGCGAGGATGCCGTGCTCCTTGAGGGCGACGCAGAAACGGCGGGCGCCTCCGGCATTCTCCTTGAGGACGATGCCGACCCAGAGGCCGATGCCGCGGACGAAATCGATGTGCGGCGTCTCGATCTTGCGCAGTTCGCCGATCAGGTATTCGCCAAGCACCGCCGCGTTCTCCGGCAGTTTCTCCTCAACCAGGACGCGCAGGGCCTCGCGCGAGACCGCGCAGGCGAGGGGATTGCCGCCGTAGGTGGAGCCGTGGGTGCCGGGCTTGAAGACCCCGAGGATCTCGCGGCTGGAGAGGACGCCCGAGACCGGATACATGCCGCCCGAGAGCGCCTTGCCGATGGTGATCACATCCGGTTTGACCCCTTCGTGTTCGCTGGCGAGCATCTTGCCGGTGCGGCCGAGGCCGCTCTGGATCTCGTCGCAGATCAGCAGCACATTATTTGCCTTGCAGAGCTCCGCCGCCTGCTTGAGGAAGCCCCTGGGCGGGGCGACCACTCCGGCCTCGCCCTGGATCGGCTCGACCAGGAAAGCGACGGTGTTCTTGTTGATTGCTTTTTTCAGCTCTTCTATATCGCCGTAGGGAACGAGGACAAAGCCGGGGGTATAGGGTCCGTAATAGTCCTTGCCGTCGGGATCATCGGAGAAAGAGATGATGGTGGTGGTGCGGCCGTGGAAGTTGCCGGCGCAGACGATGATCTCCGCCTTGCCGTCCGCAACGCCCTTTTTGAGATAGCCCCATTTGCGCGCGGTCTTGATGGCGGTCTCGACCGCCTCAGCGCCGCTGTTCATCGGCAGCATCATCTCGTAGCTGAGCAGCTCGCAGCACTCTTTGGCAAAGAGGGGCCAGAGATTGTTGCGGAAGGCTCGGCTGGTCAGGGTCAGTTTGGCGGCCTGTTCCTGTATCACTTTTACGAGGCGCGGATGGCAGTGGCCCTGGTTGACGGCCGAATAGGCGGCGAGACAGTCGAGATAGCGTTTGCCTTCGACATCGTAGACCCAGGGCCCCTGAGCGCGTTCGATAACGACATCGAGAGGATGGTAATTGTGGGCGCCATATTGTTCTTCCATGGCGATCAGTTCTGCTGACGTCATACTTCCTCCTGGATAGGGTGTTTTTTCTTCACGGAGGAATTTAGAGCTTTAAAGCTCAAAAAGCAAGCAAATCGCGTTGCGCGTTTCAGCATCATTGAGGCAGCAGATCTCCAAAGCGGCCATTTTGCGCTGTCAAGAACCTAACCCAGGTTCGCGAAATATTGTTGGCTTTTCAGATACCGATTGGTTACTTTATCTTGAACTCGACTGTAGAGATTGTGGGCGGTTTGGCTTTTCAGCTGAAAATCCGAAACAGGAAAGGAAGTGCCTGTGAGATATTCCCGAGTCGTACTGCTCTTGCTGCTGGCAGCAGGCTTGCGGGCAGCAGGACAAAATGCGCCCGTCTTGCCGGTTAACTATGAGGAGCTGACCTCGCCGCAATTTGTGCAGGCGGTGACGTTGAGTCACGGCACCTGCCTGGTTCCCCTGGGCATTCTGGAGAAGCACGGGCCGCATCTGCCGCTTGGAACGGATCTGATCGACGTGCGGAAGGTTGCCTTGACCGCTGCCGCCCGCGAGTATGCGGTTGTTTTCCCCCCCTATTACTTTGGACAGATCAATGAGGCCAGGCATCAGCCCGGCACGGTGGCCTACAGTCATGAACTCGTCTGGAATGTGCTGCAGGAAACCTGCGATGAATTGGCACGCAACGGCATGAAAAAGATCATCCTTGTCAACGGCCATGGCGGCAATAACAATCTGCTCCGCTATTTTTGTCAGGTGCAGATGGAGAGACGGCATGGTTACGCTGTCCTGCTTTTTGCGCCGGTCGAGGATGAGGCCTTTGCCGGGAAAATCGCGGCGCTGAAGAAAACGCAGACCGGAGGCCATGCCGATGAGGAAGAGACGGCGATGATGCTGTCGCACCGGCCGGATCTGGTGCATCTGGATCAGGCCAACACGCAGTCCGGCAAGGATCTGGCGCGCTTGGGAGAGCTGCCCTTCTTCTACACCGGCATCTGGTGGTATGCCCGCTATCCCAACCACTATGCCGGCGATGGCGGTCCCGCCCAGGCCGAGCTGGGCAAGCTGCGCATCGAACACGATGTGGAACAATTGGTCAAAATGATCGCCTGTGTCAAGACGGATGAAAAAATCCTGCAGCTGCAGAAGGAATTCTATGATCACGCGGAACATCCGCTCGAGACCAAACCG
The DNA here is from genome assembly GCA_035419245.1 of bacterium. Taxonomy (NCBI): domain Bacteria; species bacterium. The sequence goes on along the minus strand of DAOLSP010000007.1, from coordinate 138,269 downwards.
TTTTAGAAGATTGGCTGGATCAGCCTGGCAAGCCCAAAGCTGAAATGTCCCCCAAAGCGCCTGATGCAAGGGATAATAACCGCGGGCAGGGAACTGCCCCAGTGCGATTGCAGCCGCAACGATCTCGGCTCTTTATAAGCCGCACTGGATGATTTTCCTTGAGTTTTTACCTCCGGCACAATCCGATTTCCTGTCCGCCTGATCGCTCCTGGTTGGGAACGGGATTTTAAGTACGGAGCGTGCCAGGACCTCTTTTCTCTTGATTGGCTGCGAAAAAAAATGTATTTTTAATGAATTGAATTTCTCGCAACCTATCAAGGAAAATGACGTTGCGCGTCCTCTCCGGCATACAGCCCTCCGGCAACCTTCATCTCGGCAACTATTTCGCCATGATGAAGCGGATGATCGACTATCAGGAGCATCACACGCTCTTTTGTTTTGTTGTCAACCTCCACGCCCTGACCTCGGTATTTGATGCGCAAAAGCTGCGCAGCAATACCTTCGAGGCCTGCTGCGATTTTCTCGCTCTCGGCATCGACCCGGAGAAATCCTATTTCTACGTCCAGTCGGATGTGCCGGAGGTTACCGAGCTCACCTGGCTGCTCTCCAACGTCACGCCCATGGGACTGCTCGAGCGCGGCCACTCTTACAAGGACAAGCTGGCCAAAGGGATCCCGGCCAACCACGGCCTCTTCGCCTATCCGGTGCTGATGGCCGCCGATATTCTGCTCTACGGAGCGGACATCGTTCCGGTCGGCAAGGACCAGAAACAGCACCTTGAAATGACCCGCGACATCGCCATCCGCTTCAACCAGACCTACGGCGAAGTCTTTGTCGTGCCCGAACCGGACATCCCCGATTCGGTGGCGATGGTTCCCGGACTCGACGGCCAGAAAATGTCCAAATCCTATGGCAACACCATCGACATTTTCAGCCCGTACGAGATGATGAAAAAACGGGTGATGTCGATCGTCACCGATGCCACGCCGATCGAGGTACCGAAGAATCCCGACGCCTGCACCCTTTTCGCCATCTATTCGCTTTTTCTCGACGAGGCCGGCAAAAAGGAGCTGCGCGCCCGCTACCTGGCGCCGGGACTCAAATACGGCGAGGTGAAGAAAGAACTGCTCGAGGTGATCTGGAACTATTTCGCCCCCTTCCGCGAACGCCGCGAGGAACTGGTGCGCGATCCGGCCAGGGTGCATCGTATCATGAAGCAGGGCGCGGAAAAAGCCCGCGCCGTGGCCGCAACCTATCTTCAGGCGGCCCGGCACGCCACCGGTATCGATTATTGATAACTGAGCGATGGATCTCCTCCATCGCTCTTTTTTTGTTATATCATAAGGAACGGCACGCCATGATCCCCTATTCCTACCGCGACAATCGCCTCTTCTGTGAGGAGACCGACCTAGCTGAGGTGGCCCGCCAGTATGGCACGCCCGCCTATGTTTACAGCAAGGCCGGCATCACCGGCAACTATGCGCGTATCGACTCGGCCTTTGCTGGCGCCCCCCATATGGTCTGCTATGCCCTCAAGGCCAATGCCAATCCCGTGCTGCTGAAGATGATGGCAGCGCTGGGGGCCGGGGCCGATGTGGTTTCGGGCGGCGAACTGGCCCAAGCCCTGGCAGCGGGCTTTCCGGCGCAGCGCATCGTCTTCGCCAGCGTCGGCAAGACCGATGCCGAGATCCGTTTCGCCCTGCGCTCGGGCATCCTCGCCCTCAACGTCGAGTCGCGTGCGGAACTCGAGGTGACCGCCCGTCTTGCCGTGGAGATGGGCCTGACCGCTCCGATCGCCATCCGCATCAATCCCGACATCGACATCGAGGGCCATCCCTATCTCACCACCGGCAAGAGCGCCAACAAGTTCGGCATCGCCCTGGAGGAGGCGCGCGCTGCTTATCTCTGGGCGGCGGAACAGAAATCGCTGAAAATCGTCGGGGTGCACTGCCACATCGGCTCGATGATCAAGAAGAGCGAGCCTTACCGCCGTATGGCCGAGACCCTGGCCGCTTTTGTCAGCGATCTGGGCAAGGCGGGTATCCGCTTCGAGCATGTTGACCTCGGCGGCGGCCTCGGCGTCGATTATACCAGAGTGCTGCGCGAGCAGGGCTCGCCCTGGTTTATGGATCCGGAGGAGATAGCCGCCCAGGTGATCCCGGTGCTCCAGCCCCTCGGCTGCGAGATTCTGCTCGAGCCGGGGCGCTCGATCGTCGGGCCCAATGGAGTTTTGCTGAGCCGAGTGCTCTACCGCAAGGAGACCAAGGGCAAGAAATTTCTGGTGGTGGATGCGGCGATGAGCGATCTGATCCGACCCTCGCTGTACGGCGCCTATCATGCCATCTTGCCCCTGCACGCCGGCGGGGCGGAGTACGAGACGGTCGATGTAGTCGGGGCGATCTGTGAATCGGGTGATTTTCTCGCCAAGGAGCGCGAGCTCGAGCGGATGGAGCGCGGCGATGGGCTGGCGGTGATGACCGCCGGGGCGTACGGGTATACGCTGACCAGCAACTACAACGCCCGTCCGCGGCCGGTGGAGGTGCTCATCGACGGCCAAACTTCTTCGGTCATCCGCGACCGTGAGCCGTCGCTGTTCTAGCGACAACCAGATCTCTCACAGACGCACGGAGACATCAAGAAAAAAGGCACCGGTTGCCTTTGCACCTTGGTGGCTTGGCGGGAGTACCTTATTGTTTGAATCTATGATGGGTGAGAACATGGACGTAAAAGTCAAGGCAGTGGTCATCGATAAGGAGGGGTTGAAACGCACCATCTCGCGCCTCGCCTTTGAGATCATCGAGCGCAATCATGGCGTGGACCGGATCGCCATCGTCGGTGTGCGGACGCGCGGCGCTTTTGTGGCCGAGCGCATCGTCAAACGCATCGAGGAGTTGGAGGGTAAACGGGTGCCCTACGGGGTGCTCGACATCACCCTTTACCGCGACGATTTCCGCAAGCGGTTGCGCCAGCCGGTGGTTCAGGTCACCGACATCCCCTTCGAGATCGATGACCTTCCGGTGGTCATCGTCGACGATGTGCTCTTCACCGGCCGCACCTCGCGTGCAGCCATGGATGCCCTGATGGATTTCGGCCGGCCGGCGGCGATCCAACTGGCGGTCCTGGTCGACCGCGGCCACCGCGAGCTGCCGATCCACGCCGACTATATCGGCAAGAGCATTCCCACTTCCATCGGGGAAGAGGTGCAGGTGCGGCTGAAGGAGACCGATGGCGAAGACTGCGTCCTGCTGGTGGAAGCGCCGAAGGAGGGCGAATAGATGCCGATACAGCAAAAACACTTGTTGGGGCTCGAGGGGGTCAGTGCCGCGGATATCACCGCCATTCTGGAGACAGCGCGGACCTTCCGTGAGATCCTCGAGCGCCCCATCCCCAAGGTCCCGACCCTGCGCGGGCAGACGGTGGTCAATCTCTTTTTCGAGCCCTCGACACGCACGCGCATCTCCTTTGAACTGGCGGAAAAGCGCCTCTCGGCCGATTCGGTCAATTTCACCACCTCCACCAGTTCGGTCAAAAAGGGGGAGACCCTCAGAGACACCATCCGCAATATCGCGGCGATGAAGATCGATATGGTGGTGGTGCGTCATCAGGCGGCCGGCGTGCCCCTCTTTCTCACACAGTGCGTCGATGCCGCGATCATCAATGCCGGGGACGGCGCCCATGAGCATCCCACCCAGGCCCTGCTCGATATGTTCACGCTGCGGGAGAAATTCGGCAAACTGGCCGGCCTCAAGGTGGCAATCATCGGCGACATTTCGCACAGCCGCGTCGCCGGTTCCAATATCCGCGGCCTGACGACGATGGGGGCGGAGGTGATACTGTGCGGGCCGAAAACCCTGATGCCGCGCGAGGTCGAGCGCTTCGGCGTCCGCGTCACACATGATATCGAGGAGGCGATCGCCTGGGCCGATGTGCTCAATGTGCTACGCATCCAGCTCGAACGACAGGAGGCCGGGCTGTTTCCCTCATTACGCGAGTATCATGCCGAGTTCGGGGTCACGCTGCCGCGGCTGGAGCGGGCGAAGAAAGAGATCACCATCATGCACCCCGGGCCGATCAATCGCGGCGTCGAGCTCGACAGCGATGTCGCTGATGCCGATTATTCGGTCATCCTCGATCAGGTGACCAATGGCGTGGCGGTGCGCATGGCGGTGCTCTATCTGCTCAGCGGCAATGAAGAGAGTGTGGGCTGAAAGGAAGGATAATGGAATCCCTGCAAAAAGTGCAAAAAATCCTGCTCCAGGGCGGCGAGGTGCTCGACCTGGGCACCGGGCAGCGTCAACCCCTCGATCTGCTCATCGTCGATGGCCGCATCGCCGGCATCGGGCGGGATCTGGTCCGCGACTATGAGGGCGAAATCGTCGATCTGCGCGGCCAGCTGATCGTCCCCGGACTGCTCGACATGCACGTTCATCTGCGCGAGCCCGGGCGTGAGGACGAGGAGACCATCGAGAGCGGCTGCGCGGCTGCCATGGCCGGTGGAATCACCGCCGTCTGCGCCATGCCCAACACCGAGCCCGCTTGTGATAGTCAGGAGGTGGTGCGTTTTCTGAAAAAGCGCGCCGAGGAGCAGCTGGTTGAGGTGTTTCCGATCGCGGCGGTGACGAAAAAGCGCGAAGGCAAGGAGATCACCGAGATGGCCGAGCTGATCCGCGCCGGCGCAGTGGCGTTCTCCGATGACGGCAGTCCGGTGAAGAGCGCGGCGGTGATGCGGCGGGCGCTGGAGTACTCGAGCATGTACGAGGTGCCGGTGATCGACCACTGCGAGGAGCCCGAACTCGCTGCCGGAGGGCAGATGCACGAGGGCTGGATGTCGACGCGGCTCGGCCTGCCCGGCGTCCCCGATATCGCCGAGGCGGTGATGATCGCCCGTGATCTTGCTCTGGCCGAATTCACCGGCGGGCAAATCCATATTGCCCATCTCTCGACCGCCAAGGGGCTGGAGCTGGTACGCCGGGGCAAGGAGAAGGGGGTCAAGGTGACCTGCGAGGTGACTCCACACCATCTGGCTCTCACCGACGAAGCGCTCGAAAAGTACGACACCAACCTTAAGATGAATCCGCCCCTGCGCAGCCGCGCGGACGTCGAGGCCCTCTTCATCGGCTTGCGCGATGGCACCATCGACGTCATCGCCTCCGATCATGCCCCGCACAGCATCGAGGAAAAAGAGGTCGAATTCCAGGCCGCCCCCAATGGCATCCTCGGTCTGCAGACCATGCTCGGCATCATCCTGACCAAAGTGGTGGCTGCCGGAGAGCTCCCGCTGCACGAAGCGCTCGCGAAAATGATTCTGGCGCCGCGCCGGGTGCTCGGACTGCCTCTTCCCTTGATCAAGGAAGGGACTCCGGCCAACCTGAGCTTTTTCTCGCCGGAGGAGAAGTGGACGGTGACCGCAAAGAGGCTCAAATCCCGCTCGCGCAACATGCCCTACGAGGGCTGGAGCCTGCCAGGGGTAGTCTGCGGGGTGATCAATCGGGGGATGCTGTGGACAGCGGAGTTGTAAAGTACCTAATGGTTGCATCCCGTATGACGAATCGTGGTTTTAGGCCTGCACTCTTTGGGTGGATTATCTGCGCTTGATGCAGAGGAAGATATGCGCAAAGAAGTGGCCCCAATCATAATTTTGATGCCCAGAGAAGTGGGTGTGATAGTCATTGTTATGATGATAATTGGATTGATGAAACCTGGTTGGATGGCCTGGTGTATGTTACGATCAATGATAAAGTTTCCTCTATCGACATGTCTTACTGGGTTGTCGACTATAACGATTGCCCCTGAGTAACGCGATAGAATTGTCAAATCAGGAAATTGGGCGTTCGAACATAGAACGTTTCATCACAGGAGCGCATTATGAACAAAATGAAGATCACTGTTATGTCCATCCTGATCGCAGGATTTGGATCGGCCTCTTTAGGACAGGAATCGCCGATTTTCACTGAATTGTTCGGCGGCGCAGCTTTCCTAGCCCGATCTGGCGGTACCTTTGATGAGTTCAGCGGCAATTAAAACTATCCTGCCGGCACCGATGGACAGTTACGGACATACTATTCAAGCAAGTACCAAGGCCGTTTTTTCTCAAGATCAATCTGGGGTGGCGTCTTTCTGAACGATTTTCTGCGTACCTGTCCAACCAATTCTCCTTGCCCCGCTATGATTTTACTAACGATTATTATACTGTGAATAATGAAAACAAGACTCCTTCCGGTCCGCCAAGCGGGTATCCGGCATTAAAAATGGCCAGTTCTTGTTACTACTATACCCCTGCTCTGGGTATCCGAGCGAGCCTGTTCAATCGTGCCGAGTCTCCTTATATTGAGTTATTATACGGACGCATCTTCCGGCATCTGGATCTGGAACAGGAGGGCAGCTATTATGATCCCTCAAGGTTTTCGCAATTCTCTCATGTGAGCGATCGTTCCAGTAGAGCCTATATGCAGATCGGTATGGGCATGAAGCATCGCTTGGGCGAGCGCTATCTTTTACATTTGCGGATTGGCCTGGATACCATCCATGAAGCCGGCGGTGGAACGTTCTTTCTTGAAGAGAGCGGACAATACCTTACTTTTGACGGTTGTATCGGCCTCGGCTATAGCTTTTAATGATTTCTCTGATGATAGCCCCTTGCAGTCGGTCGGCTCGAGGGGGCAGTGATGATGACCATGCTTCACGGATCAAAAGAGTAATCAAGCGCCCGCGGTTTTTACCTGGGCGCTTTGTTGTTGTCAAATCTGAGAGCGGCTTATGAAGTGGCCAGTTCGCGGTTAGCGAACTGGCTCTCTGACGGACCATTTGAAGCCTTCCAGACGAATTGTGCCCTCCTTTCGGCTTTCGCCGATGCGTATTGCACCGCTGGTGGAACCGCCATATCGCTGCACATTGAGTCCGTTTTGGTTGGAGCGGGAGCAAGGCCGTAGCCTGGTTTTAAATCAGAATCTGGTATTGCATTAAAGACGTATTTGATCTCCTCCAACCCTATCTTCCTGAAAAAGCAAGCGAAATCGCCAGAAAAATCTTGCATAATTGTCAAATTTTTCCTATATTTCTCGGCTTAAGGTAAAATAAAGGAGAAATATCTTGAAGACTTTTACCCCGAAACCCAGCGACATCACGCAAAAGTGGTATGTGATCGATGCGAACGGGCAGGTTTTGGGCCGTCTGGCCTGCAAGGTCGCCGAGATCCTGCGCGGTAAGAACAAGCCCATCTGGGCCCCGCACATGGACTGCGGCGATTTTGTGGTGATCATCAATGCCGACAAGGTCAAGCTCACCGGCCGCAAGATGGAGCAGAAGAAGTACACCCATTTCACCGGGTATCCCGGCGGGTTGCGTCAGACGCCCATCGCGCGCATGATGGAGAAAAAGCCGGAATTTGTGGTACGTCATGCCGTGCGCGGCATGCTGCCGAGCAACACCCTGGGGCGTCACATGCTGCGCAAGCTGAAGGTCTACGCTGCGCCGGACCATCCGCACGCCGCCCAGCAGCCTGAAACCATCACCCTGTAATCGATCCCTGCTTGCGCAGATCCAAAGGAGAGCAAATGAAAGGCACGTACTATAACGCCACCGGCCGCCGCAAAAATGCCATCGCGCGCGTCTGGCTGGCTCCCGGCGCCGGCACCATCGAGGTCAACGACAAGGGACTCCTCGATTATTTCAAGCGCGACACGCTCAGGATGATTATCGAGCAGCCGCTGGAGGTAACCGGCAATCTGGGCAAATGGGACATCAAGGCCCACGTCGAAGGTGGCGGACTCACCGGCCAGGCCGGCGCTCTGCTGCTCGGCATCGCCCGCGCCCTGGTCAAGGCCAACGAAGATTTGCGTCCGCAACTGCGCCGCAACGGTTTCCTGACCCGCGACCCGCGCATGGTCGAACGCAAGAAATACGGCCGTCCCGGCGCCCGCAAGCGCTTCCAGTTCTCGAAACGCTAAACCAGGCTTATCACTCACATCCTCCTTTGAACAAGGGGTGCCTGTCAAGGTGATATCTCTGGGCTGGAGGATGGCGGTCTAACCCCAAAACAAGGAATGATCATGGCTGAAGTCACAATCCAGGACCTGCTGCTCGCCGGGAGCCATTTTGGCCACCTGACCCGCCGCTGGAATCCCAAGATGAAGAAATTCATCTTTATGGAACGCAATGGAATCCACATCATCGATCTCAAAAAGACCATCGTCTGTCTCAATCAGGCCCGTGATGCCGTCCGCAAGATCGTCGCCGAGGGCGGCTCCATTTTGCTGGTTGGCACCAAGAAGCAGGCCAAGGACATCATCAAGCTTGAAGCCGATCGCTGCGGCATGCCCTATGTAACCGAACGCTGGCTGGGCGGCACCCTGACCAACTTCGTCACGGTCAAAAAGAGCGTCAAGCGGCTTAAAAATCTCGAGAAGAAGGCGACCGACGGCACCTACGACAAGCTGACCAAGAAAGAGATCCTCACCATCGAGCGTGAGAAGGAAAAGCTCGAAAAGGTCCTCGGCGGCATCCGCGAGATGAACCATCTCCCCTCTGCCCTCTTCATCGTCGATTCCAAAAAGGAGTCGATCGCAGTCAAGGAGGCCAAGCGGCTGAATATTCAGACCTTTGCCCTCAACGACACCAATGCGGATCCCGAATTCGTCGATTATCCGATCCCCTGCAACGATGATGCCTTCAAATCGATCAGCCTGCTCACCCGCGCCTTCGCCGATGCCATCATCGAGGGCAAGTCCGGCCGTATCGATGTGCAGATGGCCGCTGAGAACGAGGGCGACGATGCTGAGCTGGCCTACAAGCAGGAAGCCGCCGACGAGATGGGTGATAGTTATTCCAGTGATGCAACCGTCAAGTGATCAGTCAGGAGTACAAGAATGTCTATATCTGCTTCCCTAGTTAACGAGCTGCGCAACAAGACCGGCGCCGGTATGATGGATTGCAAGAAAGCGTTGGAACAGACCAACGGTGATATCGAGAAAGCGATCGAATATCTGCGCAAGCGTGGCGTGCAGCAGGCTGAAAAGAAGGTTGGCCGCAGCGCCAACCAGGGCATCATTCAGTCCTATATTCATCCGGGCAGCCGCCTTGGCGTGCTGGTCGAGATCAATTGCGAGACCGATTTTGTCGCGCGCACCAACGATTTCCAGGAATTCGCCAAGGATGTCGCCATGCAGATCGCCGCGGCCAACCCGCTGGTCGTCGATCGCAGCGAAGTGGACCAGGAAAAGATCGAGAAAGAGATGGAGATCTATCGGGCCCAGGCGCGCGAGCAGGGCAAGCCTGAGAACATCGTCGAAAAGATGGCCCAGGGCAAATTGGAAAAATTCTACCAGGAGGTCTGCCTCCTGGAACAGTCCTTTGTCAAGGATCCCACCAAGACCATCCGTGATCTTCTCAATGAAAAGATCGCCAAGCTGGGTGAGAATATGATCCTGCGACGGTTCGTCCGGTTCCAGCTGGGCGAATAGAAAGAGGTGTTCGAGCGAAGTTCCGGCTTCGCTCTTTTTTTATGCCACTGCCTTGAAGGAGAGCGCTGCATGGCTGAACCCGGCAAACCCGTCTACCGCCGCATTCTGCTCAAATTGAGCGGAGAGGCCCTCATGGGCGACAGCAATCGGCTGGGCATCGATCCCCAGACGGTCGACCTGATCAGCCGCGAGGTGGCGGAGGTTGCGCGCATGGGGGTTGAGATCGGCATCATCATCGGTGGCGGCAATATATTCCGCGGTCTCTCCGCCAGCGCCCGCGGCATGGACCGCGTCACCGGAGATTATATGGGCATGCTGGCGACGGTGATCAACGCCCTGGCCTTGCAGGATTATCTCGAACGCTACGAGACCCAGACGCGGGTGATGACGGCGATCAAGATGGAGCAGATCGCCGAGCCCTTCATCCGCCGCCGCGCCATCACTCATCTCGAGCATGGCAAGATCGTCATCTTCGGGGCGGGCACGGGAAATCCCTACTTCACCACCGATACCGCCGCTGCCCTGCGCGCCATCGAGATCGGCGCCGACGCGATCCTCAAGGGGACCAAAGTGGATGGCGTTTATGACAAGGATCCGGTCCTCCATCCTGATGCGGTCAAATACGACCAGTTGTCCTACATGGATGTGATCCGTGGAAGGCTGAAGGTGATGGATACCACGGCCGTGACGCTGTGCATGGAGAACGATTTACCCATCCTGGTCTTCAACCTCAAGGTGATGGGAAATCTGATGCGGGTGATCCGCGGCGAATCCATCGGAACCAAAGTGATAGGTGAATAGCCATGATAGAAGAGATTAAGAAGGATGTCCGTCACCGCATGGACGCCGCCGTCGAAAGCGTCCGCAGTGAGCTGGCCAAGCTGCGCACCGGCAAGGCCTCTCCGGCGATCCTCGATGGAATCGTCGTCAATTATTACGGCACGCCAACACCCTTGCGCCAGGCGGCTAACGTCAGCGCCCCGGAACCGCGCCTGCTGGTAATCCAGCCGTGGGATCGCTCGCTGCTGGGCGAGATCGAAAAGGCGATCCAGAAATCGGATCTCGGGCTCAATCCTGCCAACGACGGGATCGTGGTGCGCATCCCGATTCCGCAGCTTACCGAGGAGCGCCGCATCAGCCTGGTCAAGGTGGCCAAGCGCGTCGGTGAGGAGGGGCGTGTGGCCGTGCGCAATGTCCGCCGTGACGGTCTTGAACGGCTGAAAAAGCTTGAAAAGGATTCCAAAATCTCCGAGGATGACGAACGCCGCGCCCAGGAGGAGATCCAGCGCCTGACCGACGAGCTGATCCGAAAGATCGATGAGATCCTCGTCCTCAAGGAGAAGGAGATCATGGAGGTTTGATCCACCCCTCCCGGTCCGTAACCTGTCCAGACCGCGGCCGCAGCCGGCCGCGGTCTTTTTTCTTTAAGGAGCGCCCGATGCCCATTATTTACGACCGTTTCGCCCGTTTTTATGATCTCGAGTATAGCCTCAAGGAGGACGACCTGCCCTTCTATCTCGATCTGGCCGACCGCTTTCCCGGCCCGCTTCTCGAGATCGGCGCCGGCACCGGCCGTGTCACCCTGGAACTGGCGGCAGCCGGCAGCGAGATCTGGGGCATCGACGATTCGGCGAGAATGCTGGCGATCGCGTCGAAGAAACTGAGGGCGTGGCCGCAAGCCGCCAGCCGGGTCCATCTGGTGCAGGCCGACATGCGCGACCTGTCGCTGCCGGTGAAATTCGCGCTCTGCATTATCCCCTTTCGCGCTTTTCTGCACAATCTAACCCAGGCTGACCAGCTGGCGACCCTCGCCGCCATCCGCCGTCATCTCAAGCCTGGCGGAATCCTGGCTTTCGATCTCTTTGTGCCCCTGGCCGGGGTGCTCCAGCAGCGGGACTGGCACGAGGAGATCGCGGCCGAGGAGCTCGCCGCACCGGAAGTGGGGGTGTCGCTGACCGCGCGGATCCGCCACGATCCGGCCCGCCAGCTGCTGACCATCCGGAACACCTACCACCACATCGGCCGGAACGGCCGGCCCCGCGAGAGCAGCGCCGTAATGCGCTATCGCTACATCCACCGCTTCGAGATGGAGGCGCTGCTGGCTCTGAGCGGCTTTGCCGTCGAGGAGGTCTATGGGGGATTCAGTGGCGAGGCGTACAATTACGACAGCGGCATCATGTGCTTTGTGGCCCGGGCGCTGCCGGCATCGGGAAAGGCGCGCCGGCCCGCTGTTCCAGGGCGCAGAGAATGATACGTGCCGCTGGCTCGGGCGGCATCCCTTCGCTGTTGATCACCAGATCAAAAGCGGCGCATTCACCCGCATCGCGGTGAAAATAGCGCTTGATGAAGGCGGCGCGCGATTGGTCGACTTCCTCGACGATCTTCCGCGCTGCTTTTTTATCTATATGCCGCTTCTCCATGATCGCCTGCAACCGCCATTCCAGCGGCGCTGTCACCAGGACACGGAGTGCGTGACGGGGATCGGCGACAAAATGACCACCCCGGCCGACGACGATGGCCTGGCCGTGCGCAAAGATTGAGGTGAGGACCTTGAGCAGGTGTTTGAGGTATTTGTCAGTGGCCAGCGCGGCGGGATCGAACAGGGTCTGGACCCAGTTCTCGGTCTCGCTCAGTTTCCGCTCATCGAGCGTGGCGACGACGCGATCACGCACCCTGGCGTTCTCCGCGATGAAATCAACCAGCTGCCGGTCGTAGACCGGCCACCCGGTGATCTTGCCCAGCGCCTCGGCAACGTGGTCACCGCCCGCACCGTGGGTGCGCGAGATGGTCACATTCATCCGGTGCCAGATATCCGCCTCTTCCCTGGGCTTCGCGTGGAGCTTGGCTGCTTCCAGCGGCGCGATCCGGCTCACCACCAGCTTTTCCCAATGGACGGGATCGACATGTTCATGCAGCATGGCAGCCTCCCGTGTTTTGGCGTTTCCCCCTGATTAAAGATAGCCCATCTGGGATAAAAAGTCAAGCGGCATGCGGCAAAAGAGTCGGCGGGATCAATCCTGGTAGATAAGCAGCTTGGAGGTGGCGTCGTTGTTGAGGACAAAGGTGATGGTGCAGCCCTCATGAATCTTGAAGGGATTGGGCTCGATTTTGCCCAGTTCGTTGGTCATCCAGATTTCGTTGAAGTAGTAGAATCCGGACTCCCTGCCGCTCTCCTCGCCGCCCTTGATGGCCATAACGTAATCCTGGTCCTGAAAATCCCGCACTTCCAGCACGACGTAATATTTTCCGGGTGTGACATACTTGCCATTCAGGTCCTTGCCGTTCCAGAAGTAGACATAGCGGCCCATCCCGTAAAAGGTCTCTTCATGGACGAGCTTTTTGTTCTTTTTATCCGAAAGGGGATTCTTGCAGCCGGTCATGAACGGAAGCAGGAGCGCAACGGTCAGCACTAGAAGGAGAGGCACTTTCATTTTCATGATAAACCATCCGATGCATCTAAAGGTCTCCCGCTCCCTGCTCTCCATCGGGGCAGACCGGCCGGAGGACAGGAAGCGGGCGGTTGAAAGCTATTTGGTCCAGCGGTCGATCCAGCCATGGACCTCCTGCCACCAGAGCCGGGCATTCTGCGGCTTGAGGATGAAATGGGTCTCGTCCGGGAAGAGGAGCAGCCGCGAGGGGACGCCCATGCGCTGCAGTGCCGTGAACATCTGCAAACCCTGGGTATAGGGAACCCGGTAATCCTGTTCGCCGTGTATCACCAGGGTCGGGGTTTTGAATTTTTTAAAATTCTCCACATAACTTGAAGCCGACCATTTGCGATAAAGTTCCGGTTTTTCGTAGGGCAATCCGCCAAACTCCCATTCGGGGAACCAGAGCTCTTCGGTGGCGCCATACATGCTGAACTGGTCGAAGACACCCGCGTGGGTGACCAGAGCCTTGAAACGGTTGGTATGGGTGGCGATCCAGTCGACCATGAAGCCGCCATAGCTGCCTCCGGCGGCGGCCATGCGTTCGCCGTCGATAAAGGGATAGGTTTTGAGGAGGTAATCGACACCGGCCATCAGATCCTGATAGGGCCCGCCGCCCCAATTCCTGCTGACCGCGTCGGTCCATGCTTGGCCGTAGCCGGTGGAACCGCGGAAATTGACGAAAACCGCGACGTAGCCCGGGGCGGCGAAGAGGGCGGGATTCCAGCGGTAGTGAAAATCGTCCTCGAAAGCCCCCTGCGGGCCACCGTGAATGAGGTAGATCATCGGATATTTTTTCGCCGGGTCGAAGAAGGGAGGTTTGACGAGCATGCCGTGCGCCTTTTTGCCGTCAAAGCTGGCGAACCAGAACTCCTCGGCCGGACTGAGGGCCAGCTGGTCGAGCAGATCCTGGTTGACGGCGGTGAGCTGGTGCACCGCGCCGCTGGAGAGATCCAGACTGTAGAGATCATCCGGGTTGGTGACCGACTGCTGGCGGAAATAGAGAGTATTGCCATCAGGTGCAACGCTGAGGCCGTTATTGACGTGCTGGTGCAGCAGTTCCTTGACGGTTGCGGTGGCAAGATCGGCCTGGAAGATGCAGTTGCGGGCCTGATGATTGGCGGTGAGGAAGAGGGACTTGCTGTCGGGCGCCCAGAGGATTTCGCCGATTTTCTGGTCAAAGCCGCCGGTGAGCATCCGGACCTGGCCGGTGGCGCGTTCGTAGATCATCAATTCTTCCTGGTCGGCTTCGAAGCCGGGCCGGGCCATGGCTTTGTAAGCAAGGTAGCGTCCGTCGGGCGAATAGAGGGGCGTGTTGTCGACCGCCTTGTTGGTGCTGGTGATGCAGCGCGGCTCGCCGCCGGCCAGAGAGAGCAGGAAGATATCGTTGTTGGTCTGCGCGGCGGGCATGGGGTCGATGTTGCGGACAAAGGCGACCTCGCGGTCGTCCGGCGAGATGGCGAAATCGCGGGCGCCGCCGAGATCGAGGGGCGGAGTATCGTACTCGCCCGGCGTGAGGTCGCGGACATTCTGACCCGACGCATCGCAGAGGAAGAGATGGGTGCGCATCCCCTCGCGATACTGGTTGAAGGCGCGAAAGAAGAGGTGGTCGCTGGTGCGGGCTTTCACCTTGGATTCATCGCGTTTGGCCGCGCGGGCGGCGCTCTCTTCAAGCGTAGCGGCATCGGCGAAAACTGTGGCGGTGAAGAGGAAGTACTGGCCATCGGCGGACCAGAGGTAATCCTCGATATCCACCGGCAGCGCGGTGACGGCGTGGGCTTCGCCGCCCTCGAGGGGCAGCCGGTAGAGCTGGCTCGAACCGTCACGGCTGGAGATGAAGGTGAGGGCGCTGCCGTCGGGGAGCCATTGCGGGGCGCCGTCGTATTTCGGGTTGAAGGTGATCTGGCGCGGTGTGCCGCCGGATGTGGGGAGGAGCCAGAGGTCCGAGTTGCCGCTGTTCTTTTCCATCGAGTAGACGGTCTGGCTGAAGGCGATCCAGCGGCCGTCCGGCGACGGGGCCGGATCGCCGATTCGTTTCATGGCCCACAGGTCGTCGGCCGTCATGGCGCGGCGTTCGGCCGCCTTAAGGGAGACGGTCAGCAGGGCGGAGAGCAGCAGCATGGGAATGAATTTTTTCATAAAGACTCCGGAAGAGGTTGAAGGATGCGTTATTCGGGCAGGATCAAATTGTTGCCTTCGTTGGGCCAGCGGGCCCGCACCTTGATGGTATCGGGGTAGACGGCATAACGTTCGGCGGGCTGCCAGGGGTACGGCCGGCCGTAGGAGTAGCGGTCATTGCCATCCTCGTCACGGAAAAAGTCGATCCGGTATTCGCCGGGCAGGATCCGCTCGAAGCGGTAGGCGCCTTCCAGCGCCTGGGTGATCTCGATGGCTGGTTCTTTGCCGGCCCGGGCGCTGAGGTGAAAGGGGCCGGAGCGTCCGGCAGCGTCGTCGCGCAGTGAACCGGCGATCTCTGAGAGCGTATCCGGGTTGAGCGTCTGAAAACGCACGGTGACCAGGGTATCGGCGATCCGGTTGCCCTGGCGGTCGTGCAGGGAATCGAGGGCCATCCGGACCAGATAGGGGCGCTCCGGCCGCAGCGGGGCCGCCGGCGTGAAGACCATCGCAGCACTATTGCGCCAGGTGATGCGGCCCGGGACCGGAATCTTGCCGCTGTCGAGCAAGGCGAAGGCGAGCGCGGCCAGTGGCTGGTCCATGGCCTCCGAGAAGTAGAGGGTGACGGGGCTTTCCAGGGCGATGGTTCGGGCCTTGTCCTCGGGCAGGCTGCTGATGAAATAGGGTTTGATCGTATCCGCAAGGGCGGCTCCCTTGAAGATGGCCGTGCGGGCGGTATCGCTCAGGGCATGGTTGGCAAGGTCCCAACCTTGACGGATCGTGGCTTGATAGGCCGCTCCAGCTCGCTGTGGTGCAGTGAGGAGGTGGAGATAGGCGGTGTTGCGCTGGTCGATGAAAAGGTCCAGGACCGGGAGGGTGTCGCTGCCGGTGGTAATTGTGATGTTGCCGGGATCGGCCAGACCGCGCTCGGCCATGCGCTCCGAGAAGCGCAGGTCGACATGGCGGTTGTCCGGTGCGGCGGCCCCGGCCAGGATGGGAGGCGTGGTGTCTTGCAGCGTGGCGCGCAGGATCAGCCCGGCGAGGCGCGGTTGTGAGGGCGTCAGGATATAGTCGCGGCTGGCGACGCCGATGAGTTCGCGCTCGGCATCGTAGCGGCCATTCAGGTCACGATCGCCGACGGCGAAAAGGCGATAGGCGCCGAGGGCCAGATAGTCGAGGGAAAATTCACCGCGGACGTTGGCCTGGGTGACATAGAGCGGGGGCGTGGTTGCTGGATTGGGGGCCTCTTGGTTGTTAATTTCATACGCCCAGAGTTGTACCCCCTCTACAGCGGTATCGCTGTAGATCTGCCCGGAAAGAGCGCCGCGGTCGAGCGAATCGCCGGTCGAGAAGGCGAGCGAATAGGAAGCGGCCATGGTGATGTTGCGCAGGTCCTTGGTGCCGGTGCCGACCGTGATGACGTAGGTACGATGGGGCAGCAGCCCTCCGGGCATGAGGATTTCCAGTTTTTTGCCGTGCCACTTGAAGCGCGCAGGTTGCGCCGGGCGCGGTGTGATGAAGATGGACTCCTCGCAGGAACGGTGATCCACGGCCTCGTTGAATTGCAGGGTGATCCGGCTGTTCAGCGCGACGCGGGTGGTGTCGGGATGGGGCCAGGATGCCAGAATACGCGGCGGCATTTTGTCCACTGGTCCACCGGGAGGCGCCCCCTGACGGGCGCAGGCGGCCAGCAGGAGGATCAGCAGGATCAGCAAGGCACCGATCAGGCGGTGATGGAGCGTTTTCTTCTCGTTCATATTACCGGGCCCTGAAAAAAGATAAGTAAAATAAAACTTACAAACTCGCGGCTGCAATATCAAGCGCTTTTTCACAGGCAGGGAAGAGACGGCACTGAATTTCTGTTTTGAATGAATAGGGAAATTTTGCACCAGAATTGCAGTCTAGCGGCGCCGCTTGGGGCTTCGCCGCAGCGGAAACGCGTATCTGAATTGGACGAGGGAGATGCGATGGAAAAGAGAAAAACAGCGGTGACGCGCCGGGAATTCCTGGGTGGTCTCGCCGCCACCGGCGCCCTGGCTGCGTGGATGACGCCGCTCGAGAGCGAGGCGGAGCCGCTTTCATTGATCAAACCCGCCCCCTTGCGGGAGGGCGACTACGTCGGCCTGGTGGCCCCGGCCAGCCCGGCTTTCGAGCCGAGCACCCTGGTCGAAGGCCGGATGGCGCTCGAGAAACTCGGCTATCGGGTCAAGATCGGGCGTTATGCCGCCCGCAAATGGGGTTACCTGGCCGGATCGGACGCCGAACGCGCCGAGGACTTGATGGCGATGTTCCGCGATCCCGAGGTCCGGGGCATTTTTGCCTTGCGCGGCGGCTATGGAACCATCCGCATGCTGCCGCTGCTCGATTATCGGGCGATCCGCGAACATCCCAAGATCCTGATCGGATACAGCGACATCACCAGCCTCCATCTGGCGATTCACAAGCTGGCGGGCCTCATCACCTACCATGGTGCCGTCGCCACCTCCACCTTTAATGACTACTCAACCCGTTACCTCAAGTACATTCTGGGCCGAAGCGAAGCGGCCGGCCGGATCGAGACGCCGGCGGCGGCCTTGCCGATGTGCTTCTGGCCGGATAGGAGCCCGGAGGTTGTCCGCGGCCCTTTGACCGGCGGCAACCTCACCCTGGTCTGTGCCAGCCTCGGCACCCCCTACGAGATCGAAACCACCGGCAAAGTGCTCTTCCTCGAAGAGACCGGCGAGGAACCCTATGACCTGGACCGGATGTTGACCCAGCTGAGCCAATCCGGCAAGCTCCAGTCGGTAGCGGCGATCCTCTTCGACCGTTGCGCCCGCTGCAAACCGGCGGAGTACAAGCCGGCCTTCGAAAATACCCTGAGTGTGGAGGAGGTCCTGGAGGACCGCCTGGCCGGGCTGGGGGTGCCAGTACTCTACGGCCTTTCCATCGGCCATGTCGCAGACAAGCCGGTACTTCCTTTGGGCGTGACGGCGGCCGTATTTAAAAAAGAGGCGGCTTTTTCCCTGGAGGAGGCGGCGGTTGGCGAGAAATAATTCCGCAGTTTGGCCATCCTTCCGTATATCAAAAGTGTAAGGAATATATCGTCAAGCTGTGCGTCGTATCACCTCAGGTTGGATGTAAAAATCATACCTTTGGGTGGCTTTCCTGGGTGCTGGGGTTCATTTAACACGCGAGAAGGTATGATTTGCCAACGAATTACATCGATCTATGATTTGTGGCTGCGCCGCGGGCTTGTACTGGTCTTGGTTGCAGCCGGCCTTGGGATAGCCTGCCGCGAGGCCGCCGCGCAGACGGCAACCCTCTCCTGGCAGGCGGTCATGGAGGACACAGCAGGCCATGCCGAGGTGCAGCCGGTCTATTACAATATTTACTGCGACACGGTGCCGGCGTTCAGGCCCGGACCGGCGAATTTCCTCGCGGCCACCCTGAACACCAGTTATGTCCACCGGGATGCCCGACTCAATGATCCCAACCGGCATCTCTTTTATTTGGTCCGCGCTGTGGATGTATGGGGGAACGAGTCGGCGGTCTCGGACACGGTCGGCGAGGTGCCCTACATTCTGGTACGCGCTCGTGCGTTCTTGCAGGGGGCTTACGATGCCGCCGGAGATACCATGCGGACCACCTTGCAGCGGAAGGGGCTGCTGCCATTGACATCGCCGTACATCCGTGCCCCCCGCGCTGTCGCCGCCCTGCCCGCCGGTACGGTCGACTGGGTGCTCTTGCAGCTGCGCGATCCCGGTTCAGCGAATATCATCGGCGAGGAGTCGTTTCTGATCAATCAGGCAGGGTATTTGACAGAGCTGGATGGAGTGAATCAGGCCCTTGGAATGGCCGGCTGCGCACCGGGCAACTACCAGCTGGTCCTGTACCAGCGCAACCATGCGGCGGTGATGTCGCGGGACACCTTTTATTGCAGCAAATCCGCGCCGGTGCTGCATGATTTCAGCGCGGACAGCACGTTTTATGAAGGGCGCAATGCCGCCTGTCCGCTCGAGCCCGCGGTCTGGGGCCTCTGGAGCGGTGACGTCAATCAGGACCATCAGATTTCCGATCTTGATTTCGGCAGTTGGCAGAGCGCGGCGAAGGAGGGCCGGAGCGGCTACCAGCCGCAAGACCTCAATTTTGACGGTCAAGTCACCTCACAGGATTACATCTTGTGGTATCGCGCTCAAAGGATAGGTGCGACCTCGTATGTGCCCTGAAAAAGCGTCCGTGATTATCCGCTTTGAAGTCACCTGTTGTTTATGTACGTTGTAATTGAAACCCAGAAAGGGGACGTGGAAGGGATGATGAAACTAACGCTACGTTTGATGGGCTGGTCCCTGCTCCTGATCGTACTTTCGGCGTCCGTCGTGCTCGCCGACAACGCCGAATTCCGCCTGGTGGTGTCGACAAATTCCGGCACGGTGGGCGGGCGTTTTTGCGCGGACCTCGAGATCAAGGGCAATAGTATCCGAACCCTGAATTCATTGACCGTGGATGTGCCCTACGGATCGGCTCTGACGCCGGCCACCCCTGTGGCCGAGAATTGGTTCATCGGCAGCAGCGATTACGAGATCTCGGTCAGCACGATCAACCTGCCGATCACCTATTATCGGGTGCTCGTGACCGGGAACAAGATCGGAAAGACCAGCGCCGGCTCGCCTGCGGGTTTTGCCGTGACCACCGACTGGCAGCGGGTGGTTACCCTGTGCTGGAACATTACCACCCTGCAAAACAGCTATCAAGTCGATCTGCTGACCTATACCGACGCGGCCGCCTTTTTCGACAATCCCGCCAATAATCCCGTCGCGGACTTGACGGAATGGGAAACCACCACCCGCAATCTGGCAACAGTCAAGCTGGCGGCGAAGGCCTTCCTCCAGGGCCCCTATGATGTTGCCAGCCACACGATGAGCACCAACCTCTATAGCAATGCCCTGCTGCCGACGACATCGGTCTATTCCTATGATCCCCGGACGGTCAGTGCGGTGCCGGCCGCCACGACCGATTGGGTGCTGCTGCAGCTGCGGAGTTCCATCAGCGGCCCGCCGGTCTATTCGCGTAGCTGTTTTCTGCGCAGCGACGGCCAGGTGGTCGACGCCGAGGGGGTTGAGAGTTTTGATATCATGACCCTGGAAGGAGTGAAAAGCTACTATGTGGTCCTGCGCCAGCGCAACCATCTGGCGGTTATGAGCGCCGTGCCAGTCGCCCTGGACGAGACCACAATCACCCCCTGGGATTTTACTACGGCCCAGAACAAGGCCTATGGCACCAATCCGATGAAGTCGATGAGCGACGGCCGCTTTGCAATGAAGGCCGGCGACGGCAACGGTGACGGCGGCATCGATGCCGCCGATCTCAACTCCGCCTGGCGACCCAACAATGGCACCACTTGGAGCTATAGCAAATATGCCGATTATAATCTCGACGGCGGCATTGACGCCATCGATGTCAACGGATTCTGGCGCCCCAACAATGGCAGCGCTACCCAGGTTCCCTAATCGCAGGTGAGGATGAAGATGAAAAAGACGCTTTTCGCAACGTTGATCATGCTGCTGGCCTTGGCTGCAAGCGCTTTGGCCGCCTACGATCTGCAATTTGTCGTCGTCCGGAACGATATGGCCAATAACGGCTACTTGGATGTCAAGGTGCAAATCGCCAGCACAGGCTCCACCTTCAATATGGGCACTTCCAGCCTGGTTTTTACCTATAACACGTCCGCCGTTAACCCGCAGCCCCTGACGATCACGCCGCACAGTTTCAGCGGGACTATGTACCAGACGATGACCTTGACTGAGCCTTTTGTCGGGCGCCTTTCGCTCAACATCGACCTCTTTGTGCCCAATATGGGGACCCTGGTACCGATGAGCTGGACCGATGTGGCGACGGTCCGCTTCACCATCATCAACAAGGAGCTGAAATCGAACCTGGTCTGGCGGACTGAAGCCCCCAACTATTGCGTCGTCTATGCGCACGACCAGGCGACGGTGATCGGCAGCGGCACCCTGACACCCCTCGACGCCACCCTGCCAGTGCAGTTGAGCGCTTTCACTGCGATCAACACTGCTGGCGTGGTCAAACTAGCCTGGACAACCCAGAGCGAAGTGAATACGGTCGGCTTTTATGTCTACCGCCGGGAGGGCGATACCGGCGAATTCCAGCGCATCAGCCCTCTGATCGAAAGCGCCGGAACCTCAGCGGCGCCGCGACAATACGGTTTTGTGGATGACCGGCTGGAAAAAGGCCATACATACACCTATCTCCTCGAGGACCGGGACGTCAACGGTCTGATCTCCTGGCATGGACCGATCACGGTGATGATCGAAACCGTGCAGCTCCCCGAGATCTTTTATGTCGAACAGAACTATCCCAATCCCTTTAATCCCACGACGACCATTGAGTACGGCCTGCCTGAAGCGGCGGAGGTGCGTATCCAGATTTTCAACATGCGCGGCGAGCTGGTCCGCACCCTGGTTGATGGCCTGCAGCAGCCGGGCAATCTCACCCGTGTCTGGGACGGCCGCAACGATCTGGGAATGGTGGTGCCGAGCGGCGTCTACTTCTGCCGTGTGCAGTCGGGGGTGGAACACCGCATGATCAAGATGATCTTCGCCAAATGAGCAGAGAGGAATTCCCACTCCAGGGCTGGCCGGCTGCACCGGCCAGCCCTTTTTTTTGCCCAGGGTCCCGTTCGCTCAGGAGGCCGCGCTCATTAAAACCTGTTGCTTTTCGCGCGGATATTTAATACTTTTCAGCGACCAAACATAGAGGTGACCATGGATCTATCCGCCATTCAGCAAGCCCTTAAGGATGCCGGCCTGGACGGCTGGCTCTTCTATGATTTCCATAACCGCGACGCCATCGCCGCGCGCATCCTCGGCATGGACACCCATCGTTTCGCCTCGCGGCGCTGGTATTATTACATCCCGGCGAGCGGAGAGCCGCAAAAACTGGTGCACCGCATCGAACCCTGGCGCTGTGATCACCTCCCCGGTGCCAAACACATCTACCTGCCCTGGCAGGAACAGCACGCCCTGCTGAAATCGATGCTGGGGAGCGCCAAAAAAGTGGCGATGCAGTATTCCGCCAACAACGCCATACCCTACGTTTCCATCGTCGACGGCGGCACAGTCGAACTGCTGCGCAGCTTCGGGATCGAGGTGATTTCCAGCGCCGATCTGGTCGGCCGCTTCGAGGCCCATCTCACGATGGAGGACTGGGCCAGCCACAAGGAGGCGATGGCGGTGCTGCACAAGACCAAGGATGCGGCCTTTAGGGAAGTCGGCCGACTGATCCGCGCCGGGGTGCCCCCGCGCGAGGTCGAGATCGCCGACTTCATGCGCAGCATCATGCGCGAACACCATCTCCATTTCGAAGACGGCCCGATCGTCGGCATCAATCAGCATGCCGCCGACCCCCATTTTGAGCCGACAGAGGAGAACAGCCTGACCATGAAAGAGGGCGACCTCTTGCTGCTGGATCTTTGGGGCAAGATGGACCAGCCCGGCTCGATCTATGCCGACATCACCTGGATGGGCTACATCGGCAAGAGCGTCCCCGCAGCGCTCGAGGAGATATTCCAGATTATCCGTCGCGGCCGCGATATCGCCGTCGCCCTGGTGCGCGAACGCTTCGCCGCCGGCGCGACGGTCTACGGCTGGGAAGTCGATGACGCTTGCCGCAAGGTGATCAACGAGGCCGGTTACGGCCCCTTTTTCACCCACCGCACCGGCCACAACATCGGCGAGGAGGTGCACGGCAACGGGGTGAATATCGACAACCTCGAGACCAGGGATGAGCGTACCATCATTCCGGGCAGCTGTTTCTCAATCGAGCCGGGAATCTATCTGCCGGAAAAGAAGCTGGGCTTCCGCACCGAGATCGACGTCGTCGTCACCGATGAAGGGGAAGTGACGGTCGCCGGCGGTCTGCAGGAAAGGATCGTGCCGATCCTAGCCTGAGACCCGTTCATTCTCCTACCACCGATTCAGGCGTGCGCGGGCAGCTGCGCACGCTTTTTTCTTTTATACAGCTGCAATCCGGTGGGAATAGCCGTTTGCTATTCTGACGTTATGAGTATACACTTTTCAGGACAGGCGGGAGATACTTTATGGTTTCACAGAGAATTCTGATCATAATGCTGGCGGGCGGGCTTGCCATCAGCGCCTGCCAGGCGCAAACCGGAGAAATTAAGTATATGAAATACAATAAATTGACACCAGAAGAGGAGCGGATTATTTTGCACAAGGGGACCGAGCGCCCTTTCACCGGCTCCTACACGGATCTTGAAGCCGAAGGCACCTATCTGTGCAAACGCTGCAACGCTCCACTCTACCGCTCCACAGACAAATTTCATTCCGGCTGCGGTTGGCCGAGCTTTGACGACGAGATCGCGGATGCGGTCAAGCGCATCCCCGATAAGGACGGCCGGAGGACCGAGATCGTCTGCGCCAACTGCGGCGCTCATCTAGGTCATGTCTTCACCGGTGAGGGCTTTACGGAGAAAAACACCCGTCACTGCGTCAACTCCCTTTCGATGACCTTCGTGCCGGCGGGAGAGAAGCTGCCTGAGCCCATCATCGGGGAGCGGAGCCTGCCGGCCGGATCGCTGGCGAAAGCCTGGTTTGCCGGTGGCTGCTTCTGGGGCGTGGAGTACTATTTCGAACAAGCCAAGGGCGTGAAATCGGCGGTATCAGGCTTTATGGGCGGCCACGTCGACCATCCCACCTACCAGCAGGTCTGCAGCGGCACCACCGGCCATTACGAGACCGTCGAGGTGAGCTACGATCCAGCGCAAACCCGCTATGATACTTTGGCGCGGCTTTTTTTCGAGATCCATGATCCCACCCAGGCGGACGGCCAGGGACCGGATCTTGGCCAGCAGTATCATTCGGTGATCTTTTATTCCAACCCGGCCGAGAAGGCGACGGCCGAAAAGCTGATCGGCCTCCTCAAGGAGAAAGGCTACAAGGTGGTCACGGAGGTCAAACCGGCTGCGACCTTTTGGCCGGCCGAAGGCTACCATCAGGACTATTACGCTCACAAGGGCACGACCCCCTACTGCCACTTTTATACGCCGCGCTTCTGATCCCGCATCCCCGGCGTTCAGGGAATAAAAAACGGCGGACAGGTCCAATCCTGTCCGCCGTTCGCTTTTCCGATCTGCTCGGGAGGAGCCCCCCGCGATCAATTCCGCTGCGCGTTGTAGATGACCGAATAGATCATCGCCATCTGGGCGATGACGGTGATCAGGCTGCGCGCCTGTTCCCAGTAGTCGCGCTCCGGCTTTTCTGGGACGAAGACGGTGTCGCCGATTTCGACGATGGTATCATCCTTGGGCTTGGTCCATTCCCCGGTCTGGCTGCGGATGATGCGCACCCTGCTTTTACGAGCGTTCCAGTTAAACCCTCCCGCTTCGTTGAGATAGTGTTTGAGGGTTTTCCCCGGCTGATAGGGATAGAGTCCGGGATTGACCACCTGTCCTGAAACCTTGACGGTCTGCTCCTTGGCAGGGATATTGATGAGATCGCGATCGCGCAGGAGGACGTCCTGCGATTTGTCGCCCCTCTCAAAGAGGGCGGAAAAATCGACACCCATGCCGCCCACGCGCTCGCGTGATTTGATCTTGAAATAGGTCTTTTCGTTTTCGGTCATCTCTGCAACAGTCATCTTTTTAAGGCGCTCGAATTCGGGATCGGCTAGATCCTCCTGGGCACGGCGCTGGATGAAGGCGTTCTTGAGGGAGGCCTCCTTGGTCAGGCCGCCGGCGCGCTGGATCAGATCGGTCAGATGGGTCTCTCCATCGCTGATGGCATAGATGCCGGGATAATAGACCTCACCGGTCACCTCGACATTACGGGTCTCATGGAATTTGGGTTGAAACCGGACATAGAGTCGGTCGTCGGGCTGGAGGGGATAGTTCAGGGTTTGGGCACGCGCGGCCGGGTCGTCCGGCGGCAAACTGAGAACCTCCTTGAAGGTGCTCGATCCTGCACCGCGGAAGCGTACCAGCTCGATGGCGCTCGAATCGGCATCGGTGGTGAAACCGTGCGCCATATCGATGAGGTCGCAGACGCGGTCGCCGGGCGCGAATTCGAAGGCATCGGGGCTTTTGAGGGCGCCGAAGATGGAGATCCGTCCGGCAGTGCTCTCCTCGTTGGGAACGATGATGACATCACCGTCGCGAAGGCAGGGATTGACGCCAAGATCGCCGGTGAGGGTGTATTTTTGCAGATCGACATGGACCAGTTCGCCATTCCGGCGCCGGATGCTGATGTTGCGTTTGGAGCCGGCGGTATACTCGATCTGGATCACAGGATTCATCCTCGAGGTTCGTACTGAACTTTCCTGGGTCGCTGGCGTCTGGATCATGACCTGTTCGGTCTTGGACTGCACCTTAAGGGGCTGGATCAGGCCTCCGGCGAGATCGATGGCTTCTGCGGCCCGGCTGGCGCCGGTCACCTCGACCAAGCCGGGATTCTGGACGGCGCCGGCGACGGAAACCTTGAAGCTGCGCGGCATGGTTAAATGGACGGTGATGCCCCGGCTGGTATACTTGGTGGCCAGGCGTTCGAGGATTGCGCTTTTAGCGTCGCGAAGTGACCGGTTCGCCACCGGGATGGCCCCGATGGCAGGAAGGATCAGGTCACCTTCCGGCGAAACCACCGCCTCGAGATTATCATTGCCCGTGCCGCCGACGAGGATGAGAAACTGGTCCCCGGGGCCGACGTAGTATTCAGCCGCATCAATCTCCTTTTCGAGGGCAACAGCCGGCGCCAGGACCGGCGAGGTGGTCTTCTGCATTCTCTCGCGCAGGGAGTTGCCCAGCATATTCTGCAGTGCATCCTGGGCCTGGGCGTTCTGCAGCAAGGCAATGATACCAAAGATCAACCATTTTTTCATACCCACTCCATCAGATCATGAAAGCAGAATATCGACGATGCGCTCACTGGCGCGGCCGTCCCACAGTGGCGGGACGCTTTTGCGCACCAGCCGGCCGGAGCGCGCGAGCGCCGCGTGCTCGAGGATTGCCCTGGCCTCCAGCGGGACAAGGCGGTTACTGCCGAGCGTCACCGTGATCGGCCGCTCCGTGCTTTCGCGAAGGGTCAGGCAGGGCACATTGAGCCAGGTGGTCTCTTCCTGGATGCCACCGGAATCGGTGAGCACATAAGCCGCCGCGCTCATCAGCCGCAGAAAGGCGAGATAGCCGAGGGGTTCAACCCGGATTAGGTTTTTCATAGCCCGCAGGCGCGGATCAAGGCCAAAGCGGGCGATCATTTTTTCGGTCCGTGGATGGACCGGAAAAACGATGCGAAGATCCTTCTGCAGTTCCTCCAGGGCGGTGATGATGGTGCCGAGGAGGAGTGGGTTGTCAACGTTCGAGGGGCGATGCAGCGTCAGCAGCGCATATTTACCCGGCGCAACCTGCAGTTCCTCCAGGATGGGGTAGCGGCGGGACTTTTCGAGATGCTCGCTCAGTGAGTCGATCATGACGTTGCCGACAAAGTGCATCCGCTGCGCCGGCACCCCCTCTGCGCGCAGATGATCCCAGCCGCTTTGCTCGGTGATGAAGAGCCAACTGGCGATGGCGTCGGTGAGGATGCGGTTGATCTCCTCGGGCATGGTGCGGTCGCCGCTGCGCAGCCCCGCTTCGACATGGGCGATCGGTACGTGTAGTTTGGCAGCGGTAAGGGCCGCTGCCAGGGTGGAATTTACATCACCGACCACGACCAGGGCATCGGGTTTGATCTCCAGCAGCAGCTTTTCCAGGGCGATCATCACCGCGCCGGTTTGTTCGGCATGGCTGCCGGATCCGACCCCGAGGAACTGGTCGGGTTCGGGCATGCCCAACTCGGTGAAAAAGGCGTGCGACATTTTGGCGTCATAATGCTGGCCGGTATGCACCAGAATCGGGTGCACCCCGCCGTGTTCCAGCATGCGGCGGTGAATCGGGGCCATCTTTATGAAATTTGGCCGGGCGCCGACAACGTTGAGAATGGTCCGCATGAAAGGAGAGGGCCCCCGGCTTAGAGATCGCGCTTGTAATTTTGTCTGTAGAAGGCGAGGTATTCGCCGGTCTTGAGCTTGCTCCACCACCAGGGATTGGTTTTGTACCACTGGATGGTATGGACCATTGCCTCCTCGAAGGTATATTTCGGCTGCCAGCCCAGGCTGCGGATCCGGGCGGTATCGACTGAATAGCGGCGGTCGTGACCGAGGCGGTCGGCGACATAGGTCTTCAGACTCTCCGGTTTGCCCAGTTCACGCAGAATGATGTCGGTGATATCGAGATTGGTGCGCTCGTTGCCGGAGCCGACGTTGTAGACTTGACCGTTTTCACCATTATTGATGAGAAAATCGATGGCGTCGCAGTGGTCCATCACGTAGATCCAGTCGCGGACGTTCAGGCCGTCCCCGTAGATCGGCAGGTTTTTATCCTCCAGGGCGTTGGTGACGAAGAGGGGGATGAGCTTTTCCGGGTATTGATAGGGGCCGTAGTTGTTGGAACAGCGGGTGATCACCACTGGCAGGCCATAAGTGACAAAATAGGAAAAGGCGAGGCGGTCGGCGCCTGCCTTGGAGGCGGAGTAGGGGCTCGAGGGCTCGAGCCGGTCGGTCTCCCTGAAGGAGCCGGAGAGAATGCTGCCATAGACCTCGTCGGTGCTGATCTGGATGAATTTCCGGACGCCGGACTTGCGCGCCGCCTCGAGCAGGACAAAGGCGCCGTAGATGTCGGTCTTGATAAAGTCGTCGGGGGCGCCGATGGAGCGGTCGACGTGGCTCTCCGCTGCGAAATTGACGACGACATCGGCCTGCGGCATCAGCTCCTCCACCAGCCGGGCATCACAGATATCGCCGTGGACGAAGCGGTGGTTGGGGGTCTGGGCGATGTCCTTGAGATTGTCAAGGTTGCCCGCGTAGGTCAGTTTGTCGATGTTGATGATCTCCACCTCCGGCCCGTATTTGGCGAGGAGATAGTGAACGAAATTGCTGCCGATGAAACCGGCGCCGCCGGTGACGAGATAACGTGTCATGCAGGTACCTGTCCGATAAAGAGGGTTGCTGATTTGATATTTTTTTCCTAATTTTTCAATGTACAAACCCGGCTGGTAAAAGTCAATCCATTATTTTCCATGCAGCCGCGACAGGGATGTAACATAGTACCGCAAGGCGGAAACCTTTGCGGAAAAAGGAAGCTTGCGCATGGCTGAATCGCTCTTCCGCTTGGCACTGGCGCAGATCAATCCGGTGGTCGGAGATCTGCAGGGTAATGGCCGCCAGATTGCCGAAAAAATGGCCGAGGCGGCACGGGCCGGCTGCGATCTTGTCGCCTTTCCCGAGCTGGCGCTGACCGGCTATCCGCCAGAGGATTTGCTGCTGCGCCGCCAGTTCATCGCCGATCAGCGCGAGCAGTTGCAGATCCTCGCCGCCGAAAGCGGCGAATGCCTGAGCGTCGTCGGTGTTGTCGATGAAGTGCAGGGGCGGCTCTTCAATGCCGCCGCTGTGCTTCATCGCGGCGGGATCCTTGGCGTCTACCACAAGGTGAACCTGCCCAACTACAGCGTCTTCGACGAGGAACGTTATTTCGAGGCCGGGCGGCAGCCCCTGGTCCTCGATCTCGGCACGCTGCGTATCGGCCTGAGCATTTGCGAGGATATCTGGATCGAGGAGAGCGTTGTGGAGGCCGAAGCCCTGGAGGCTGGCGCTGACCTCCTGCTCAATATCTCCGCCTCACCCTTTTACAGCAACAAGGGGGAGGAGCGGCTGGCGCTGATGCAGGCACGGGCGCGCCGCTGCGGCAGCATCGTCGCCTACGTCAATCTGGTCGGCGGTCAGGATGAGCTGGTCTTCGACGGCCGCAGCCTGGTCGTGGCCGCAGACGGCCGGCTCCTCGCCGCGGGCGGCGGCTTCCAGGAGGATTTCCTTTTCATCGACTGGCCGGTACGCGAGTTCGCTGAGCTGCGACGCGCCCGCACCCGGCTGGGTGCGGCGCCCATCACCGGTCTCGCGACCGCTCTGCTCCTCCCGCTCGAGTGGAATCCCGGCAGCAAACCGGAGCTTCGGACCGCACCGCGCAACATCGCCCCGGTCAAAAATGAGGTCGAAGAGATCTATCAGGCGCTCTTGCTGGGCATCCGCGACTATACCCGCAAGAATGGTTTCGACAAGGTGACTCTGGGCCTGAGCGGCGGCATCGATTCCGCCCTCGTGGCGGTTCTGGCCGCGGACGCCCTCGGCCCGGACCGGGTCGTGGCGGTCACCATGCCCTCGCAGTATTCCTCGGGCGGCAGCGTTACCGATTCGGAGGAACTGGCGAGGAACCTCGGGATCGATCTGCTCACTCTGCCGGTTGCGCCGACCTTCCAGTCCTACCTCGAGACCCTCAAAACGACCTTCGCCGGCAAATCGCCCGACCTCACCGAGGAGAATTTGCAGGCGCGCATCCGTGGCAATCTGCTGATGGCCCTTTCGAATAAATTCGGCTGGATGGTCCTGGTGACCGGCAACAAGAGCGAGGTGAGTGTCGGTTATTGCACGATCTATGGCGATATGGCCGGAGGTTTTTCTCCCCTCAAGGATGTCTACAAGACGATGGTCTATGCCTTGTCGGAGTATCGCAACAAGCTGGCGGGCCGCGATCTGATCCCGCGGGCGATCATTGACAAGGCCCCCTCCGCTGAGCTGCGGCCCAATCAAACCGATCAGCAAAGTCTGCCGCCTTATGACCTCCTCGATGCCGTTCTCGAGATGTATGTGGAAAAGGAGATGGGCGCCGCGGAGATCATCGCCCAGGGCTTTGATGCGGCGACGGTGCGCAAGGTGGCGCGGTTGGTCGATCTGGCGGAATACAAACGCCGCCAGGCAGCGCCGGGCATCAAGATCACGCCGCGTGCTTTCGGCAAGGACCGGCGCATGCCCATCACCAACCGCTACCGTGGAGTCTGATCGAGAGGCGAGCGGCAGCCGCGCCAGAAACCAACGGTGTACCATATCAGGCAGAGCAACACCAGAGGCAGCAGGAGCAGAAACTTGAGGAAATTGAGGGGACTGTAGCGCAGCAAGCGCTCTCCGATCAGGCCGGTGCGCACCAGGGGCATCAAGGGCAGGAGCAGGGGATAGCGGATGAAAATCCGGCCCCGCAGTGGATTCTTACGGCGATTTTGCGCTGCGCCGATGCCGAGTTCGTACTGGTTGCGCAGGATCTTGCGCAGCCGGGTGCGGTTGCGATGCCAGATGACCGCCTTCGGTTCCCAGTAGAGTGTCAGGCCGGCGCCATGGATCTTGCGAAAGTACATATTGTCGCTCCCCTTGATCTGGCTGGCGAAGGGGCCGAATTCGTCATAGATCCCGCGGGAGAAGGAGACGTTGCCGGTGCCGAAATGGTCCTTGTCGGTGCTGGCATGAGGAGTCATCAGGTCGCTGCATTCCAGCAGGTAATCGAGGGTGCCGAAGAGACTGTACGGGGTGCCGTTGCGCACCAGGCCGCCGACAACGGGGTAGCCCTGGTGATGGGCGGCGACCAGGAAGTGCAGCCAGCGGCGGTCGACCACGCAGTCGGTGTCGGTGAAGGCGAAGAACTGGCCGCGAGCGATCTCGAGGCCGGCGTTGCGGGCGCTGCCGGGGAAGGCGCGCTGCGGCAGCGCGAGGACGCGGGTCTTCGGGAAGCGTTCCTGCACCAGGGTGGCGGTATCATCTCCGCTCGAATCGACGACGATGACTTCAAAGGGAAACTGGCATTCCTGGTCAAACACCGAAGCGAGGGCATCGAAAATGTAGTGCTGCTGCTTGTAGGAGGCGATGATCACCGAGACCAGGGGCTGATTTTCTCCGGACATCCTTAACCTGCTGGATTGGGGTTACAAAAAAAGAGGGTATTCGGCAGAATACCCTCAAGTCGAGTGCACCCACAAGGAATCGAACCTTGAACCTACTGATTAAGAGTCAGTTGCTCTGCCAGTTGAGCTATGGGTGCTATTACCGCGATTGCAGGCCATAATTTATCACTTATTTCGCTTTTTATCAAGGAAAAAAATGAGGCAGGTGGGATATTTTATGGTGATTTCGGGAGTAAGGCCAGGGAGGGATACCGGGTGCAGACGCTGATGGAACTCATCCGGGCTCGGCGGAGCGTACGCCGTTTCACGGAGCAGCCGGTGGAGCGTGCAGTGTTGCAGCAGTGTGTCGAGGCGGCGCGGCTGGCGCCCTCGGCGGAGAACGTCCAGCCCTGGCGCTTTCTGATCGTCGATGATCCGGCGGTCAAGGCACAACTGGCGGCGGGGGCGTTCACAGGCCTCTACCGGGCGACGCGCTGGGCCGAAAAGGCCCCGGTGCTGGTAGTCCTGTTTGCCGAGCTCGATATTCTGGCCAACCGCCTTGGCAAAGGGATGACCGGCATCCCCTATTATCTCATCGATACCGGGATAGCGGGCGAGCATTTCTGTCTGCAGGCGGCGGAGCTTGGCCTAGGCACCTGCTGGATCGGCTGGTTCAGCCCGGATGGATTGCGCCGGGCACTCGGCGTGCCGCGCCGGCTGCGGCCAGTGGCGATCTTTGCCGTGGGCTATTCCGCGCATACCAACACGCCGGAGAAAAAACGGCGTCTGGCTGCAGAGATTTGCTGGTTCAATGCGATCGGGCGCTCCGCATGAGCGGCCGAACCGCGCGCACCAGGGCGCGCGCTGACGCTGGCGCCAGCACGGCAGGGCCGGATTGGCCGGATGCAGCTTGGCTGCAGCGGTGCCGGGCTGCGCTGCTCGCCTGGTTCGGCTCTTCGGCGCGGCGTCTTCCCTGGCGCGAAAACCGCGATCCCTACCGGGTGTGGATCTCGGAGATCATGCTGCAGCAAACCCAGGTCAAGCAGGTGATGCCCTATTTTGAGCGATTTTTGGTGCGCTTCCCGGACGTGGCGGCCCTCGCCGTTGCGCCCCTGGATGAGGTGCTCAAGGCCTGGGAGGGGATGGGCTATTATGCCCGGGCGCGTAATCTCCATCGCGCAGCCGGCCGGATCATGGGCGAACACAGCGGCGTTTTTCCGCAGGAGCCTGAGGCTGTGCGCGCCCTGCCGGGCGTCGGCGTCTATACGGCGGCGGCGATCCTCAGCATCGCTTTCGGTCGGCCAGAGGTGGTGGTCGATGGCAATGTCGCCCGGGTGATCGCGCGGCTGGCCGCCCTCCCCGAGGAGGCCCGGTCGGCGGCGGGCCGGCAAAAAATCGCGGCCCTGGCGGCCGATTTTTTCGATCCAGGACATCCGGGTGATTTCAATGAGGCGATGATGGAACTTGGGGCGCTGATCTGCACGCCGCGCTCGCCCGCCTGCGCGGCGTGTCCGGTCGCGGAGTGCTGCGCTGCGCAGCGCGAAGGCGATCCGGAACGCTATCCCGTCAGGCGTCCGTCCAGAGCCAAACCCCATCACCAGATTGCAGCGGCCTTGATCTGGCGCGGCCGGGAACTGCTGATCGCCCGGCGGCGTGAAGAAGGGCTGCTCGGGGGATTGTGGGAGTTTCCCGGGGGCAAGCAGGCGCCGGGGGAAAGTCTCGAGGAGACCGCGGTGCGTGAAACCGCCGAAGAGGTGGGGCTCTCGATCCGGGTGGTGGCGAAATTCATGAGCGTGGAGCACGCCTATACCCACTTCTCCATCACCTTGCACGTGTTTCAGAGTCTCTGGCTCAGTGGCGAGCCGGCCTGCAGGGCATGCAGCGACTGGCGCTGGATTACTCTGGAGCAACTGCGGGATTTTGCCTTCCCGCGGGCCAACGGCCGAGTCATTGAGGCGCTGCTGACAAAAAACGCCGGGCCACCGGCGATTTGATTTGCCGCGCACCGCAAATTGTTTTATATTTAATCAGCCGCAACCTGGATAGCCTGGGGAGCGCCATCTGCTTGGAGGCATCAAAGGGGAGAAGCAAATGGTTCGACAGAGAGCGGACGATGGGCGGGTGGAGGTGGTTAAAATTGCGGGCCAGGGAAGCCGGGAACTGCTTCCGGGTCTGTATCAAGCGCTGGCTCGTGAAGCCCCGGCCTGGCTGGAGATGACAGGGGAGATCGCGCTGCTGCAAAGCTGCAAACTGGTGCTCTTTTCTTCCGTGCGCTGCCCGGGGAGTATCCTCAGTAAATCCTTCGATCTGGTCAACGGCCTACGACAGAACCTGGTGACGGTGATGTGCGGATTCCATTCGCCGGTTGAGAAGGAGTGGTTCACCCTGCTGCACCGCAGCGCTACGCCGATGATTCACTGCCCGGCACGCTCCCTGAAAAACCGGCGGTTGAGCCCGGCAGAGCGCTCGCTGCTGGCCCAGAATCGCTACCTCCTGCTCAATTTCGGCATTGAGGAGTCACGCATTACCCGCGAAACAGCATTCACGCGCAATCTCTGTATGGCCGCCGCCGCCGATCTGGTTTTCATCGCCTATGCCGCACCGGGGAGCCGCACCGAAGAACTCTGCAGCAGGGTGCGGCAGTGGGGCAAGCCGGTCTGGACTTTCGCGGATGCCGCAACCGTCCACCTTCAGGCTCTCGGAGTGCGCAGTATTCGTGTCGGTGCTTTCATCAGCGGCCTGGCGGGTATTGGCGAAGGATGAGCGCAACCACGCTGGCCTATTTCGGCGCCTTGAGCAGCACCCAGATCCCGGCGACGAAGAAAATGAGATTGGCCGACCAGGCCGCGATCAGCGGAGAGAGCAGGCCGTTCTGGCCCATCGATTGCGCGGTCTTGACAATGCCGAAATAGATAAAGCATACCGCCAGACTGATGCCGAACCCGGTGGCGGTGCCGCTGCGCCGCTTGGGGGAGGAGAGCGGGGCGCCGAAGAGGACAATTATGAAATTGGCGAAGGGGATGGCGATCTTGTGGTAGAGATCGACCAGCCAGTGGTTCGGATCACCGCCATTGCGCTCCACCTCGACGATAAAACTGCTCAGCTCGCGATAGGACATCTCCTCCGGCTTCTTTAGAATCTTGGCGAAATCGGCGGGCCGCAGGTTCTCCCCCTCCAGCACCATCTTATCGAAGGTGCGGACCTGTTCGGCTCCCTGTGTAAAAAGACGTTCCACCCCCTCGAACAAAACCCACGTGCTGTCCTGCCATTCCATCCGGCTGGCATAGATATGGAGTTCGAGTTCCAGACCCGCAAAACGGCGGATGTTGATCATGTGCCCGGTGTTGCTGACGGTATCGAACCAGCGCATGTTGATGCGCCGCTCCTGATCATCGCGGGCATAGACATTGTTCACCCGTTTGCGCCAAATCTCCCGCTGTTTTTCCACGTACTGGTCGATGAGCTGGGCGCGGCTGGCGCTGGCACGTGGTACTACAGCTTCGCCGAACCAGATCGCGCCGAGGCTGATGATCAAAGCCAGGAGGAAGACCGGCGTGAGGATGCGATAGAGGGAGCGGCCTGAAGCGATCTGGGCGACGATCTCGTTTTGTTTGGCCATGGTCCCGACGCTGAAGAGGCTGGAGAGGAGCATCGCCACCGGCAGGGTCAAAGTGATGATATAGGGGGTATAGTAGAGGTAGAGCTTGAAGATGATGCTGTACGGTACCTGCTTGTCGAGAAAGGTGTCGAGTTTTTCGATGCCGTCGACGATGATAAAGATGCAGATGAACGCGAAGAGGGCAAAGACAAGCACTCCGATAAACTTGCGCAGCAGGTAACGATCGAGAAGATTCATTGCGGCAGCGGCTCCTGATGGTAGACTAGTACGCGTCTTCTGCGGCCGATGCGCGCAGGCCGCGCCGGGATTTACGCCGGAAGCGTTCGAAGAAGGTCCGTACCGCCGCGGGATTGAAGAGCGTCGATTCGCGCACTGCAGAGAGGAGCAGGTAAAGGCCCACAGCGCCGACCAGCAGGTCGGCCAGCCACATGGCCACGAAGGGCGAGATGATCTGGTTGTCGGCGAGTTCTTCGCCACCAATCAGCGAGGCCCAGTAGAGCAGGAAAAAGCCAAAGCTTAAACCGGCGGCCATCGTCATCGAGCCGCGGCGGGCCATCATCCCCAGCGGGGCGCCGATCAGGACGAAGACCAGGCAGGCGACCGGGATCGAGTATTTTTTATGGATCTCCACCAGCAGCTGGTAGTTCTTGCGGTCCAGACCATCGATAAAATTGTTGTCGGCGCTCAGCTCCTGCCGGAGACGCTGATTTTCAGCCAGCAGGGGGGCGAGCTGCAGCGGCAAGGTGATCGGACGCTCCCGGCCCTTGCTGCCAACGGGGTCCAGCTCCAGGTCAGGCAGATAACGGGAAAAATAGCCTTCAGTCTTGGCCTGCATCCGCGCGACCGCGGCAGCGATCTCCTTGCGATTCTGACCGACCTCCTCGCGCATCATGGCGGCGCTCTTTTCGCGGTCGCCGCGGTACTCCGAATCGCTGCGTTCCATCACCATATCCGGAACGCTGATCGAAATGACCTGTTTTGGGAAACGCAGCTGCTGATACTGCTCCATCTCCTCCAGATTAAGCTTGTACATGACCCCATCAAAGAGGATGAGGCTCAGCTGGCCATTGCGGCGGTTGAGGTAGATCTTGCCGCGATCGGCGGTGATGAAGGTGCTCGAGTTGGGATTAGAGTTGTCATCGATATAGACTGAATCCACATAGGCGGTATCCGGGGTCTCGACGATGTTCTGCACGAGCAGGGTATAGTTCGGCAGGTCGCGGTAGAGCACCCCGGCTTCAAGGGAAAGGGTTGGGCGTTTGCGCGCGATGTCGGAGGCGAGCAGGCGGGCGCGGTGGTTAAAGTCGGGCAGGACGGAATTGTTGAACCAGACCAGGAAAAGAGCGAGGCCCGCCGCGCAGAGCAGCACCGGGAAAATCATGCGCAGCACACTGACGCCGTTGGCTTTCATGGCGACGATTTCGTTGTCACCGGAGAGACGGCCGAAGGCCATCAGGGCGGCAACCAGCACGGCCATAGGCACCGCGAGGGCGACGATCCAGGCCATGTTAAGCATAAAGAACTCGAGGATCAAGCTGAATTCCAGGCCGCGGCTGAGAATGCGCGGCAGCTCGCGGAAGACCAGGTTCAGAATGAAGACCAGCGTGATCACGCAGATGGCGAAGACGAAAGGTCCGATGTGTTCCTTGATGATGTAGCGCCAGAGCACGAACATGATGCAATCTCAGCGAGCCTCGGAAGATCCATGGTACATATTTTGCAAGAATAACAGTTCCATTGCAAGGATGGATTTAGATAAAGTATTAAAAAAAAACGAGACATGCCAGAAAATTCAGGAACTTTTTACCCGGGGCCGGGTATTTTTTATTGATATTGAACGAGAATAGTTGTACATTTCTAGTTGATAAATCACCGCAGGCATATCCCGTTTATACGGGAACAACTTGTTAACAAAAAAGTTAGGAGGGTTGTGTTATCGAGCGTTCGCTACCGACGTAACACCTAAAAAGAGCCGGATTCGGCCGATTTTCTCTCTTATTCTACGAGCGCATGGCCAAACGTCGATTCCATGCATCGAACGTCACGCTGCTGCCTGCGGTGGTGCTTTCGATGGTCATTATCGTCAGTCTGATGGGACAGGTATGGGCAGTTGAACCGCAGCCCAAACCCTACATCGGACTGCGCCCTCCTGCGCCCGTTTCCCCGCTGGTTTCCATCACCGAGGAACAGCCTTTCCGCGGTTTGAGCCTGCAAGGATTCACCTCGCCGCCCTTGAAACGGTCCGTGCCCGGCATCCGCCGCGAAATCAAGGTGGATAGCACCGGCCATAATATCAATTTTTATGAAAATTACGACAAGATCCCCGTCGCGTTGCCGCAGTATTTGCCCCTGAACCGGTATGCCGCGATGCGCCAGGAATACAGTCTGGCGCGCATGTGGCAGCGCAATACACTTGCCCGGTTGGGCGAAAGTGCGGCCGGCGGGGGCAGCGGCGCCCTGCGCATCGACATCCCGGTCGAGATCAAGAGCAAGGCTTTCCAAAAGATCTTCGGCGGCGGCACGGTGGGCCTCGATGTGACTGGCGATATCAGCATCAAGGGCGGCCTGCGCCATGAGAAACGCAGCGAGGTCAAGACCACGCTGAACCAGGCCAATGATACCAATTTCAAGATGGAGCAGACCCAGCGCTTCAAGGTGCAGGGACATATCGGCGACAAGGTGACCATCGGCGTCGACCAGGATTCCGACCGCACCTTCGACTTCGAGAATAGCCTCCAGCTCAAATACACCGGTTACGAGGATGAGATCATCCAGAGCATCGAAGCCGGCAATATCGCCCTCTCTTTGCCGGGGACGCGCTATGTCACCTTCGGCGGCCAGAGCGCCGGTCTTTTTGGCGTCAAGACCGCCATGCGCTTGGGAAATCTCTCCCTGACCGCCATTGCCAGCCAGGAAAAGGGCGAGAAGAAGCAGCTCTCGCTCAAGGGTGGCGCCTCCGAAGGGGTCAAGGAGATTCAGGATTACGACTATCTTGAAGGCTATTACTACTTCATCGATGAGTACTACCGCAAGCAGTTCCCGGTACGCGGCTCCAACGGCGAGTTTCTCGTCGATCCCGCCCGCCGTATCACCCGCATCGAAGTCTACAAATCCCGTTACGATTATAACCGCACCAGCGGCGAATCGGTCATCAACGGCTGGGCCTGGGTGCCTGCCCCGGGCGATTCCAGCAAGCTGGTCATTACCCAGGGCGACACCAGCTACCAGAGCTCGGAGAATTACCGCGGTCCCTTTATCCGGCAGGAAAAGACCGAGTACTATTTCGATCCGGAGCTGGGGTATCTGCGTATGAACCAGCCGCTCGACGATTCCGAGGTGCTGGCTGTGGCCTTTCGCGACACCTCCGGCTACACCCGCGGCAGCATCGATTTCAATCCGGACAAGGACAAGGTGGTGCAGCTGCGGCTGCTCAAGCCGATGAGTCCGCGGCCGAGCAACAAGACCTGGAACCTGGCCTGGCGTAATGTCTATATGATCGGCCCAAGGAACATGTCAGAGGATGGTTTCCAGCTGCGCATTCTCTTCAAACCGGCCTCAGGCGACCCGCAGGAGACCATCACAGTCAACGGCAAGACGATGACCTATCTGCAGGTTTTCGGTCTCGACCGGGTCAACAGCAACGGCGATCCCACTCCGGACAATATCATTGACCGCAACGACAACATCCTCCGGCTCGGTCAAGGAGAACTGTGGCTGCCCAGCCTGCGGCCTTTCGACCCGAAGGAGGCCGAATTTCAGGCGAAATTGCCGCCGGAAAAACGCTCGCCTGCGATCTATGATACCACGGTGCAGCAGGTGATCAACGGTCAGAGCAAATTTTACTTCGAGGTCAAGTCCAAGACCCGCAGCGCCGAGTATTCCCTGGGTATGAACGTCATCGAGAACTCGGAGGAAGTCATCCTCAACGGTCGCCGGCTAACGCGCGGCACCGACTATATCATCGAATACTTCACCGGCAGCCTCAAGATGCTCAACCAGGAGGCGCTGCAGCCCTCGGCCAACGTCGAGATCAGCTACGAGAGCAACCAGATCTTCCAGATCGACAAAAAGACGGTGATGGGGGCGCGGGCTTCCTATGACCTATGGGACGACAGTTTCATCGGCGCTACCATGCTCTATCTCAACGAGAGCACACTGGACCAGAAGGTGCGGGTGGGCAAGGGGCCGATGCGCAACCTGGTCTGGGATGTCAACACAGCGATGACCTTCAAACCCTATTTCATGACCCGTTTTGCCAATATCCTTCCCTTCGTCGATACCCGCGATGCCACCAATATCAAATTTGAGGGCGAGGTGGCGCAGGTTATTCCGAATCCGAATACGCGCAACAATGATAATACGGGGGATCACGACGGGGTGGCGTATATCGACGATTTCGAGGCGGCCAAGCGCAACACGGGTCTGGGGATCAGCCGCAAGAGCTGGCGGCCCGCCTCGCCGCCCGTGGGCAAGGTCGATCCGCGCCAGCTCTATCCCACCCTCGAGGCCCGCGGCGATCTGAAATGGTACGAGCCTTATGGACAGGTCTCGATCAAGGAGATTTGGCCGAACCGCGACATCAATGCCAATGTCGCCCAGACCGTCAGTGTGCTGATCATGGAGTTCCACCCGGCCGACAGCCTGGCGGACACCCGTCAGTCCTGGGGCGGTTTGCAGAAGGGCCTTTCGAGCGGCTACTACGATCAGAGCGAATCCAAGTTCATCGAGGTCTGGGTCAAGGCGAACAGTGGCACAATGCATATCGATATGGGCCAGATTTCCGAGGATTACATTCCCAACGGCAAATACGATTCGGAAGACAAGATGCGCAACGGCTTCCGCAATAACCTCCTCGATGATGGCGAAGACATAGGCGTCGACGGCATGTCCAACTCTGATCCGCGCGCCATCGCCGCAGGCGGTGATTTTTGGGATGTGAATGGCAACGGGGTGCGCGATTTCGGCGAGCCCTACAGCAATGATGACTGGTCCTATTCCGCCGGCAGCAGCAATTATGACAAGATCAACGGCACCGAAGGAAACCGCAACGATTACGGCGGCGGCACCCCGGATTCGGAGGATATGAATTCCAATCTGGCGCTGGATGTCAATAATGAATATTTTTCCTACTCTTTCTCCCTCGAGCGCGACAGTCCCGACACGATGTGGATCGCCGGCGCCTCGATCAACAAGGAGACCGGCCAGGACAACGGCTGGCGCCTCTACCGCATTCCGCTGGATGCCCCCTCGCCGACCCTGACCAAGGTGGGCAATCCCGACATCACCCGCATCGAATTCATTCGCCTCTGGGTGGACGGATTCAAGCAAGCCACGCCGCATTACATCTGGATCGCCGAGCTTGACCTGGTCGGCAGCGAGTGGAAGGAGTTGGGTACCGCGTCGGCGCTTGATCCCGAGACCTATAATTCGGCCGCCGATACAGTGGTGACGATCTCCGTGGTCAATACCCACGACAACCCTGACTACATCGCACCTCCAGGCGTGACCGGGGAACAGGACCGGATTACCGGGGTCATCGCGCGCGAACAGTCGCTGGTCATGAATGTCAACAACCTCCAGCCTGGCGAAACCGGCGTCATCCAGAAGGTGCTCTACGAGAAACAGGATTACATCCACTACAATACGCTCAAGATGTTCACCTACGGCTATGATCCCGGCGGGATCCATATCCGTGAGGACTCTTCCAAGGTGGAATTCTTTCTGCGTTTCGGCGCAGACGCCAACAACTATTATGAGGTGCGCCAGCCGGTCTTTGACGGCTGGGATACGCGCAACAACGTCGAGGTCAACCTGGTCGATCTCTCCGCGATCAAACTGATCGCCGAGCACTATGATTCGACCGCCAACCGCAAGGGCTACTATCTGGACGTCGGTGGTGGCAAGAGCTGGTTTATCAAGGGTATACCGGCCCTGACCAATATCAAGGTCTTGACCGCCGGTGTGCGCAACCTCGATCCGGTTCACCCCTTCACCGGCCAGGTTTACATGAATGAGCTTCGTCTCTCCAACGTCAAAAAGGACAAGGGGATGGCCTACCGCGCCCGTCTCGAAATGAACTGGGCCGGGCTGGTCAATTTCAACGGGGAGCTGGAAAAACAGGACGCCGATTTCCATAACGTCGCCACACAGTACGGCGAGGGCAATAACAGCATCAGCGGCAGCTTCAGCACCAGCATGCAGGTGGATAAATTTCTCCCCGCCCGCCTTGGACTTTCGATTCCGGTCAGCTACAACTACAGCCGCAGCGAATCGACCCCCAAATACAAGCCGGGCACCGATGTCGAGGTGACCGACACTCTGCCCGACTCGATCCTGGAGGCCATCCGAACGGTGAGCCAGCGCCAGGGCTACAGCGTCAGCCTTGGCGTCAACTCGCGCTCCAAGAACTTTTTTGTTAAAAACCTCCTCAACCGCCTGCGCACCAGCTACAGCGAGTCCCGCGACCAGGGCAGCAACTCGACGATGGCATCGACCTCCAATCGCACGCAGAACGCCGACCTCAGCTGGGATGTCTCCTTCAGCCCCAATAATTATTTCCGGCCGTTCAAATGGCTCGGGGATGCTAAATGGCTGATCAAGCTGGCGGATATGAAGCTCTTTTTCACCCCGCAGAATTTCAACAGCCGCATCTCCGGCACCAAGACCAAAAGCCTCTCGCTCACCCGCACCGGCGTCGAAACCAATACCGGCTCCTATGCAGTGAACTCGTCGATCGGCGGATCGATGAAGATCTTCGAATCCCTCTCCTTCGATCTGAACCGGACCTACGCCAACGACCTCTATGGCATTTCGGCCGACTCACTGCGGATGATGTGGAAACGGGGCGAGCTCGGTTACCTGACCAGCATGAACCAGAATTTCAAGATCGGCTACAATCCCAAGCTCTTCAACTGGCTGACCAACAATTTTTCCTACAGCGCTGGATTCCGCTACGGCTTCAACCGCCAGCAAAAGTTGCAGGCGCGCAACGCCCAACTCTCGAAAACCCTGGGCTTGAACGGCTCGATCGATCTGGAAAACCTCTGGAATTCGATCTACAAGCCCAAGAACGGGGCCATGGCCGGCGGCCGCCGGCCGACAGCGCCGCAGACGCGGCGTCCGGTTCCGGGGAAGGATCAGAACGCCGGCCAGGGCGAGAAGAAGGATAAAGAAAAAGAAAAGAAACCCCCCAAGGAGGGCGGCTCCGGATTCTCGGTGATGGGCCTCTTCGGCCACTTTTTCGGCTTTTTTGAGCCCTTCAGCGTGACCCTCAACAAGCGCGAGAACCTGACCACCTATGGCATCACCCGCATGCCGGGGATGCGGTTCATGCTCGGCTTGCAGGACAGTCTGGGAGTGCCGATGGAAGCCTCCACCGGCACATCGAGCAGCAGCGTCAACCGCAACTCTTCGAGCACTAACGACAATATGCATATCTCCTCAGGATTCGGCATTTCGCGCAATATCAAGGTCACCCTGAACTACGACAATACCACCTCGCTCAATCGCAGCACCACCACCACCGGACAGCGCTCCCACAGCCGGCTGGTTTATGGCGACAAGCTCGACATGCCCTTCCCGCAGTGGTCCTTGCGGATCAGCGGACTCGAAAAACTGCCTTTGATTAAAAAGTACATTCAGACCGTCAGCCTCGATCACGGCTACTCCGGCCAGTTCGATCAGACCTATAATTTCGAGAATGGAAAGGAGGTCATCACCAAAGAAGACCGCAGCGCCAAATTCTCGCCGCTGGCAGGCATGAGTTTGAGCTTCAAGAACGGTATGACCATGTCCGTGCGCTATACCCAGTCGGAGAACACCTCGCTGTCGTCGGGCTATAGTGTCGGCGGGACCAGGACCAACCTGAAGGATCTTTCGGTCTCAGCGCAATACCGCAAGCAGAGTAACTTCCGCATCCCGATCCCGGTCTGGCCCTTCAAGAACATGCGGCTCAAGAACAGCGTCAACCTACAGGTCACGATCTCCTCGAGCAGCAATACCACGCGCAAGAGCCGCGCCCGTGGGGATTATGAAATCACCGCCGAAACCAGTAAGTGGCTCTTCAAGCCCGATCTGCAGTACAGTTTCTCCGAACGCGTCAATGGCGGGGCGTTTCTCGAACTGGGCAAGACCCACAACAAGCTGATCGGCGATACGTCCTATTATGAATTCGGCATCAATGTCAATATTTCCATCCGCGGCCGTTAGCGGGCGTGGAGAGAGGAGCGCAAATGCTTCGATACAGGCTTCCGGTGGTGATGGGCCTTCTCAGCCTCGGAGTGACCCTCTCCTGCAGCGCGCAGGAGCCGCCCCTCTTTGACAGCGCCCGCGCATTCGCCCAGCTCAAGCAACAATGCGAGTTCGGACCGCGGGTGCCGGGGAGCCTGGCTCATCAGCGCTGTCGCAACTGGCTGGTGACTACCCTGCGCGGCTATGCTGATCAGCTGGCAACCCAGGATTTCATTCATACCTTTGGCTCACCGCGCCAGTCCGCCCAGGCCAGCAACATCATCGCCAATTTTCAACCGCAGAAGGGCGAACGTATTCTTTTATGCGCGCACTGGGACAGCCGCCCCTGGGCCGATCAGGATCCGGATCCCAAGAACCACAACAAGCCCATCCTCGGCGCCAATGACGGCGCTTCGGGCGTCGCTGTGCTGCTTGAGATCGCCCGGCTGCTCAAACAAAAGCCGCCTCGCGTTGGGGTTGATATCGTCCTGTTCGACGCCGAGGACCAGGGGATGGCAGGCGATGAGCGCAGCTATGCGAAGGGGGCGCAGTATTTTGCACGCGCTGTGGTGCCTTCGTTTCACCCGCGTTTCGGCATCCTGCTGGACATGATTGGCGATGCCGATCTCACGATTTATCAGGAGCAGTATTCGCTTCATTATGCCCGCCCGGTCGTCGACAAGGTCTGGGAAGCCGCGGGGAGGAGCGGGGTGACCGAATTTGTCGCCCGGCCCGGCTATGCGGTTTACGATGATCATCTGCCGCTGCTCGAGCGTGGCATCCCTTGCATCGATCTCATCGACTTTGACTATCCCTATTGGCATACCCTGGCCGATACCCCCGATAAATGTAGTCCGGCCTCGCTCGAGAAGGTGGGATGGGTCCTGCTGCAGGTGCTTTATTCAGAATGAGTCAACCACCGGTGCGCCATCTCGGCCCCGGCCCGAAAGGAATCCTGCCATGCCCAACTGGGAGATCTATCTTGCCGTTACCGTGCCCTGCACGCCGGAGTGCAGCGAGGCTCTTGCCAGCTTTCTCTTTGATCTCGACGCCACAGGCGTGGTGGAGAACAACGGCAGTCTGACCGCTTCCTTTAAGGGGGTGCGGCATGAGGTGCTCTCCCCCATTCGCAATTTTGTGGCGGCACTGCAGTCCATGGGGCATCCCGTCCAACCCGAGGCGGTCTTCAGCGAGGAGATCGAGAATCGCGACTGGAATGCTGAATGGAAGAAG
The DNA here is from genome assembly GCA_035419245.1 of bacterium. Lineage (NCBI taxonomy): Bacteria > bacterium. The sequence goes on along the minus strand of DAOLSP010000007.1, from coordinate 94,387 downwards.
GGCTACACCGGTTTTAAGATCAGCGCCAGGATCTATATCAAGCCGACCTGGGAGGCACCGCCGGCGCGGCCCTATCCCTGCCTGATCGCGATCGATCCAGAGATGGCCTTTGGCACCGGCACCCATGCGACCACCCGGCTTTGCCTGCGAATGCTGGATCATCATCTGCAGCCGGGGGCGCGCGTACTCGATATCGGCACCGGTACTGGGATTCTGGCCATCGCCGCGGCTAGGCTGGGCGCCGGCGCCATCGTCGCCTTCGATGTCGATCCCGTGGCCGCCGAGACCGCCCGGCGCAACGCCGCCGCCAACGGCGTGCACACCGGCCTGGAGATTTTCGCCGGCGAACTCGCCGATCTGCCGCCGCTGCCCTTCGATCTCGTCCTCGCCAACATCCAGCGCAACGTCATCGTCGGGATGCTGCCGGTACTGCGGCAGCGTTTCTCCTCCGGGACGGATTTCATCTTTTCCGGGATCCTGCGCGAGGAAGAAACGTTTTTCCGCGATGCCCTCACCACGCACCATTTTGCCTGCATCGAGATGCAATACGATGAAGAGTGGCTCGGGTGCCTGGCGCGCTGACCGGCCGCGGGTCCCTCATCTTTTTTTTCTTTCCCTTCAAAACGAAAAACGTGATCTGGCGCAACTTTTTTACGGGGTTGGTGGCGTTACATTAAGGCCATTCAACCGCGCAGATGCCGATTATCTCCCGCCCCTTTTCTATCTCCGGGAAATGGAAAGGCTTGTTTGTCGTGTTATAGCAGTACGTCCGGAACAGGACGATGGATGGGATCATTAATGAAGGAATGACAAGATGAAAACAAGGTTACGAATGATTTTCGCCGCAACTCTGCTGCTGGGCTGCGCCATCACGCTGATCCAGGCGGCGGAAAAACCGCAGGAAGCCGCTCTGGCTCTGAGAACGGCGCAGACGCTGCAGGAAGTTCAGGCCGCGGGAACGGCGATGGCCAGGGCCGAGGGCGCTTTCGCCCGGGTCATGGAACGCGGTCTGAAGGAAGCGGTTGTTCAGCATCAGATGATGACGCGTATGCAGGCGGTGAAGCAGCCGGAAATCCTGATTCCGAAATTCATGCAAGCCTGGCGAGCCTCCACCCGACCGAACCGCCGTCCGGCTGCATTGGCCAAAAGCTCGGACGTTGCCGCAACCACCGGGATTTCCGGCAAGGTGACCCTCGAGGGGGAGATCCCCGAATATCCCGTCAGTGTGGTCGCCTTTGATCTCTATGGCTATTATCGCGGCGATGCCAGCATTGATGGCAATGAAGGAACGTATACCATCCGCGACCTGCCCGCCGGCGACTATTATGTGCTGACGGCGAGCGACGCCTACGTCGACGAGATCTATAACGATCAGATCCTGCGCCTCGATGCGCGTGATACCTGGCGCCAGGCGGAGAAAGTCAAGGTGATCGATGGGCAGATCACAGCGGCGATCGATTTCGATCTGCGCAGCGGCGCCGAGATCACCGGTACCGTCTCCCGGGATGACGGTTCTCCGGTGCAGGGCCTGACCCTCTCCTTTATTTTCACGGCCAAGGGATCACCCACGCCCCTCTATTCGGTGGAAAAATCCACCGATGACGGCTGGTACAGCATTCATGTCCCCCTTGTGGGCGAATTCAAGCTCTCCGTGGAAGCAGCCGAGAGCGGCGACATGCAGACCTGGTACCCCAACCACGCCACCTGGGAGGTGGGTGAGACGGTCACCATCTCCGCGTATGATGCCCAGCTGAGCGAAGTGAACTTTTCTCTGGCCCCCTATCCGCCGGGGAGCAAACCCGGCACCATTTCCGGTACCTACCGCTGGAGTGACACCGCCCAACTGATCAGCATCGCCACCGCTTTTCTCTTCGATGCCCGCGACTCTTCGCTGGTCGATTTCACATTCGGCTTGCTCGGTTCCTATACCTTCTCGAGCGTGCCGGCCGGAGAGTATATCCTCTACCTTGATGACCAGCTTGGCAATATGATTGGCGGGGTTAATTACCTCGGGCAATACTACTCGGGCGCAAACACCCCGGGGGAGGCGAAAAAGATCGTCCTGCATGAGGGTGAGGATCTGGTTCTCGAGGATTTCGTCCTCGAACCGGGCGGTCAGCTTTCCGGCACTATCAAGTCATCGGAGGGCAAGAGCCTTAATGGCGTCTGGGTCCTGGCGATCGACGCCACCCTGATGGATCTGGAGCTCAAGCCCTGGTTGAGCAACCTGCATCTCTTCATCGGTCAGGCGGATGCCGCTGGTGCTTATCGGATCGCTGGCCTGCCAAGCGGCCGCTATGTCGTGCGCACCTTATCGGACACCCTGATCAATCAGAACCTCCTCGACCTGATCAAGATCACCTCAGGCGCCCACGCCGGCGAGGTGGTTGATGCTTGGTATGGCGGATCGGCCAATCTCTTCAGCCCGGGCACAGCGACACCGGTGGAGGTGGTCGCGCCGCGGGAGACCAAAAATATCAATTTTGTCCTCGAAAAGGGGAAATGGATCCGCGGCCGGGTGTCGGATTCGGGCACGGATGTCGGCAAGAGTTTTTATCGCCTTTTCGCCCTGCAGGACTCCTCTGCGCTGCCCTACCTCTCTCTTGGCATGTTGATTCACAATAATCAGATGGACAGCGCCGGACACTACCGGCTCGGCCCGCTGCCTTCCGGTCGGTATAAAATCTTGGCCCTGGCGCCCTTTTCCGGATTCAACAACTACCTCAGCGAGATGTACGGCGGGGCGCGCGATTTCAACAACGCGGCGGTGGTCACAGTCGGCAGCTCGGATGTGAACGGCATCGATTTCAAGGTGGAGCGCGGCGGGACGATTCAGGGGTATATCGATCTGCCGCAGGAGGGAGGCGGAACGATTCGTGCCGGAGCGGATATCCTGGACGGATTTCCGGTGATTGTCTATGAGGCGGCAAGCGGCCAACTGGCGAGCATGGATTTTGTCCAGTTCAATGGCGGCTATCGCGTTGACCATCTCCTGCCCGGCACCTACAAGATCCTGGCCCTGCCGGCCGTCGCCCCCTATGCCGCAACCTGGTATGGCGGAGGCGGCACCTTCGCCGCCGCGGGCGGCTCGGTGACCATCGGCTATGGCGAGACCGTGCAGTGCGATATCACGCTCGAAAAGGGAAGCGGCGCCATCGCCGGGAATCTGCGCGATTTCGACACCACGCTGCCGCTGTCGCGGGCCATGGTGATCGCCTATGATGCGACCGGCCACCCGGTAGGATTGAGCATGAGCGACATGGATCTCGCAACAGGAGCCATCATCAGCCAGACGGGCCAGTTCACCATCTCTGGCCTGCGGCCCGGTGCCTATTATTTGCGCACTTATGCGATCAGCTCCATCCTTGGATTGGCTGACCAGCTGCTCGGATTCTACAATACCCTGGCGCCCGGCGACGGTTCGGAGATCGATTACATGGGCCTGCTTTTCGGCAGCGGTCTGGGCGATCTGACCCGTCTTTTCGATTTGCGGATGGCGGTTTATGCGGATCAATGGTATACTGCGGCGCCGGCCAAGCTCGTGTTCGATGTCAACGCCTTTGCCTTACAGCTGCTCGCCTATGGCGTGCCTAGTGGCTATGACAATGCCCTGTTACCCATCTACCTGCCCATGCCGCTTGCGGAAACGATACCGGCCGCAGCGATGCCGGTCACAGTGGCCGATGGATCGACCAGTTCGGGCATCGAGTTCAAACTGATTGAGGGCTCTCTCGAGGACGTGATGGTCAATGTGGAGATCAAACCGGCCGCGCTGCCGGAGCGCTTCGCAGTCCATCCAAATTATCCCAATCCCTTCAATCCCTCGACGACCCTGACCTTCGACCTCCCAGTCTCGGGCAAGGTGGAGGTGGTCATCTACGACGGGATCGGGCGGCAGGTGCGGGTGCTGCAGGATGGAATTTTGCAGGCCGGCCAGCACGGGCTGCAGTGGGATGGCCGCAGCGATCGCGGCGAGATGGCCCCATCGGGCCTCTACTTCGCCCGTTTCAGAACCGGAGCGACCCATCGTACCATCAAGATGGTGATGCTCAAGTAGAAATTCCCCCAGCTCGCTCCCACCCGGTTACCGGGTGGGAGCGAGTGCGCGGGAGCTCGCCCCGCCCGGGATCTCGTAACCGCGCGGCATCTCGTCCCCACCCTGGATCTCGTCCCCATCCACGATCTCGTCCTCATCCGGAATCACGCACCTGGCCGGAATCTCCCACCAGCCCGTTGAGTGGGCGCGCTTCTCAGTCGACGCATTTTAGCCCCGCCAGCCGGTCCTGCAACCGGTCATCCTGTTTTCTCCTTGATTTTTACCCGGAGTTTGGCTAGAATATCCAAAGAAGGTGATCTCACTTTTTGTTGGGAGGCTTTATGATGGATAGGCTGCGCACACTCATCTGTGTTATTTGCGTGCTGTCAGTAGAGCTGCTGGTTGCTGCAGCTGCGCAAGGTTCAGGCGGGCAGCCGATTGCCACCTTCTCCATCGTCGCGCGGGATTCGCTCAGCGGCGAGTGCGGCGTGGCGGTCGCTTCACGCTTTTTCGCGGTCGGGAGTGTGGTGCCGTGGGCCCGCGCCGGCGCAGGAGCGGTGGCGACGCAGTCCTTTTGCAACACCACCTTCGGCTGGCGAGGGCTGGATCTGATGCAGCAGGGATTAACGCCGCAGGAAGCTCTTACGGTGTTACTGCGCGGGGATAGCGATCCCGAACACCGGCAAGTGGGCATGGTCGCAGCAGATGGTCAGTCGGTCACCTACACCGGCAAGGCGTGCATCCCCTGGGCAGGCGGACGCAGCGGCCGCAACTATGCCCTGCAAGGCAACATCCTCACCGGTGAGCAGGTGGTGATCGATATGGAGCGCGTTTTTCTGACAACATCAGGCACGCTGGCGGACCGTCTCTATGCGGCGCTGAAGGCGGGAGATGCTGCGGGCGGAGATTCGCGTGGCCGGCAGTCGGCAGCGCTGCTGGTCGTCAAGGAGGGCGCCGGCTATGGCGGCTTCACCGATCGCGCCATCGACATTCGCGTCGATGACCATCCCGAGCCTTTCCTCGAACTGAAACGGCTGCTCGATTATGCCCAGATGAACTATGCCTGGAACGAGGGCTGGACGCTCTTTACCAAAAAACAGTTCGCAGCCGCCCTGCCCAAGATCGAACACGCGGCACTCCTGGCGCCACAGAATCCCGAGCTGCTCTATGACCTGGCGGTGATCCGCCTCGCCGGCGGGCGGCGAGAAGAATCCCTTGCGGCGCTGCGTCAAGCCGTTACTCTTAACGAAAAGCTTAAGAAACAGGCGTCGCAGGACGCCGATCTGACCTTATTGCGGACGGATCCCCGTTTCCAGCAACTGGTCAAGTAGCCTGAGTGGGCGCGAGCGTTGCACGGTGCGAGAGTTCACTGGCGCGAGAGCAGTGGTGGGCGCCGGTGCTAAAGTACCGGCGCACTCTCCCCGGTCATCTCCACCCGTGCCTGCAGCACCACCGTGCCGGGATTGTCGGCATGGCCCGAAAATCCCGGCTGCTTGCCGCCGATGCTCAGCGTAAACCAGCCTGGTTCAACCACCCGCTTGCCCTTGCTGTCGATCAGGCTGAAGGGGCGTGGGGTCAGCAAAAACGAGATGACCCGGCTCTCACCCGGCTGCAAGTGCACCCGCCGGAAGCCCGCCAATGTGCGAATCGCCACCGGGACCGAAGCCTGCTCGTCGCGCACATAGAGCTGCACCACTTCATCCCCCTCTCGCGCGCCGGTGTTTTTGACCGTCACTTGCACGCTCATGCCCTCCCCCGCACGCGCCTTCTTCGGCACCCTGAAATCACTATAGTCGAAGGTGGTATAGGATAGTCCGTGGCCGAAGGGGTAGAGCGGCTCGCCGGCGAAATAGCGGTAGGTACGCCCGGCCATGGTATATTCGGTAAACGGCGGCAGCTGGTCGGCGGAGCGGTAGACCGTGACCGGCAGACGGCCGCCGGGATTGTAATCCCCGAAAAGCGCATCCGCGATGGCGGTGCCAGCGCGCTGCCCGGGATACCAGGCTTCGAGAATGGCCGGAATGTTCTGGTCGGCCCAGTTTACGGCCAGGGCGCTGCCGTTGAGCAGCAGCACCACCACCGGCTTGCCAAGAGCGGCGATCTCCTCCATCAGTTCCTGCTGGGGTTTGGGCAGATCCAAGCTGGTGCGGTCGCCACCGTAGAATCCCGGCACCTGTATGCTCATCTCTTCCCCCTCCAGCCGCGGTGAGATTCCGAGACATAGGAGCACGGCGTTAGCCTTGCGGGCGGTCTCCAGGGCTTCCTTACGCTGATCGGTCCCGGGAAGCTGCCAGACGAGCCGAGCGATGGCACTCCAGCGGTTCTGGAAATATTCCACCCTCAGGCGGTAGTCGCGGCCGGCCTTGAGATCGATGGGCGCCGTCCGGGTGCTGAGGCTGTGGCGCGTCCAGTCTTCCACAACCAGCTTGCCATCGATGTAGAGTCGGAAGCCGTCGTCGCTGCTCACGCCGAGCTGATAGGTCCCGGTACGAGGCGGCCGCAGCAAGCCGCTCCAGCGCACCGAAAACTCGTCCTTGGGCATTCCCGGACCCGGCGCCTTCTGCTCCCACGAAAAGTCGAGAGCCGGATCGTCGCGGATCAGGGCCGGCTGGCCCTGGAGGTTCATGTTGGCGAAATAGGCCCCCTGAAGGCCGTTGCGGCGGCCCTTCCCGGGCAGGAACAGCGCTGCGGCCGGGACGGTTTCAACCGCGGTCATGCCTTCGGCCAGGACGCACCCCGGGGCATAGAGGACCTCTGTCTGCGCCCCGAGCTTGTCGCGGATCCCCTGAAGCGGTGTGACCGGATGCGAGGGCGTGCCGTTATAGTTGCCGAGGAGGAGTTCGACATTGTCGGCGTTGGGGCCGATGACAGCGATCTTGTTCAGGGTTTTCGGCCACGGCAGGGCGTTGTGGTCGTTTTTGAGCAGCACCAGCGAGGCGCGGGCGGCCTCGAGCGCCAGCTGATCGTGCTCCGGCCGGTCGTTCATCGCATAGGGGATTTGAGCGTACGGAACCCGCTCCGGCGGATCGAATTCGCCGAGGCGGAAGCGGGCGGTGAATAGCCGCTCCACGGCCGTATCAATTTCTTCCACGCCGATCAATCCCTGGTGGACCGCCTCCGCCAGGGTGGCGTATTCATCCCCGCAGCTCAGATCGCAGCCGGCCTTGACGGCGCGCGCCGCCGCCTCCGCGAGGCTGGACGTCGTTTTATGGCCATAAAAGATATCCGAGATCGCTCCACAATCCGAAACGATGTAGCCGTCAAATCCCCATTCCCGGCGCAGGATGTCGGTCATCAGCAGGATGCTGCTGCAGCAGGGCTCACCCTCATAGCGGTTATAGGCGCACATGATCGACTGGGCGCCGGCCTCGCGCACGCACTGTTCGAAGGCGGGCAGGTAGGTCTCGCGCAGGTCGCGCTCCGCAGCGAGGGCGTCGAAGCCGTGGCGTTCAGGCTCCGGACCGCTGTGCACGGCGTAATGCTTCGGTGTGGCCACGGTCTTGAGATAACGGGGATGGTCACCCTGTAGGCCGCGGACGAAGGCCACGCCGAGGCTGCCGGTGAGAAAGGGATCCTCCCCGTAGGTCTCCTGGCCGCGGCCCCAGCGCGGATCGCGGAAGATATTGATATTGGGCGACCAGAAAGTGAGTCCCTGATAGATCCCGCGCTGTCCGTTGCGGATACATTCATGGTGTTTGGCGCGAGCCTCGTCGCTGATCACCGTGGCGACGCGGTGGAGGAGATCCTCATCCCAGGTGGCGCCGAGGCCGATCGCCTGGGGAAAGACCGTGGCGATGCCGGCGCGGGCGACGCCGTGCAGCGCCTCGCTCCACCAGTCGTAGGCCGGGATCCCGAGGCGGGGGATGGCCGGGGCGCTGTTTTGCATCTGGGAGATCTTTTCGGCGAGCGTCATGTGGCTGACGAGAGCCCGGGCACGATTCCCGGCGGGAAGATCGGTATTTTTCCAGTCTGTTTGCGCCTGGCAAAAGGCAGTGACCAGAAGGATGGAGCAGATCAGGCGTGATTTCATCAGTTGCCTCCGAGGGTACCGTACGGCGAAACCGGGTGAAGCGGTACAGGCTTCACTCCGATTCAAGGGAGTGGATGGTGATGGATGCGTTTTCGATTTCGATCAGATGCCAGCGACCGAAACCGCCGCTATTGACGACCGGGATGGCGGCCCCGATCTGATAGACCTCGTGCTCATGATAATGGCCATGCAGCACCAGATCGATCCGGAATGACCCGAGCAATTCGACCAGCTCCGCCCGGTTGACGATCCGGGTCATGGTGGCGAAGCGCCGGCCCTTGCGCTGCGCCACCAGCCGTTCCGGCACGAGATGATGGTGCAGCAGAAGGATCCGTGTCCGGTTCTGCAAGGCTGGGTGGCCGAGGATGTGCGCCGTGCTCTCGAGATCGACCCACCCCTTCGAGCAGGCGGTGTTAGAGCGGAGCTGCGGCAGCAGCCGGTTCGATTCGATCGCGATCAGCGCAATGTTCTCCTGCATCAGTTTGATGAAGGGGAAGGGGGCCGCGCCGGTCTCCTGCAGGGTCAGGTGGTCCCGGGAGGATCCGGCGAAAGCCTGGTGAAAGCGTTCCAGATCCTGATGGTACTCCTCCCGGCCGTAGCGGTATATGCCGCGGGCGGTGCGCGGCAGCCGGCGCCACTGGGCATAGAGGTCGCTGCCGGAGTGAAAATCCTCGAAGAAAAAGGAGAAGAGGTCGTGGTTGCCCGGGATGACCGTCAACCGGGCCGGATCAAACCAGCCATTCTGATGAAGAAGAGTGCGCAAAGTGCTCCATTCCGACTCCCGGCCGTGCTGGCTCAGGTCGCCGCTGATCACCAGATGATCGGGACGGAGCGCAGCGAGCTCTTCAATACGCCGGACGATGAGGGCATCGCGTCCCGGTGAGAGGCCGAGATGAAGGTCGGAGAGATGGGCAAGGCGCATGTGGGATTCCGGGTCAAGGGCTCTTATCGGCGGCTCACTGGAAGAGGGCCTGATGGACAAAGTAAATGGCGATGGCGCCCACGGCGAAGAAGAGGGCATCCTGCAGCCGGTCCCAGATCATCGGGATTTTCAGGTCCAGTTCCTTCCATTGTTCCCATTCGCGGATGATCCCGAGGAGGAGGCCGCCCAGGCCGGCCGTATACCAGGCGGGCCAGAGGAAGGCCGGCAGGAAGACGATCGCCGCATAAGCGAAATGGAGGAGCTGGTCGAGAACATTGACCCAGCCGGTATGCCGGGGCCGCCAGGGGCGGCGCAGGGCGAGGATGTGCAGCACGGTCTGGTACTGGGGATCGTCAAGCTGGTTCACCAGCTTTTCGACCGAGTCGGCGAGTTTTTCCAGATCCTCGGGCGGAGCCACGTAGTACTGGTGATAGTGAAGGTCGGTTTTCATTCCCTCTCCTTTCGGGCGCCGAATCGCTGGGATGCCCGGCATTGGCTACCTAATTGATACACATTTTTGGCGCCGGATGCAACAAAAAAGTGTGGATTCGGGTATAATTGAAGAGGTTTTTCATCGGCATGAAAGGGGGGCATTGTGCTGGGTAACAGAAATTGCGAAACCTGACCGGCTTGTAGCCGTAAACATGCCAAACCGTGGTGCTGCGCGGGCGGACAGCCTGTGGGCGCGGCAAACGGGTGGATGGGAATGGAGGCCTGCGGGATTGATCACGGGACTGATCTTATGCCGCCGCTCGAGGCGGACGCGCGGAATCCGCCTTGCTGCTGCGGCGGGATTTGTTTTGGGTGTCCTGGTGCTGGCCGCCGTCGGCGGCAGCGGTGCCGCGCTGGCTGCCCGGCCCCGCGGCGATGCCCATCTCGAGTTTTTCAAGGAAGCCTTCCTGGTCTTTTGCGTGGTCTGCGCGGGCTGGTATACGACCGCCCTGCGCCGGAATCCGCAGCGCCGGGAGGAGTATCTCTATCTGTTCAGTCTGCCGCTGCAGGGCCCCGGTCTCTATCGCTATTTTCTTCTGCGCGAGTGGAGCGCTTCGCTCTGGGTACCGACCTGCTGCGGGGTGCTATTCGCTGGCTTGGCCGGCCTGGCCCCGGTGCCGTTTCTTTGCCGGCTTACGCTGGTGGCCCTGCTCCTGCATGCAGCCGTGCTGGTCGCGGTGCATGCCGCGCATCTCCTGCTGATGGTGCAGAGCCGCCGCGCCAATCTGCTATACAAAACCGAGGCGTGGATTCTGCTGCCGGCGCTCGTACTTTTCATGATCGCGGTCATGGCTGCTGTCGCCGAGCCAGGACTCGTTACCGGCCTCCGCTTCTGGCTGGTGCTGCTCTCCGGACTGGGTGGCATTGCTGCCAGCATCTGGCTGAACGGCTGCCTCTTTGAGCGCTGGCACCACGCGCATGGCCTCTGGCATGCGCCACAGAATCAGACGCGGCGGGTTGCCGCAGCCGCAGCTTCCCCCTGGCCGTCATGGTCGAGTCCCTGGCTCTGGAAAAATCTGCTGCGCATCCGGCGCCAGACCGGCAAGGGGATCATTTGCCTGACCGGCATCTTTATCGCGCTCGCCTATCTGGCCGCGATGAACAATCCCTTGCCCGAGGATCGCGCCGCGGTTCTCCTGGCCCTGACCCTGCTCTATACGGCGGTCTTTGTCTATCTCTCGATGCAAAGCCTGGCGAGCGGAGAAGAACCGCCGGGGATCGTTTACGCGCTGCCGGTGCGGACGTTGCCCTGGCTTGCGGCGGTTCTCCTTCCGGCTGCGCTCTGGCTCGCCGCCGTATTTCTGGTCACCGGCACCCTCGTCGCCATCTGGTCGCTGCCGCTGGCGGCCAGGTTCTGGTTCCGGGCCGTTCTTGCCGGCGGCGCGATGCTGCTTTGCGGCGCGCAGCTGGCGCCCGGCTTTTATCCCGATCTGAAAGGGGCGCAAACACGCTATACCTGGTATATGCTGGGTGCACTGGTGCTGTCAGCGCTCTTTTTTGTGCTCTATCCGCTCTTCCTCGCGCTCCTGGTGCTGCTGCCGGCGCGCCGCCTGGCCGCCATGCGCTACTTCCGGATTTCGGCCGATCCAACAGCCAAAGGATAATCCCCTATGACTACATCGCAACTGGAGGCCCGGGCCATCGCGGTTGGGTACGATTCCTCACCTGTACTGACGGATTTGTCGCTGACCCTCCCCGCAGGCGCGCTGATCGGATTGATCGGCCCGAACGGTGCCGGCAAGACCACGCTGATGCTGGCTCTTTCCGGGCAGTTCCAGCCCGCACGTGGCTTCGTCCGCTTCGGCGGGAGGGATATTTACCAGGAGAATCTCGCCTATAAATTCCGCATCGGCTACGTCCATGAACAGCCTTTTTTCTATCCATGGCTCACGGCCGGGGAATTTCTCGCCTTCGTTGCTCATGTCAAAAAGGTCGATCCCGGCCGGATCACGGAAGAGAGCGCCCGCCTGCTGCAGCGGGTGGGACTGGAGGGAGAACAGGACAAACGGACCAGCGACCTTTCCCTGGGAATGAAAAAGAAACTGGCCATCGCCGCCGCGTTCATGGGCGAGCCCGCCGTGCTCTTTCTCGACGAGGCCCTGAACGGCGTGGACATCGAGAGCGCTTACGGGATCAAGCAGATGCTCCGGGAATATGTCCAGGGGGGCGGCCTGGTGATTCTTTCGACCCATGTGCTCGAGGTGATCGAAAAGATCTGCGACCGTTACGTGGTGCTGCAGTCCGGCCGCATCCTGGCCGATGTGGAGGCCGCGGCCTGGCGCTCCGGCGCGGGCGCAGCAAGTCTCGAGGAGCATATCATCGCCCTGCTGCATCAGCATAGCCATTGACAGGTACACGGGATTTCCTGCACCCGCACTCTGAAATGAGGTGACTCTTGAGGTACTGCAAGCTTGGTGTAATTCTCTTCCTGATCTGGGTTCCGGCGGCATTCGCTCAAAGCGGTTTCAGCGCCGACAGTGTCTATGCCCACATCCGCTATCTGTGCGAGGAGATCGGCCCGCGGCCGATGGGCTCGCCGCAGGAGCAGCAGGCTTTGGCCTGGGTGGCCGGCACCTACCGGCGCTATGGCGCCGACAGCGCCTGGGTGATGCCTTTCACCCGGGTTGCGAGAGACAAGTTTCCTCTGAATACCAGCAGCGGCATTGCGGTGGGCCTTTTCAAGGGCGCGTCGGATACCTGCCTGGCCGTCGGCGGCCACGCCGATTCGGCACCCGGCAACTCCCCGGGTGCCAACGACAACGCCTCGGGGACAGCGACCGCACTTGAGCTGGCGCGCTTGTGGAGTCAGCGTCCCCGCCGTTATACCATGATCTTTCTGTGCTTCGGCGGCGAAGAGTCGGGGCTTTATGGTTCGCAATACTTCGTCGACCAGTTCAGCCGGATCGACAGCATCGGCTTGATGATTTCGGCTGATATGACCGGCGGAGCGGGTCCGATCTATACGCTCCTCGAGAACCGCAAAGCCCAGGCCCCGCGCTGGCTGGTGCGGGATGCCTTCCGCATCAACCGAACGCTAGATGTCAGCCCCCTGACCTATCCGGTTCATTTTTCGACCTTCAACAGCCTGACCGGGGGGGCCGGCTCCGACCACGACCCCTTTCTTGCCGCAGGCATTCCGGCGATCGATTTTACCACCGGGCTCAACAACTCACCCATTCATAGCGGTCTCGATACGCCAGCCAACCTCGATCGGGCGCAGCTCGGCGCGTGCGGCCGCTTCATCGACGCCCTGCTCAGCCACTATCAGGAGCAGGGCTTGCCGGGGCGACAACTGGACCACTATACCCTGTATACCCTCGGCCGGCATCCCCTCTTCATTCCACACATAGTCATTCTGCTGCTCCTGGCGGCCGCGGTCGCGGTCGGCACTGCGGCATTCATCTCCAGCCGCCGGCGGTGCATGATCGTGGAAAAAGCCTTGCGTATCCGCTTCTCACCGTTCAAACTGGCGTTGCTCTTCCTGGTCATCGCCGTCGTCGCGCAGGGCGGCGAAGCGCTGATCCAGCTCATCAAGGGGGTACGCTATCCCTGGCTGGCCCATCCCGTCCCCTATCTGTTGCTGATGCTGTGCTGGGCGGTTGGCGGGCTCTGGCTGGCACTACAGATCTCCCGGCGCTGGCACTGGAACCCGGAACCGCATCTCTATGCGAGCCGCGCCCTGCTGGTCCTCGCCTTCCTCACCGCCGCTGCGGCCGTTGCGAGCGCGAGGCTGGCGCTTTATCCCGGCCTCAGCTTGCTCTTTTTCTCGCTGGCTTTGCTGGTGCGGCCGGAGTGGCTGCAGAGCCTATTCGGACTGCTCGCACCGCTGCCGCTGCTGCGGCTGGTTTTCTCGGAGGTGACCGCCTTTATAGGCCGCAACCTGGCCCAGGGCGGCATCGGGATCGACGCCTTCTGGAAGGCGGCCCTGGTCACTGTGACCCTCACTCTGCTGTTGCTGGCGCTCTTTCTGCCTTTTATCTATGCCTGGGCCGCTCTGGTGCTGCAAATCCCCCGCTGGAAAAGAGCCCTGACCGCTTTTCGGCGGCTTCCGGGAGGCGCGTTTGCCGGCCTGCTGTTGACGGTGGCGACCAGTTACGCCTGCCGCCTGCCGGCGTATGATGACCGCTGGCAGCCTGAAGTTTTGCTGGAATCCAAAAACAGGCTCCCGCAAGGAGAGACGACACTGACCCTCCGGGGGAACGACTACTTTCATAACGTTCAGGTCCGGGGCGATTCGCTGGACCTGCATTTCAGCGGCCGAACCCACAAGGAGGAGCTACCGCTCCACTTCAAGGCGGATTGGATGGCCATCGCGGGCGCTGAAAGCCGCAGCAGGGGCGAGCAGGATACGGTCGTCGTGGATTGGCTGCTGCGCAGCCGGGTGCCCTGGGAGGCGCTGACTGTCGCGATCCGGGTGGATACCCTGGGGATTTCCGGGGTGGAAAGTCTCTGGAAATACCGCCTGAAAAAGGGCGAGCTGACCTTCACTTGGCGCAACACCCCGCCGGATTCGTTGTGCTTGCATGCTCGTTTTCTGGTCCATCCCAGGGCGCGGGTGATACGCGATGTCATGGCCTCCTATGACCGCCCACCGGTCCCGCTGGCGGTGACTGCCGAGCAGGCGGTGGTGCGCTATCGGACCACAATCAGCGTGATCGACACCCTTACGTCTGGCGGCGGAAACGCCAGAGGGGGTGCCGGCATGTAAAGAGTTTTCCGCAATCCGGGAACGGTATAGGTACTTGTTAATACGGGCTGAACGTTGGTACCGTGCGAAAGGCGTTGGAATTTTGGCCCGGTTTGGATATATTGTTTGGGACCGAAACACTGTCTCGCAGCTGCTGGCCTGAAGCCGCCCGGTGATGCAACTCTTGGTAAATATGGCTCATTTTTCTCATACATCCCGCTTTTTCCTTCTCATCCAGCTGCTCACCGGGTGCGGAGCGCTCCCGGCTGCAACGGGGGAGTGGTACCGCATTATTGAAAAAGACCCAGAACGGCTGCTGCTTGAAATCCATCCGTCTCCTGTTCCTCTCGATACCTTGGAGTCTGCGTCCGGCCGCATGGCCCGCTTTCGCCCCGGGACAGCCCTCCTGGATGACGCGAAGCTGCCGGCCGTCCCTGTCCAGACCCTGCTGATCGACTGGCCCGCCGCTGCCGTCTCCGTACATCTCCTCTCGGTAACGCCGGGCGAGACTGCAGCCATCGCGCCTCTTGGTGGCTCTGCCGATGGGCCCATCGCTGAGGCCCTCTCAACCGCGCCGCAGTGGCAGCGCGAAAGCCGATCCGGACCGGATGTTGCGGCAGATATTGTCGCTCTCGGTCAAAGCGGACGACAAACCCTCTGGGCCCTGCGCATTTTCCCATGCCGCTACGATGCCGCTGCCGCCCGGCTCACCTGGATCAGTGCACTCCGGGTGGAGCTCACCGGCTCAGGAGCGCTGCCGCCGACCGCGCTTGCAGCGGTAGGGGCCGGTGCGAGCGATCTCACCCTCACGCGTGCGACTTCGCCGCTGCTGAACAAAGCCGCAGCGGCCGATGACCGTTTTTGCGCCCCCGGACGCATCAAACTGTCGGTTGAGGAAGACGGCTGGTACAAGGTCACGGGCGCCGATCTGCGCAAAGCCGGCCTCGACTTGCTCCGGATCGATATCCGGCACCTGCGCCTCAGCTGCGGCGGTATCCCGGTCCCCTTTTATTTTCATGGAGACGGGGACAGCAAGATGGAGGCCGGCGAGAGCATCGAATTCTACGGCACCGGCCTGCGTCTGAACGCTACCGCCACGACACCCGATCTCTATCAGGATCCTTACAGCAGCACCAATGTATACTGGCTTGGCTGGGAGGGCGAAGCCGGTCCCCGCATGGAGGATGAGTACAGCGAGAGCGCCACGGCCGCTGGCCAGACAGCACAAATTCCCTACTCCTTCTATCAGACCATCCATGTCGAGCAGAATAACTTTTTTGAGCATTTCAACGGCATCGCCTTCCCCGACTCCTTGCGCGACCACTGGCTCTATGACAGCGGCATTCCGGCCGGCAGCAAACGCAGTTATCCCTTTTCACTTTACGCGCCCGACGCCGCCTCGCTTCTGCCAGTGAAGGTCCGGGTAATGTTGACAGGGCGGACGCTGACGAACAAGGAACTGCACCAGGTCTCGATCTATCTCAACGACCGGTTCGTCGCGCGGGGTACTGGGGAACGCCAGGGCCTCATCGATCTCCACAGCCGCGATGACAATGGGCTGCTCGCCGCCGCTCTCTCTCCGACTGCCAATGACTTGACCGTGGTCAATGCATTCGATCCGGCGCGGACCGATTACATCGCTCTCAACTGGTTTGAGGTGACCTATCCGCGGCTCTACCGTGCGCTGGGGGGTTGGCTCGAATTCACCATCCCGGCCGATAAACCACCCGGTCTATTCCGCTTCACCCTCGAGGGCTTTGCCGACGAGTCGGTGGAGATCTACAAGCTGGGGGTGAGCCGGATCATCGGTGCAGCCATGGCCGAGGCGACCGGCAGTGACAACCGCCGTTCGGTGCGCGCCGAGTTCTACGACACGGTCCCTTCCTGCGCGGTGCGGTACGTCGCCGTGACCGCCGCCGCGAAAAAGAGCCCGGTGCAGATCGAAATGGTGCAGCCGCAGTGGCAGCCCGCTGCGCGCAGCGACATCGACTGGGTGGTCCTCGCGCCGCGCACCTTCCTCGCTGCGCCGGCTCTGACGGCCCTGATGCAGCACCGTCAGGGCCAGGGTTTGCATCCCCTGGGCGTGGCCGTGGAAGATATTTTCACCTACCTTAACCAGGGGCGCCGCTCACCGCTGGCTGTCAAGGCCTTTCTGCAATGGGCGGCGCAACGCTGGCCGCTCAGGTGGGTGCTCCTTGCGGGGGATGGCTCGTATCAGCGAACGCCGGTGCAGGGCGACACCCTCGATCTAGTCCCTGTCTACATGCGTCAAACCCTGAACTACGGCGCGGCCTCCAGCGATCATTGGTATAGCCTGCTGGCTGGGGCGGACGAGATCCCCGATCTCTGCATCGGCCGGCTGCCGGCGCGCACGCCGGAACAGCTGGAGGTCGTCGTCGACAAGATCATCGCCCATGAGACCAACGCCGAGGATGGAGACTGGCATAACCGTTTGCTCTTCATCGGCGGCAACGGCAGTGAATTCCGTGAGAAAAGCAAGGCGCTGGTGCTGAATGTACCGCCCGCGTGGTCGCCTGCGATGCTCTTCACCCTGCGCGATCCCGCCCTCGCCGTGGACCCTTTTTACGGCGGCACCCCGGAACTGCTCGATTTTATAGACCAGGGCTGCGGGATCGTCAATTTTCATGGCCATGGCGGTGGAGCGATCTGGTCGGACGACGGCCTCATGGGACTGGAGGATGTCTCCGCCCTGCGCAACAAGGGCCGCTATCCGGTCATCCTGAGCATGACCTGTTTCACCGGGGCGTTTGAGGAGCCCACCGGGTCGAATCTGGCCGAGACTATGCTTTTCACCGCGGACAAGGGCACCATGGCCTTCTTCGGGGCCAGCGGATTCGGCTGGCGCGACAACGACGACGAACTGCAGTCGGCGATCATGGGATACCTTTATGAACATCCCGAGGCCACCCTTGGGGAACTGGTGACGGCCGGCAAGATCCGTTATTACGCCGGCGCCTTGGGCAGCGCCATTGCGCATGCCGAAGTGAATCAATACACCCTATTCGGCGATCCGGCGATGCGGTTGCGCCTGCCTTCGACCCAGGCGCCGGTCGATGTGGTCAATCCCCTGGTCGCCCCTGGCGACACCCTCAAAGCGCGGGTACAGTGGCCATTCGCCGCCGGCAGCGGCACGGTGCAGATCGAGATGGAAAAAGGGCGGGCAGCCGGCGTGAGCCAACTGACCATCAGCGGCGGCGAGAGCCGGTTCAACCTGGCCATCCCCGCGGCGGGCACGGACGGCCGTGGCGTGGTACGATTCTATGGCGTGGATGCTCTCGGCCTGCAGCAAAGCCATGGCGCGGCGACTTTTTCGTTGGGCCGCGGCTATTTCGATTCGCTCAAAGTGCTGCCGGGGACGGCGGATGAACTCATCTTCCGGGTGCAACTCCGCAGCCGTGATCTGCCCCGCTCCGTCCTTTGCATCTTCCGTGGCGATACCCTGGCTATGCAGTACGCTGGTGTGGGCTGGTACGCCCTCACCGTTAAAGGCTGGGGAACCCCCCGGCTATCCTGCGAATTCCTTGCCCGGTTTGCCGACGGTGCAGCGCTGCTTTCGCCAACCTATTCCTATGAGCCTGCCGGGCAGATCAATGTCGAGGCCCTGACCAACCGGTTGAGCTGGGGCGGCGGCGAGCGTCCGCTCCTCTACCTGCCGCTGATGAATTGGGGTAACGGCACGGGCAAGGTGATCGTTGCGCTGGACTTATGGGAGTATGGCAGCGCCAGTTGGCGCCGTCTGGTTGCGGACACGCTCATGGTGGCGGCCTTCGCCGGTGCCACGGCCGCTTTTCCACTGCCGGCAGCCCCCGGTGAATGGACGATCCGCTTTCTCATCGACTCGGGGAAGGCGAGTCAACAGGAAACCCGGGCTCAGATCATCGCACCGGTTTTTGCTTTGGATCCCGATGCGGGATTTCATTTTTACGCGAGTGCCGCGGACACCCTTCCTCTCGATAACCGGGCAGTCTGCATCGCCTCCAGCCGTTCGGTCCGCAAGCCGACGACCCTCCATGTGGAGCGTCGCGCCGCGGCCCGGCTTGCCGACCAACCTGATTTTACCGCCAGTGATGCCATCCCGGTCTATGCCCTCGAATTCGGCCTCGCCGATGCGGTCGATCAGGGAATCCTCTTCTCCTGCCGGCTGGACGCAACCGACAGTCTGCCCGGCCCCCTCGAAAAGGCCGACCTGTATTATTACGCCCCCGTCACACGGAAATGGGTTCGCCTGGGATCCTCCAGGGAGGGGTATCGCTTGACCACATCGATTCATCAGTCAGGATTCTACACGGTGCTCTGGAGCAGTGACACCCGGCCACCGGAGATGGAAGCCGCCTTTGACGGCCGGCCCTTCGCAGCGGACGCTTGGGTCGATGGTGACGCCGTCATCGCTCTGAGGTTGCGCGATGCCAACGGCATTGATCTCTCCGCCGGCAAGACGGAGATCCTTCTCGATGGCCAAGCCGTGGAGCAGGCGGGCTGGTCGCTGCCCGATTCGATCGCCGACGGCAACCTTATCCCCCTGACGCTCCATCCCGCCCTCCAGCCCGGCCGCCACACCCTGCTGGTAACGGCCACCGACTGCAGCGGGAATGGCGCGCCGCCGCGCGAATTTGTTTTTCAGGTCGCGGAACACTTCCGACTGACGCTGGTCGGCACCTATCCCAATCCCTTCACCGTCCGTACCACCTTCGTCTATTTGCTTACCAGCAGCGCCGACAAACTTTCACTGCGAATCTATACGGCCGCCGGGCGGCTGATCCGCCAGTTTGATGGCCGCGGCACCGAGGATCCAGATCCCCTGAGCGCCGATTATCACGAGATCACCTGGGACGGGAAGGATGAGGAGGGATTTACAGTGGCTAACGGGGTCTATTTCTTTCGTCTCACCGCCCGCAGCGGAGATAAGACCGAGGAGAAGGTTGGCAAAATTGCGAGGTTGCAATGAAGGCCCGGCACCCGGTTCGCCTTGTGCTCTTCTGCGGTGAGCTTTTCGCCCTGCTGGCGGGCCTGTCGGAGTGCGCCACCGCCCAGGGCCTGCGCTATGTTGCGGCCTCGCTTGAACTGGGCGTCGGCGCGCGGCCGCTGGCACTCGGAGGAGCGGCCGCGGCGATGACTGGCGGGCCGGAATTGTTCCGTTACAACCCGGCCAGCCTGGGATTGTGCAGCCGGCGGGAGATCGGCTTGATGTATGCCCCGACCTTCGGATCGATTACGGAACCCATGGCCATGTTTCACTATGCCGGCGGGATTATTCCCCTCCACGGCGGCGGCAGCATCGCCCTGCATTGGACCCGCTTCAGCGTCGACGATATCCCGCTTTACCCCAAACTGGTGGGGGATTCCTTCCTCGACCGGCTCCAGGATCCGGCGCTCCGACCCGACGGCATTCCGCAGGGCTATTTCAAGGACACTGAAGATGCCTTTTACCTTTCCTTTGCGCGCATCTTCCGTTTCGCCGTACCGCTGGGCTGGCTCTATACCGACCTGGCTATGGAAGTGCCGGTGGGGTTGAATATCAAGCTATTACATCAGTCCCTTTACGAACGCAGCGCCAGCGGGCTCGGCTTCGATCTCGGTGCCATGGCGCGTTTCAATCTCGGGCAGTTGCTGCAGAACCGCCGGCTCGGCGACATCGGCATCGGTCTTTCGGCGATCGATCTCACCCGGACCACCCTGATTTGGGATAACCAGCGCGAAGAGAAGATGGCGATGGCCCTGCTCTGGGGGATCGCCTACAGTCAGCCGGTCGCCTTCCAGCAAAGCCGGATTGATTTTTTCTGGAGCCTGCGCAAAAGGGAGGTGCGGAATTCGCTGTACGGCATGGAGTATACACTCAAAGGGATCGCCTTGCGGCTGGGGCGGAATGAATCGGGATTGACCGCGGGGGCCGGTGTGCGCTGGCGGCGCATGCGCGTCGATTACGCCTTCACTGCGCTCGATTTCGGAGGCGTGCACCGCATCGGTTGCGGCTTTATTTTTTAATGGCGATAAGGAGAACGAAAGTGAAGTGGAGGGTATGGTTGTTCGCGGTGGGATTGGGACTCTGGACGGCGTGCAGTGACCAGTCCACCAATCCGGAAACGCGCCCCCCGGTACCGCGTTTTGTCCAGGCCGTTCCGGACACCGCCGAGGATGAGGCGGGCATCGATGCGGTCCCCGAAGAGGATGCCATTTTTCTGCAATGGCGCCGGGAGGAAGCCCTTTCGGCATTTGAATTGTTCCGCGGTCGCGCCGGGGAGAAGAATTTCGCTCGGATCGCCCAGCTCACAGCGCGGGATACCACTTTTTTAGACCGGGTCGGTCCCAACAACCGCTGCTGGTATTATCTGCGCGGCGCTGACGCTGACGGACATCTCTCCGCGCCCTCGGATACGATCGATTATATGCTGCTGGACAAGGCCACCGATCTGCAGGTTGCCGACGGGGATACCCTGCGCTTCTCCTGGAGCATCGGCCTGCGGCGTCCGGCCTCCTATGTGCTTCGCCTAAAGGAGGAGGAAAGCGGCGTCTGGATCTGGATGGGAACAGTAGAACCCGGATTTCAGGGAACCCGCGAGAGCGTCCGCTACAACTACGACGGCCGTGCCCGGCAACCGCGTTTGCTGAAAGGGGTGCGTTATCTCTGGCGGCTCGACTGCGTCGGTGCCGCACCCCATAGCGGCAGTGAATCGGCATGGCAGCGTTTCATCTTGTTTTGAACTTGGGAGTATAATGCAATGTGGCTAACAGGTTTTAACAAACCGGCGCGGACCAGCTCGATCCTTCTGGCCGTCGCCCTTTTGGTTAGTCTTCCGGCGGCCGGCCAAAGCCTCAACAGCGGAGCGCTGCTGCCCCAGTGCCGACCGGCCTGGGTGCTGGAGCGCGGCCATCTGACCGCGCATCTTCACTCCGGTTTCTGGGGCCGAGCGGCGCAGCAAAGCTATCCCCCCTATGGCGCTCCCGGCACGCGCAACATATGGGATCTGCAGAGCACCTTCGCGTTGAATTACGGCCTGGGCGCCCATCTCGAGGTCCAGATTTTGCCGGTACTCTATCAGTCGCTGCAGGCGGAGGGCGGCCGTTTCGGCCATGACATCACCCTCGCTTTAACACTGGGCTCCTTCCAGAAACCCGGCAAGTCGTGGTTTCTCGGCCTTCAGACAGCGGTGCTCATGCCTTCCGGGCTGGGCCATAACCTGCTTTTTGAGCCCTACAGTCCCAGCCGGCATGCATTCACCCTTACCGCTCTGGCGAGCTGGGCCGCCGATTCCGAATTCCCTGCCGAGTCCGTCAGTGCGCACCTGAACCTTGGCTGCACGCTTTACGACGATGTCGGTCTCCGGTTCGCCGACCGCATTCTGCGGACGGAGAGCTATGCCCTCAAGCGCAGCCAGAACCTGGCCTGGAGCGCAGGGCTATCCCTGCCCCGCGACTATTTCGACTGGGGCCTGGAGACCTATGGGCTGACCTGGATACAAAAACCGCCGGCGGGGGCCGAGGGGAGGGAGGATTATCTCTATGCATGCCTCTCCATGCGGTACAAACCGTGGCACTGGCTCCATCTTTCTCTTGCGCTGGACCGCCGGCTCTCTTCCGGCACCGATGAAACCATCCCGTCCTTGGCGGCGCGCGGACTGGGGGCCTTGCCCAACTATCCGGCCTGGCGACTCGAGCTGGGTCTGCACTTCAAACTGCTGCCGGTGACCTTGATCCTGTCGGATGACCGGGAGATCCTTCTCAAACGCGGAGAAGAACGATCGCCGGTGGTTGAGCAGATCCTTGACAACAGCACCCGGGGTGCGGAGAGCAAGGATGACCTCGAACGCCTGCGCGCCGAACGGGAACGGGCGGAGAAGGAGCTGGAGCGGCTGCGGCGAGTCATCGAGACCCGGCAGCAGGAGGAGAAGAAGCCGGCTCCGGATCAGAACTTGTGACCGTCGCGGCGCTTCTGGCTGTATCGTGCCAGGGTGTCATGGATGATTCGATAGCCCTCTTCAGCGGGCGGAACCTCGTCCATTGCCACTACATTGTTGATGCTATAGCCGTAAGGTATTTTGGTGATGGCGTTAGAGATGAGGGCGATTCCAGATCACGGATGACCCCATGCCATGGATGGATCATGATACCCACCCTCTGTGGCTGGTTCTTTTTCTATAAGCGCCCGCCTGGTACCGTTATGTTCACGTTCCCGCCCTTTCATCTGACCAGCACCAGCTTGCGGCTGAGCGTCTGCTTTCCCGCAACCACCCTACAGTAATAGATCCCGCTTGCCGCCGTCTTGCCCAGATCGTCGCGACCATCCCAATGCAGATCGAGATAGCCTTCCCGGGCTTCGCCCTGATAGAGGCGTCGGACACACCGTCCCAGCAAATCGGTGACCTCCACTTGGAGCGGACCCCGCTGCGGCAGGGAGAGAATCATCCGGGTTTCGTTATTAAAAGGATTGGGATAGTTGGGCGACAGCATCATTTCGGCGGGTAGAGGCAGCAGGGCCTGAACAACCGGCGGCGTCTGGGTGCCGCCGTCGCGGCTCAAGGCCTGCAAGCGGTAAAAACAGCGCTCGCCTGCCGGGGCACTGGTGTCCAGGAAGGCATAGCGGCCGTCCGCGGCGGGCGGGATCAGGGTGCTGATGGCGCTCCAGGGACCGGTCTCGAGGGGCGCGCGTTGGATCATGAAGCCGAGGGGATCGGTTTCGAGCAGAGTCTGCCAGACCAAACGGATGCCATGGCCCGGCTCAGCCTCGGCCCGGAAGCTCGCAAGCCACACCGCCGAGACGAGCTTGAGCGACCAGCTGCGGCTGACCGTGCTGGTCTGATCACTGATCACCACCTTGACCTGGGCATCGCCGGAGGGGATCAATTCGGACTGCAGCCGCCATGCGGATTTGCCGTATGAGCAGAAGGCGCCGTTGAGATACCAGGTGTAGGTGAGGGGATCGCCATCCGGATCGGAGACGGCCACACTGAAATCGACGGCCTCCGGCTTGTTCAACTGGACAACCGCCTGCTGCGGCTGGCATTTCGCGGCATCGACCAGCGGCGGCCGGTTGACATTGCGGACGATCAGGGGTAATTCAGAACGGCTCGAGGCCCCGAAGGGATCCGCAACCTCGAAGGAGAGGGTATACTCGCCCGCCTGATCGTAGGTGGGCTGCCAGGAGATCGTCCCGTCCGGACCGAGGGCCGCTCCGGGAGGGGCTATCAGCAGGGCGATGCGTATCGAGTCGCCCTCGAGGTCACGCGCGGTTACGGCGTAGCGCCAGACCTCATTTTCATGGATCACGATGCTGTCGGGGAGGGTGAGTTGCGGCGGCTGGTTAGCCAGCGCGGTCGCGGAGAAGATAGAGGGGGCAACGCCAAGTCCCGTGCTTGCGGCTTGGGCGATCTGGGGGCCGATTTGCCCGCCCAGGCGCCAGAGCACCGAGGCCACGCCGGACGAGTCGGTAACCTGCAGGGCGCCGGGTATGAAAGCGCCGCCGGTCGCAGCGGTGGAAAAGAAGATGGTCTGCCCCGGCACGCCGTTGGCCCAGGCATCGCGGAGCTGCACGATGAGGGGCTGGCTGAGTCGGTGCCACGCGACGCCGCTTTGATTATTTCCATTCAGGACGGCCAGTTCGGCCGCCGAGCCCGGCAGGGCCGTGATGAGGAAGCGGACAAATCGTTCTGGTGTATCCGCCAAGGCGGCCGCGATGGCGATCCGGCCACTGCGCGTCCCCGCGCGCACCTGGATGGCGCTGGTTCCTGTCGTGTCGGTATAGAGGGTGATCTGGGCCGCACCGGAGGGGGAGGCGTCGCCGGCTTGGGCCTTCAGGCTGGCCGAGGGATCCAGAAGATCGGCGTTGCCCTCCACGAGCGAGAAACGGACGGCTGTATGGGCCACACCGCGGCCGTTGGCGTCAAGAACGCGGACGGCGAGCGGAGCGCCAAAGATCGTGGTGACCTGAGCACTCTGAGCGTTGCCGCCGACTGGTTCAAGCTGCGCCGCCTTGGGATGGACGAAAAAGATCGATTTGGCCGCGGTGAGCCACTGGCTGCTCGTGGCGACCCGGGCCTGAACGGTGAGCGTCCCGGCCTCTTTGGAACATACCCTGGCTTGCAGGACGCCGGCACTGTTGCTGTAGCCCTGGACGGGCTTGATTTCCGCGGCGAGACCGCTGCTAACCAGCACGATGCCCTGGCTGGGGATGGGATTGCCCCAGGCATCGCGAATGGTGGCGGTGATCATGCCCTCGCTCACGCCGTCAGCAGGAAGTGGCGAATCGGCGTTCAGGATGGAACGACTGATGTCCGGTGCTCCGGGCAGGGCGGTGGCAAAGATCAGCCGGTGCGATCCATTGACAGGAAGGCCGTTTTTATCGAGACCAATCATCTGCACCGCCTGTGTGCTGTCACCGGCGAGGGTGCCCAGACGCCAGGTCGTCTCCGCTACGCCGCTGCGATCTGTGGTCAGGACGGTCAGTGTGTCCTGCGCGCTGCCGAGCACCCCGTTGCCACGCGCAATCCGGAAGCGGATCGTTTTGCCGGCCAGGGGATTCCCGAGACCATCGAGAGCCCGGGCGCGAAGAGGACCGGAAAGCCACTGCTGCACCGGGCCGCTCTGACCGGCGCCGGCGAGCAGTTCGATACTCTGTATGTCGCCCGCCTGGGGAGCGACGCCCCGGGCGTAAAAGCAGACCGGAGAACCCTCGAGCGGCGTGGTGCCGTTTTTTAGGCTGCTCGAAGCCTCGGCGCGATGCGTCGAATCACCCAGGCTCCCGCCGAGAGTCAACCAGGCTGCAGCCAGGCCGTTCTCATCGCTGGTGGTGCTGAGCGTATTCGCACCTGCAAATTGGCCGTTTCCTGCGGTCACGGTGAATCGCACGGGGTGGTTGGGCGCAGGATTACTGAAGCGGTCCGTAACCCGAACCATCAAGGGCTCAGGCAGCGGTGAGTTGACCAGTCCGCTCTGGCCACTGCCGGAAAAATAACTGATCCGGGCGGCGGCATCAGCCACAGCGGAGGCACTGAAGAGCGTGCTTTCGGTGGTCAATCCTTCCGCCCGCGCCGTCACCTGATGGAGATCATTTCCGGCCTGGCTGCCCAGCTGGAACTGTACGCGGGCATGGCCATGGGCATCGGTTTGGGTTAGCACCTGGGAGACACCGTTGACCCTGCCATTGCCGCTGGTCACGCTGAAGCGAACGGGATGGTTGATGATGGTGTTCTGGTAAAAATCCTTGAGGGCGACCACCAGGGAGTCGGGTAGCACTGTGCCGGCGACGCCGGATTGATGATTGCCGGAGAGCGCGAAGAGGAAGGCGGGGGGACCGGCGGTGGCGCTTGCGTAAAAAACCAGCGGCGCTCCATTGAGAGCGCGGCCGTTGGCGGAGGATGCCGCTTCGATCTGGTTGTTGCGCGTGCCCGCGATCGTGCCTAGGGTGAGCGGGACCGCCGCGGTGCCGGCGGCATCGGTTGTGGCGTTGTAGAGGGTCTGTCCGGCGCCGTTGAGCGAGCCACCGCCGGCGAGAATGCGGAACTGGACGTTGTGACCCGCGACGGGATTGCCGTAGCGGTCCGCGACCCGCACCGTCAGGGGTGTCGCGAGTCGGACGGCTACGGTCCCGGTCTGGTCATCACCGGCGATGGCGAGGAGGCGGTTGGGCGGTGCGGGCACGGCGGTGGCTTTGAGCAGCCGCGGCGAGCCCTGCAGCCCGGCTGCCTCAATCCTGAGGCTCTGCTCGCCGCTCTGCGAACCCAGCCGCCAGTACAGCGAGAGGATGCCATCGCTGCCGGTGGCAAGCTGCAGCGTCGAATCCGCGCCCACGGCCGCGGTTTTGGCAATGCGGCCGCCGGAGAGAGCGCTGCAGAGGACCGGCCAGGAGGCGATCGGCTGACCATCCGCCCGCGTGACTTTGAATCGGACCGGGAGGGCCAGAACAGCGTGGACGGTGTCGGTCTGCGCATCCCCCTGGAGATAGACCAGGTTGGTCGCGCCGTTCACGAGGGTGGCGGTAAAAAGGGCCTCGCAGCCGGCGATCGCCGGGGTGGTGGCGGCGACGGTCTGGATGCCGGCGGCGCCGCCGGGGATCAGGACCATCCGCGCCTGCCCGAGTGAATCGGTGATCGTCTTGCCGTCCGCTGGACTGAGAAGACCTCCGCCGGAACGGACGCTGAACCATACCGGTGCACCGGGAACCGGATTGCCGAACGCATCCCGGAGCGTGACGGCCAGCGGTTCGGCGAGCGGCACACCGGCCTGGACGGCCGTCTGGTTGTTGCCGCCGCTGATCGTCATCGTCGCGGCCGCGGCGGCTAGTGCCTTCGCGCGGAAACCAGCCGTAATCAGATCGCCCGTAGCGGTTGCGCGCGCTTGCACTGTGATCGCCCCGGCAGCGGTCCCGAGCTGGAGCGAGCGCTGCGCCAGTCCCTGGCTGTCGGTCGCAAAGGGGTCGCCGCTGCCGCTCTCTCCAGTTCCGCCAGGGACATACGCCAGATTGGCGGTTACCAGAAGGCGGTCGAGCTGGAGGGTGCCCTGAGGAACCTCCAGGAGCAAGCGGTGCGATCCGGCGGCGAGGTTCCACCCGCCGGCGGCGCCGATCCGGATCCATTGCCAGACCCCGCTGGTGCTGAGGCTTTGGGTCAGAGCTGTCCCGTCGACGGTCACACCCAGGGTGATGCCGGCGGCGCCGGTACGGGCGCGGACCCAGAGCGATGCGGAGGCGCCGGCCGGAAGTGAAAAAGTGAGGGTGTCGCGGCCGCCGCTGCGGCTCTGGGGCGGCATCAGGACCAGACCGCTGCCGGAAGCGGTGGCGTCATACGCCCATGCGAGACGGCCTCCGAGGCCACCGGATTCCGCTTCCAGCCATAAGCCGCTTGTACTGCCGGCAGCGGGCAGCAGCAAAGAGGCGTCGCCGGAGAGGACCGTGAAATCGACATGCACCCCCGCTACGGGTTTGCCGGTGGCATCCAGGGCCCGGACGGCGAGGGGGAGGGCGAGACGCTCGCTCACCACGCCGGACTGATCCTGGCCGGAGGCAATGGCAAGCTGTTTCGCCGCTGTCCCGGCGGCGGGGGCCTGCGGCGAGATGTGCAGGATTTGATCCGCCGCAACCTCGCGCAGCACCAGAAAAGTGTTGTCGGTGAACTGCGCCAGCAGGTCGCAGCTGGTGCGGTTGCCGAGGCCGAAATGCTGCAGGGCAGGATACTGCGCGAGGTGTCCGCCGCCGGAGACGATCTCGCGGTAGCCGAGGAGCGCCGCCGGATCGCCGGCCTTGCCCGCTTCATAGCACCAGAGTTTGGTGCCGAAGGCGCTGGCGTTGCCGCCGGGGCCGGCGGCGTCGATCTTGAGGTAATGGCCGGTCCGGGCGAGGGTATTTTCTCGGTAGACGTTGAAGATATCCGAACGGGTGAGGAAGAAATCGAGATCGCCATCGTCGTCGCCGTCGAAGGCGGCACCGCTGCGGACATCACCGGCGGCTGTTTCTGCGCCAGTGGAGCGGACCGGCGTGAAGCGCATGCCGCCCTCATTGCGGTAAAAGGCGCCGGTGGTGCTTTCGCCGGTAGTAATGAGGTCGAGGTCGCCGTCGAGATCAAAATCCCCGGCAAGGACGGAGAAGCCGCTCATCGGAATATTGAGGGTGGCCGATATATCCTGAAAGGAGCCGGCGCCATTGTTGCGATAGATGCGCAGTATGGGATTGGGATCGGCAGTGGAGGCGGAGACCGCAACGAGCAGATCGAGGTCGGCGTCGTTGTCGAGATCGGCCCAGAGGGCACCGCGGCAGTTGGCATTGAGAGCGAGTCCCGCGCCTGCGGCGCCCTCAGTGAAATAACCGGCGCCGTTGTTGATGAAGAGTTTGTTGGCCGCGCCGCGCTTGACGATATAGATATCGACGTCGCCGTCGTTGTCGAAATCGGCGGCTGCGGCGGCTTCGCTGGGGATCGCCGGTTCATCGACGTCGTTGGCACCATGATCCACGCGCTGAAACCGGCCGTCGCCGCGGTTGAGGTAGAAGGCGTTTTGGCTGCGGGAGTTGACGGCATAGAGGTCGAGGTCGCCATCGCCCTCGGCGTCGAAGGCCAGCAAGGCGGTGGTCGTGGCGCTGGCGGCCTCCAGGCCGGAGGCTGTGGTGATCTCCTGAAAGAAGCCGGCGCCGGTGTTTTCATAGAGCCGGATGCGTCCCGGCGAGTTGGCGTTGATCAGATCGAGATCGCCGTCGCTCTCGATGTCGGCGAAGAGGACACCGCGGCTGTCGCCGGCGTCCTTAATGCCCCGGCTCTCCGCCTGTTCGTTGTAGGACGCGGCTGTCCCCCTCTGCATAAGAAAGTCGCGGCGAAAGACGCTCTCCGCGGTTGTGCGCGTCACATAAAGGTCGAGCCGGCCGTCGCCGTCGGCGTCGGCGACAGCGAGCCCCTGGCTGCTGTATTCGGCATCGAAGCCGGCGGTATTGCTCTCCCAGGAGCGGTCGGTGAACCAGAGCGGCGTCCCGGAGAGTACCGGGATCATCACCGAAGCACAGGTCGTGCCGATCAGGCGGTGGCCGTCACTGTTGGGATGGAGCGTGTTGGTGGGGGCCAGGGCGGTCGCGAGATACGGGGTATAGTTCGTGTTCTTGTCGTTATTGAAGAGGGGATTCTCATAGAATGGGGTGAAGCAGTCGATGAGGTGAACGGGTTCGGGCTGTCCTGTGATGGCGCCGCTGGCATAATTTCGGACAACATGGGCGATCTCCATATTGTAGACCGCCACCAGACTGTCGGCGGATTTTATCGGCGAAATCAGGCAGACAAAGATATGCTGGAGATCGGTGCCGCGGGTGCCATCGCGCCATTTGAGCAGATAGCGGATCAGGCTGGCCATCTGGCCGGCGGGAGTGGTGTTGAAGGTGGTGGTGCCGTAAGGGCCGACTGGTGCGCCAGCGAGATCATTGAGGTTGTTGGTACCGAGAAAGATGCCGACGACGTTGGGCCTGTAGTTGTTCAAGTCTTCGGTGACATCCATCTTGGGCGCGCGGATGCCATTGTCGGGATAGAAATCGAAGGTCTTGCGGCCGCCTTGGAAATGGCCTTCGTAGGGGGCGGCGCCATAGGCGCCGACGAAATCGATGGCGAGGCCTGCGGCAACGAGCTGATCGTAGAGTACTTTGCGGTAGCCGAGGGTGTCGTCGGCGAATTTACCGGCGGTGATCGAATCGCCGAGCAGCATGATACGCGTGGCCGTGCCCAGGGCGATCTGCTCCAACTGCAACGTCGCGGCCGGCGCCGGCTCGCCCGCTGCTGCGGTGATTACCAGACGTACGGCATCGGATTCTTCGCCGGGGAAGGTGAAGGTGAGCGGGCCGGCGCCGGCCGCTGTGGCGGTGACCACGGTATGAAAGGGGGCATTTCCCTTTTTAAGCTGCAACAGGATGGTGCGCGCCGGGGCGCCGGCTGGAAGGTCAAGCTGAAGGGTGGCGCGGCCGACCAGCAGAGGGCTCTCCAGCAGCCAGGTCCTGGCCTGGCTGCCAGCGCTCCAGGCGGCATCGCCGGAAAGCCCGGCGGCCTCCGCTACTGAGAGCCGGGTGAGCGGCAAGGGGGCCAGATTTGTGACCGAGCGGTAGGTAATCAAGCTCTCGCTGCGCGGCAACGGCTTGCCGAACCACTCCTCTGCGGAGGAGGTCTCAAGGGCCGTGGCGGGATGCGAAAGCAGGAAAACCAGGCTGAGCAGCAGGGGCGGATGGAAACGATGCACGACAAAATTCCTCTAGCAGGTCTGGTCCTGTTTTCAGGGCGCTGGGGCATAGCTATTTAAATAGAAATACGGTAAACAGGGCGATTTGCGGAGGAAAAGAGAACCTGGAACCGTTTGCTGGAAAGGGTAAAAGAAACGGAGTCTGCGGTGCGTCAGGCACGAACCGGAATTCGGGCAGCCTCTAGATCGGGAAATTAGCTTGACAAAATGATGTTTCTTTAATAAATTAGGTTTAATTTAGATCTGGATTTTTCCCATCGCCATGAACCAAGATCTTTTACGCGTGCTCGGTATGACGTTCCATGCCTATCACGGCCTGGAACATCAAGAGATCAGAAACGGCCAGCGGTTCGAAGTGGACGTGGAACTCGGATTCAACGCCGCTCCCGCAGGTCGCAGCGACCATCTCCAGGATACCATCGATGTCCGCCAAGTATACAATCTGGTCCAGGGGGTGGTCCTGGAGCGACGGTTCTTTCTAATCGAGGCCGTGGCCGAACATATCGCCGCCGGTATCCTGGAGCGGTTTCCCGCCGAAGCCGTCAAGGTCCGGGTGCGCAAGCCCTTCGCGCCCTTGGGCGGACTGGCCAACGGCACGGAAATTGAGATCACCCGCCATCGCCATGACACAGATCACTCCTCCAACCGCTCCTGATATCTTTATCGGCCTGGGGTCCAATCTTGGCGACCGCGAGAAGAATCTCATCCGCGCCTTGAAGGCTCTCGAGGAAGAGGGCGTACAGATCCACCGCCTCTCCGGCCTCTATGAGACCGAACCGGTCGGCTTCGCACAGCAGCCCGATTTTCTCAATCTGGTTGCCGGGATCGCCACTTCGCTCTCCCCCCTGCAGCTTCTCTCCTGCCTGCTGGAGATCGAGCAACGGCTCGGCAGGATTCGTAAGATCCACTGGGGCGCGCGTACCATCGATCTCGACCTGCTCTGTTTTCAACACATCATCCGGCAGGAGGAACCCTTGATCTTGCCGCACCCGCGTCTGCATGAACGGCGTTTCGTTTTGATTCCCTTCGCCGAGATTGCCGCCGGATACCACGTTGCCGGGCTGAACGCCAGCGTGCGTGAACTACTGCAGGTTTGCGCGGATGCCCACACCGTGCGGCTCTACCGCAGCGCGCAGCACCTGCAACGACGCATGCGAAAGGCACAAGCATGAATCTGCCAAGATACATTTGTATTGAAGGAGTGATCGGGGCGGGCAAAACCAGTCTGACCCGCATGCTGTGCGAACGCTTGGACGCCAAGGCGATCTATGAAAAACCGGAGGAAAATCCCTTCCTGGCTGATTTTTACCGCGATCCGCGGCGCTACGCCTTTCAGGTACAGCTCTTCTTCCTCCTGAGTCGTTACCGCCAACAGCAGGAGAACGTGCAGTCGGACCTCTTTCACGAGACTGCTGTTTCCGACTACCTGTTCGCCAAGGACCGTATTTTTGCCCACCTCAACCTCGAGGACCGGGAGCTTTTCCTCTACGACAAGATCGCTTCGCTGCTGGAGCAGGATATTGTCAAGCCGGATCTGGTCGTCTACCTCCAATCCTCGGTTGAGCGGCTCATGGCCAACATCCACAAGCGCAGCCGGACCTACGAGAAGGAGATGTCCGAGGAATATATCTTCTCCCTGAACGAATCCTATAACCGTTTCTTTTTTCATTACCAAGAGACCCCGCTGCTGGTGGTCAACAGTGTCACCATCGATTTTGTCCATAACAAGGATGATTTTGAGGAACTGGTCCGCCAGATCATGCGGCCGCACGCCGGCATCGAATATTTCTCGCCGGCGCGTTGATTCCTCGCATGCTCATCTCTTTTGTCGAAAAGGCAGTTGCACATGGTATTTCGTCTTGTCATCCTGGCGATCCTTTTGTATGTGATCAGCAAGGTCCTCGGTCTTCTCTTCAGCGGAGCTGCACAGAAGCCGGAGACTAAAGTCCGCGGCACCTCCCAAAACAGCCCACTCGATCTCTCCCAGGAAGATGTGGAGGATGTAGACTATAAAGAGCTCCCACGCAACAAATGACGCGCCACTAATTCATGGAGCGGCCATATTCCCCGCGCCGACCAATCCCCTCCCCTAACGTGACTGTTGTATGGCTCTCTATTTTCGCATTCTGCGCTACCTCAAACCGTACTGGAAGAGTCTGCTGGGCTCTCTGGTTTGTATTTTTTTCTTCACCCTTTTCAGCAGCGCTTCCCTGGTTTCGATCATCCCCTTCCTGGGCACGATCTTTGATGCTCCGCACGCTGGACTGACGGCGGCACCGGCGCAGGCTCCGGCGGTGGGGGAAGAGATCGCCAAGGTGGCACCGGCCGGAGCGGCTGCGGGCTTGACCTCCTCGGTGCGCCATACCCTGACCCGGTACCGGGATCAAGCCATGGCCTTTCTCACCGGCGGGAGCCGGCGCGACGCGCTCAGGCGCCTTTGCCTCTTCATCATCCTGATGATCCTGTTGAAGGGATTCTTCGACTATTTTCAATCCTATCTCATGGCCGGTGTCGAGCAAGGGGTCATTCGCGATATTCGCAACGACCTCTACCGCCATATCAATCAGCTTTCGCTGGGCTATTTTACCCAGACCCGCACCGGGCAGATCATCTCCCGTATCACTAATGACGTCACCCTGGTCAATAGCGGCGTCTCGGCCAGTTTTGTCACCCTTATCAAAAATCCTCTGCTCATCATCACCTATCTGGGTATCGCCATATATCTGAGCTGGTCGTTGACCCTGGTCGCCCTGGTGGTGGCCCCCTTCACCATGGGGATTGTCGGCTGGATTGGCCTGAAGCTGAAACGGGAGAGCACCCTCTCGCAGGAACGCATGGCCAATCTCACCTCGGTGCTGCAGGAGACCGTCGCCGGACAGCGGGTCGTCAAGGCCTTTGCGATGGAGGAGTTCGAGATTAATAAATTCGCCGGGGAGGCCCATCGCTATTATGAGACCCTGTTGCGCATCACCCGCACCCGCAATCTGGCCTCTCCGCTGACCGAATTCCTGGGCACCTTGATCGCCGTAGGCATTCTCTGGTTCGGCGGGCAGCAGGTGTTGGCCGGCAAGATGCTCTCGCCCGAGGAGTTCATGGGCTTTCTCGTCATCGTCTTCTCCCTCATGCAGCCGGTCAAAGAGCTGTCGACCGTGCACAATCGTTTGCAGGAGGCGATGGCCGCCGCGGAGCGTATCTTTGCGGTGCTCGATTTAAAGCCCGCTGTCCAGAGTCTTCCCGCTGCCAAAAAGGTGAACGAGTTCCGTGAAGCGATCGAGCTGCGG
Organism: bacterium; assembly: GCA_035419245.1. Classification (NCBI taxonomy): domain Bacteria; species bacterium. The sequence goes on along the minus strand of DAOLSP010000007.1, from coordinate 61,231 downwards.
GATGTGACCTTTTCGTACGGCAGCGGCGAGGAGGTCCTGCGCGATATCTCGCTCACTGTCCGCAAGGGGGAGATCCTCGCCATCGTCGGTCCGAGCGGGGCGGGCAAATCGACCCTGGTCGATCTGATCCCGCGTTTTTACGATCCCACCAGCGGGATGATCCTGCTCGATGGCATCGATTTGCGCGAGATTGAGGTCTCCCATTTGCGCCGGCTGATGGGGATCGTCACCCAAGAGACCATTCTCTTCAATGACAGCGTCCGCAACAACATCGCCTACGGCTTGACCAGCAAGCCCCTCGAGGAGATCGTCGAGGCGGCGCGGATCGCCAATGTCGATGATTTCATCCGGCAGCTTCCCCGAGGCTATGATACCGGCATCGGCGAGCGTGGCATTGCGCTCTCCGGCGGGCAGCGGCAGCGCCTGGCGATTGCCCGTGCGGTTCTGAAGAATCCCCCCATTCTGATCCTCGATGAGGCTACTTCGGCCCTGGATACCGAATCGGAGGCGCTGGTGCAGCAGGCTATCGAGCGGCTGATGCGCAACCGCACCTCCTTCGTCATCGCCCATCGGCTCTCGACCGTGCTCCATGCCGACCGCATCATCGTGCTTGAGAAGGGAAGGATCGTTCAGATGGGTGTCCATGCCGACCTGGTCGAACAGCCCGGGTTGTATCAAAAGCTCTACGCCATGCAGTTCCGCGCCGCGGAGGTTCCCGAATGAACACGCTCCGTATCGACGATGCTTTTCTCGAAAAGGTCACCCGCTGGAGTCTTTATCTTTTTGCGGCAGCTATGCCTTTTACCATCGCCCTAACCCAGATCGCTGTGGCGGTGGCTGCGATCGCCTGGCTGGCGCGGCTTTTCTACACGCGCACCATCCGTTGTCCGCGCCTCGGCGTCGAATGGGGATTTATGGCCTTCATCGCTGCCGAGCTGCTCGCCTGTCTTTTCTCCACCAATCTCGGCCAGAATCTTATTTATCTGAAACGCTTGCTGCTCATTCCCATTGTCTATATCGTCGCTGCCAACAGCGGAGGGGAGAAGGAACTGCGGCGGCTCGGGCTGATTTTCGCCGGCGCCATCGCCCTCTATTCCGCCTGGGGCATCGGCTCTTTCCTGGTTCATCCGGCCTTGCGGGTCCGTCACATCCAGAACTCGATGACCGCGGGCGGGATCACCATGGTGGGCGCGGTCATCGCCATGGTCTTCGCCCTCCGGGTGCGGACAAGTTGGGAACGCCTTTTCATGTCCGCTGCTGCGCTGCTCTCGTTGGGCTGCCTGTTGCTGACCTCAACCCGGGGATCGTGGGTGGGATTTTTCTTCGCTACCCTGGTGGTGCTGCTCCTGCAGCAGCGCCGGCTGCTGCTGATCCTGCCGGTCATCGCCTTGGCCTTCTACTTGCTCTCGCCGGCCAATTTTTCACAACGCCTGCGCCATATCTTCGATCCGGCATGGGGGACCAATGCGAAACGGATGCACTGGTGGGCGGTCGGCTGGGAGATCTACAAGGATCACCCGGTGGTGGGGATCGGGGATGTCGGCACCACACCGATGTACACGCGCTATGCCGCGCCGGGCGAGAAGGAACTGATCGGCCATTTCCATAGCAACTTTGTGCATATTGCGGTGACTCTGGGCGCCGTCGGCTTGACGGCCTTTCTCTTTATGATGGGATCGATTCTCGTACGGCTGGCGCAGCGATTCCGGGTTTTTGCTAACGGGCACGGCTGGAACAGCGCTTGGGCGCTGGCCGCCCTCGCGGTCTTCATCGCGTTCAATATCAATGGTTTTTTTGAGTGGAATTTCGGCGATCAGGAGATCATCACCATGATCTGGTTTGCCGCTGGAGTGGGACTCGGATTGAAACAGGATGGATGATCCCGCAACCGTGCATACTCGGCAGCGAGAACATGAGCGGCTGAAAATGCTGCTCAAGGTGGCCGGCTCGATCTCGCAGGAGATGCAGTTGGACAAGCTGCTGCGCCTGATCATGGATGAGGTCAAGCAGGTGCTGCAGTGCGACCGCTGCACGGTCTTTGTCCTCGATCGCGAGCGGGATGAACTCTGGTCGCGCGTGGCCCATGGGGAGGCGGAAATACGCTTTCCCGCTCATTTGGGGATCGCCGGGGCGGTGGTCAAAAGCGGTGAGGTGATCAATATCCCCGATGCTTATGCCGACCGCCGCTTTAATCCCAATATTGACAAGCAGACGGGTTACCATACCCGCAATTTACTCTCGGCGCCGATGCGCAACCGACCGGGCGAGATCATCGGCGTCTTCCAGACGCTCAACAAGAATGACGGGCCCTTCACCCGGGATGATGAGGAAATTCTGAACGCCATCTCGGTACTGGCAGCAACGCAGATCGAAAACGCCCAGTTGTACGAAGAGCAAAAAAAGACCTTCGACAGTCTGGTCGAGACCTTGGCCAGCACCATCGATGCCCGGGATCCGCTGACCGCCGGCCACTCGCAGCGGATCGCCCTCTATGCCGAAGAGATCGCCCGGGTGCTGCAGCTGTCGGCTCAGGAGCGCGAGGTGCTGCGCATCTCGGCGCTGCTCCATGATTATGGCAAGATCGCGGTGCGCGAGGCCGTGCTGACCAAGAGCGACCGGCTCACTGAGGAGGAGTACAGCCATATCCGCAACCATGCGGCGTTTACCCGCTCCATCCTGGAGAAGATCCATTTCAGCCGTGAACTCAAGCAGGTGCCGCTGATCGCGGCCTCGCATCATGAGCGCCTCGACGGCAGCGGCTATCCGGCGGGCTTGCGGGAGGACGAAATCCCCGGGCTGAGCAAGATCCTGGCGGTGGCGGATGTCTTCGATGCGCTCACCTCCAAGCGGCACTATCGCACGCGGATGGATTTCGCGGAGGTCATCCAGCTGCTGATCGATGGCTCCGGTTCGCAATTTGACGCAGAGGTCGTCGAGGCCTTCAGGCGGATCCGGCTCGACCGTCTGGTGCGCATTCTCGAGCAGGAGCATGCGGAGCAGCTCGATGCCGGCGATCTGGCCTTTCTCAGCGAATTCGACAGCCGCGATGTCATCGCGTCGGCTGGCGCAGACCCGCCCGATGCCATCGGCATGCGCCTGAGAGCAATTTTTCAAGCCTGTTATCAGCATCACTATCTCCAACGCAGCGAACCTATACAGATGCCACGGAAAGGAGAATGAAATGCGCAGGGTGATCGAAACTGAAGGGGCGCCCAAAGCGATCGGCCCCTACAGCCAGGGCGTGGTTGTGAACGGCATGCTTTTTACTGCCGGCCAGCTGGGCCTGGATCCGCTCACCGGGATCATGGTGGAGGGTGGGGTCAAGGCGCAAGCCCTCCAGGCCATGCAGAATTTGCAGGCGATCATCGAGGAGGCGGGATCTTCCATGGCCTTGGTCGTCAAAACGACCATCTATTTGCAGGATATCAACGATTTCTCGACGGTCAACGCGATCTATGCCGGTTTTTTTCCTGAAAATCCGCCGGCGCGTTCGACGGTTCAGGTCGCCAGGCTCCCCAAGAACGGCTATGTCGAGATCGAGGCGGTGGCGCTCGTGCCGGGCGCGAGAGGATAAAGTGCTAATAGCAAAGCGGGTCTTTCTCTATACAGCCGGCCTGATCCTGGCTGCTGCAGCCGGAGGGGAGATGGTGCTCGGGCAGGTGCCCACTGCCGAAGCGGAAACCCTGACGCTCAGCCGCCAGTCCGCCGTTTCGGATACCCTCAATAATTCCGGGCATAAAGCCGCTCCGGCGGACTCGCTCACCACCGCCCGGAAAGTTAAGAACCCTACCGGCGCCATGCTTCGCTCCATGGTGGTGCCGGGCTGGGGACAGTGGTACAATGAAAAGCGATTTAAGGCGGTGGTGATGATGGGGGCGGAGGCGGGTCTTGTCATCGATGCCATCGTGCAGAACCAGCTGGCGGCGCGTTCACAGCAACTTTATGAACGGGAGTACTACCGCAACAATCGCAGCTTAGCCATTTGGTGGCTCGGTGCGGTCATCCTGTTCAGCATGGCCGACGCCTATGTTGATGCCCACCTTTTCGACTTTGACGAACGGCCGGAGCTGACCCTAGATCCCGTATGGGCGCCGGCGGGCTCACGGCCGTGCCCCGAGGCGGCCTTCCACCTGGCCGTCCATTTTTAATCCGCCCATCCGGCTTTCCCGTCTGCACCTCCAGGCGTCACTTGCAATCACCGCAGAATATGCGTATATTATGACGATTTGGTAAAAAAGCTTTTAGTGCGGAGGGCCATCCAGAAAATGAGCGCAGAATACCTTGAGATACGGCTTGAGGTCGAGCATGCGTCATTTCGTTGACCCCCTCCTGATGGTCCTTGGGCTGCTGTTAAGCCTGCTCGCGGGGAGGGCCCTGGGGGAGGAGCGCGGCCCAGCCGGTGCAGTGGGTGGCGGATTGGCAGCGCCCTGCCCGAGCGCCTTTGCGGCGCCGCTGAGCAGGCCCGATGAGAGGCCGGCCGATACCTCAGGGCGTACGGCGCAACGCGTACCCCACCGCGATTTCTGGCTCGGCAAGGACAAGGCCGATCACCTGGTGGTCAGCGGAGTTCTGGTGGGCTTCGCTTATTACGCCGCGCGCCGGGAACTGCATCTTTCCGATCCCCGCAGCAAGAACCTGGCCGCGGGCTTTAGCCTCTCGATGGGGCTGGTCAAGGAACTGCGCGATCAACGCCGGCCCGGCAATTTTTTCAGCCTCAAGGATCTGGCCGCCGATGGAGTCGGCATGGTGCTCGGTTATTTTCTCTGTTCAGCGGGGGGGCATTGAAATCAGCAAAGGAGTGGTGTGAGTAAAGGATGCCCCATCGACAAGGCCCGGTGTAATTGCGCTGTAGTCGGCGTCTCCGGTGCGGCGGAGGCCTCGCGTTTGGCCTATCTGGCACTCTATGCCCAGCAGCATCGGGGCCAGGAGAGCAGCGGCATCGTCGCCAGCGACGGCAAACGCGTCAGCCGCCATGTCGGGCGTGGTTTGGTGGCCGATGTCTTCAGCGATTCCGCACTCTTTTATCAGCTCGGTGGCTATCTTGCCATTGGCCACAACCGCTATTCCACCACCGGCTCATCCCAACTCATCAACGCCCAGCCCTTGCTGGCTAATTTCCGTGAAGGTCCCTTCGCCATCAGCCACAACGGTAATTTCACCAACTCGGCAGGTCTGCGTCGCCGACTCGAGGAACAGGGTTCGCTCTTCCAGACCAGCACAGACACCGAAGTCGTGCCACATCTGATCGCACGTTCCCGCGAGCGCGCGCTGCCGGAGCGGATCGCCGACGCTCTGTGCCAGCTTGAGGGCGCCTACTCCCTGGTGATGATGTGCAAAGACCGCATCTATGCGGCCCGCGATCCCCACGGATTCCGGCCGCTCTGCCTCGGCAGAAAGGATGGGGTCTGGTTTGTCGTCTCCGAAACCTGCGCCCTCGATCTGCTTCGCGCCGAGATCGTGCGTGATATTGAACCGGGCGAGCTGATCGAGATCCATGAAGGCCGGGTGACCTCCTTTCGCTTCGCCCCGCCCGGGCCTCGTCATGCCTGCATCTTTGAGTTTGTCTATTTTGCACGTCCGGACAGCCGCATTTTTGATGAGAATGTCGACCGAGTCCGCCGCAAACTGGGCAAGAATCTTGCCCTCGAAAGTCCGGCGGATGCCGACATCGTCATCTCGGTTCCCGATTCCAGCAACACTGCCGCAGTCGGGTACGCACGCCGGACCGGGATCAAATTCGAACTAGGGCTCATCCGCAACCACTATGTGGGGCGGACCTTTATCCATCCCCAGCAGGACATGCGCGATTTCAGTGTCCGGATAAAGTTCAATACGGTCAAAGGTGTGCTGCAGGGCCGACGGGTCGTGGTGGTCGAAGACTCGATCGTCCGTGGCACCACTCTGCGCCAGCTGGTCTCCTTGGTCCGCCAGGCCGGAGCCCGGGAGGTGCATGTCCGCGTCAGTTCGCCACCGATCCTCTCGCCCTGTTACTATGGCATGGATTTTCCCAGCAAGTCCGAGTTGATTGCCACCAGCAAAAGCATCGCAGAAATCCAGGAGTATATCCAGGCCGACAGTCTCGCCTATCTTTCGATCGAAGGGTTGCTTGATTCCGTCACCCACGACCCGGGGGGCTTTTGCACCGCCTGTTTTACCGGCGACTATCCGGTTGCCGTTGAAGAAGAATACAGTAAACATGTGCATGAACAGGCTTGAAACGGGCAGGTGGCATGGAGGATTCCACACCGCAGCGGCAGAAGTTGCTTTCCCGGCTTGACTATTTTTTTGTTCTGCGGCCGACGTTGTTCTTCCCCGTCTGGACTGTGGCACTCACCGGCTTCTGGAGCCATGAACGCACGATGGCCGGGCTACCCTGGTTTTACGGATTTTGGCCGCTGCGGGGGATTACGGTGATGCAGGGACTCGCGCTCCTGCTGCTGACCGTGCTGATGGGAGCCGCCTTTCTGCTGAATCAGCTTACAGACGTCGAAAGCGATCGTTTTAACAACAAGCTCTATCTGGTGGCCAGTGGTGCGGTGCCGGAACGGCACGCGAGGATGGAGTCGCTGCTCCTACTCGCTGTCGGCCTTGGTGGCCTGACCGGGTTGAAACCGGCGCTGGCTTTGTGCGCCCTCTTCATCTTTGCGGTAACCGGCTGGGCCTACAGCTGCAAGCCTTTCCTTTGCAAGGACCGTCCCTGGTTGGGACTCTGGGCTAATCTGTCCGGTTCGGTTTTGATCTACCTCTTCGGATGGTCGATGGCCGGCCCCCTCTCCTGGTCCGCTCTGCGCTGCGGCCTGCCCTATGTCCTGGGTATTGGTGCGGTTTATCTCCTCACCACTATTCCGGATCGGCCTGGGGATGCCGCGGCTCACAAGATCACCCTCGCGGTGCGCTGGGGAGAAACACGGATCTATCGTGCGGCGGTGATCTGTTCCGGGCTGGCGGTGGTGGCGGCCTTGCTGACGAAGGAGGGAGTGGCTTTGGCCGCAACCCTGACCGTCTGGCCCTTTTTCATCTGGGCCTGGCATCGTGAGACGGTCGAATCCGCGCTGCAAACCAACAAGATGGCGACGCTGGCCCTCTCCCTGCTGATCTGCTGGCGCATCCCGGTTTATCTGTTCCTGCTCGCCGGGCTCTTTTTTTTCAGCAAATGGTATTATAGACACCGGTTCAATGTTCATTACCCAAGTCTGCTGACATGACAGAAAAACTCGTCCATCTTGTGAATCGCTGTGATTTTTGCGGGGTGTGTGTCGCCGTCTGCCCGCAGGATGCCATCGATCTGGCAGAAGCCAGCCTGGAGATCCTCGTGGAGCGCTGCACGCTTTGCGGATCGTGCGTTCAGGCCTGTCCGGTGCGCGCCCTGGAGGAGTGGGATGCGGAATGAATACGATGTCGTCGTCATCGGCGGCGGACCGGCGGGAACGACAGCGGCGCGCCATGCCGCCGCCCGCGGCGCGGCTGTGGCCCTGTTTGAAAAAGACCGTGAAATCGGCGTACCGGTACGTTGCGCCGAAGGGGTCAGCCATGCCGGGCTCTGCCAGGAGCTGGAGATCCAGCCGCGCTGGATTGCCCAAACGATCACCGGGGCATGCCTGCATGCCCCCTCTGGAGCCGCTGTCCCGCTCAGCTCGGATCAGGTCGGCTATATCCTGGACCGCAAGGCCTTTGATTATGATCTGGGCCGGATGGCCGCAGCAGCCGGGGTATCCCTCTTTATGAAGGCCTACGTCTGCGGCTTGATCCTTGAGCAGGGCTGCGTTTGCGGCGTAGAGGTTGAGCATCTGGGCGAGCGGCGGCGCATCCGGTCCAGTATCGTGATTGCGGCCGACGGCGTGGAGTCACGGGCCGGGCGCTGGGCCGGCCTTAAAACCCGGACAGTCCTGGCGGATATGGAGAGCTGCGCCCAGGTGACCATCGGCGGTTACGCGGGCGATCCGGAGGTGATTCACTTTTATTTCGGGCAGGAAATTGCACCAGGGGGATATGCCTGGATCTTCCCGAAAGGCAACGGCATGGCTAATATCGGCCTGGGTGTAGCGGCAAGTGCCGCGCGAGTGCGTTCACCCCATGAATGCTTGCAGGCCTTCCTGGAACGCGAATTTCCGGGGGCGCCGGTGCTCAGTCGGGTTTATGGAGGGGTGCCCTGTTCCGGCCGTTTCGATGATATCGTTGCCGGCGGTCTGATGCTGGCCGGAGACGCTGCCCATCAGGCCAATCCTTTGACCGGCGGCGGTATCGTAACCGGCCTCATTGGCGGCCGTCTTGCCGGTCAAACGGCCGCGGCAGCGATCGCGGAGGGCCGCTATGACCGCGACCGCCTCCGGGCCTACCTGCGCGCCTGGCGGCAGGCGCAAGGCGACCGGCAGGCACTCTACTGCCGCCTGCGCAACTTTGTCTTCAGTCTCGAGGATAAGGACTATAATGCCCTGGCGGTGAGTGTGCTCGCCTTGCCGCCTGAAAAACGCAGCATGATCAATATCTTCAAGTCGGCGCTGATCCGCAAACCATCACTCATTCTCGATGCCGTTAAACTTTTTACCTAGGGAGCGCCATGAAGTTGGGTCTGATGGAAATCATCAAAAAGGATAAGCACCTTCTAGGCCTTCCGAATCTGCTTTCGTTCTCACGGCTCCTCTTTCTGCCGCTGATCTGCTATGCCATAACCCTTGAACCCGAGCATGGTGGTTGGCTCGCCCTACTCCTACTGGGCCTCTCCTTCATCACCGATTTTTTCGATGGTTTTGTCGCGCGTCAGCGGCAGCAGTTTTCCGAACTGGGGCGGATCCTCGATCCGGTCATGGACAAGCTCAATGTCGGCCTGATCATGATCATGCTAGCCTGCTGCCGGGATCTGCCCTGGTGGTATGTCCTGATGGTCATCGGCCGCGACTTGGTCATTCTGATCCTCAGTCTCTATGTCATCAAGCGCCGGCAGCATGTCCCGCAATCCATCTTCATCGGCAAGGTGGCCCTGGTAGCCTTTCTGGTGGTCATCATGACCTACATCATGAACTGGCGGCCCTTCAATTATATTGCCCTGGCTGTGTCGGTCACCCTGATTCCCGTCACGCTCTTCTGCTACATCATTCCCTATGTGCGCCGCAGCCGGATGCCAGAGCAATTTTGAATCGGCTCTCCCGGTTTTCCCAATCATGAGAGGTTGATTTGTTGAACGTTTTTAAGAAATTCCAGAATGGCCTGGCCAAGACTAGATCGGGTCTCGTCGAGGGCATCCAGCGCCTAGTCGCCCAATCGCGCGGAATCGATGAACCATTTCTCGAAGAACTGGAGGAGCTGCTCATCCTCAGCGACCTAGGGGTCGGGACTGCCGAGACCGTCATCGAATCGCTGCGCCAGCGGGTCCGGGAAGGCGGGCAGACTGATGCCGATGCCCTGCTCGGGCTCCTCAAGCAACAGCTGGTGGAACAGCTGAAGAAGAGTCTTGCCGCTGCAGTGGCAGCGGAGCGGCCGGGGGCGCAGCCCAGGGTTGTGAGCGTGGTCGGCGTCAACGGCGCAGGCAAGACCACGACCATCGGCAAGCTGGCGCATTGGTATGCTTCCCGGGGGAACAAGGTGCTCCTGGCCGCGGCCGATACCTTCCGCGCCGCCGCCGCCGATCAGCTCGACATCTGGCGCGACCGGGCCGGAGTGGAGATCATCCATTCGCAAAGCGGGGCCGATCCTGCGGCGGTGGCCTTTGATTCGCTCAAGGCTGCGATGGCCCGCCGCGTCGATTATCTCTTCATCGATACCGCTGGCCGGCTGCACACAAAGGGAAACCTCATGGCCGAGCTGGAAAAAATTCACAAGGTCCTCGCGCGCCAATGCCCCGGCGCGCCGCACGAAGTCCTGCTGGTCATCGACGCCACCACCGGTCAGAATGGACTCATCCAGGCGCGCAAATTCGCAGAGGCCGTTCAGGTGACCGGCCTGGTCATTACCAAACTGGACGGCACCGCCAAGGGGGGTATCGTCTTTTCCATCGCCCGCGAGCTGGGCATCCCGGTGCGGTATATCGGCCTGGGGGAGGGGATCGACGATCTGAAGCCCTTCGATCCGCACACCTTCGTCGAGGCCCTTTTCTCATGAAACTTCATTATGTGAGCCTTGGCTGCCCCAAGAACGCCATCGACCTCGAGATCATCCTGGGAGGCCTCGCACCACAGACGGAGATGGCCGCTGTGCCTGAAGACGCGGATGCGATCCTGATCAATACCTGCGCCTTTATCACCAGCGCTAAGCAGGAGGCGATTGAAACGATTCTGCAGATGGCGGCGTTAAAAGAGAGCAAGCCCGGCGTGAAGCTCCTCGTAAGCGGCTGCCTGCCGCAGCGTTACCAGCACGAACTGGAAGAGCTTTTCCCCGAGGTGGATGCCTTTTTCTTTGATCGTGAGGCCGCAAGAACCGCCGTAGAGATCGGGACCTTTCTCGGCCTCGGCGGCCACCCCTGCACCCGCCGTTACCGGCTGACCCCCGGGCATTACGCCTTTCTCCGTATCTCGGAGGGTTGTGACAACCGCTGCTCCTACTGCGCCATCCCCCTGATCAAGGGACCCATGCAAAGCCGGCCGCTTCCGGCTATCCTCGAGGAGGCCGAGAGGCTGGCTGCGGAGGGCGTGCAGGAACTCATAGTCGTCGCCCAGGACACCACGCGCTATGGCCGTGACCTCGACACCCCATTGCGGCTGCATCACCTCCTCGCCAGCTTGCAGCAGGTGCGCGGCCTCCGCTGGATCCGGCTGCTCTATACTCATCCAGCCCACTGGTACGACGAACTGATCGATACCGTCGTGGGGCTGGACAAGGTGGTCCCGTATATCGACCTGCCCATCCAGCATATCTCCGATCCGATTCTGCAGGCGATGGGTCGGCACAGCAGCCGGCGCCAGATAGAGGTACTGATCGAGAAATTGCGGCGTGCTCTTCCCGGACTGGCCCTGCGCACCTCGCTGATCGTCGGCTTCCCGGGGGAACAAGCGCGCCATTTTGGCGAGCTGTGTGCGTTCGTGCGCGAGATGCGCTTCGAGCGTCTCGGCGTCTTTTGCTATTCACCGGAGGAGGGGACGCCCGCCGGGAACTGGATTGGGAGCGTGCCGGAGGAAGAAAAACAGGCCCGGATGGAGGAGATTCTGACGATTCAGGCGGAGATTTCCCTCGAGCATAACCAGGCGTTGATCGGGCGCAAGCTGCAGGTGGTGGTCGATGAACCGGGCGAAACGGAGGGCACCGCTGTGGCCCGCACCTGGTGGGATGCCCCCGAGATCGACAACACGGTCGTGCTCGACAGGCCGCTGCCTCCGGGCAGCTGGGCCAATGTGGTCTGCACCCGGGCCGAAGTCTATGACCTCTACGGGCACGTCGTGGATGGGTATGAATAAAGTGGAAATGAGTTTACTTCATCGGGTGTTCTACCATGTAGGAAAACCGCCGACGCGGTGGCCAATCTTGGAAGGAGCTTGATCATGCTGCCTTTGTACCGTCATCCGGTTGTCGTCCTCGCCCTGATGCTCCTCTGCGCCGCAGCACCCCTGTACGCACAGGTCGAGTTTGATTCAGCGCAGGATAACGCCGGACCCCGTTTTCACGCTGACCTGGTCAATACCGCAATAGCTCCCGCCAGTCCGTTGAGCCGCCTCACAGTCTATATCGAAATCCTCTTTGACGATCTGCAATTCATCAAACAGGGGGAGAGCTTCGAGGCCAATTACGAGACGGCGGTCACCATCTTCGACAAGGACAACGACCAGGTGGACGGCGCGGTCTGGAAACAAAAGGTCACAGCCGCCAATTATGACATGACCAACAAACGCGACCGCCTCAGCCAAAGCCACCACGCGTTCGACCTCGAGCCCGGAGAGTACAAGATCAAGATCAGCGTGCAGGATCTGGAAACCCGTCAAAAATCCACAAGCAGCCTCTCCAGCCTGCTCACCCGATTTGACAAGGCGGAACTCAGCGTCAGCTCTCTGCTCTACATCAGCGAGGTGACCCACGATTCCACCGGCCGTCTTTCGGTCAGCCCGCAGATCAGCGACGCTTCCAAGGGTATCATTGACTCGACCCAGGTTTTCATGGAGGTCTACGCTGCCCATCCGCCACGCGAGGTCAAGGTCAAATATGAACTCTTCGGCACGATCACACATACGCGGGTCCGGCGTTCATTCACCCGTATGCTGGAAGACTGGAGTACCCCAGTCTATTTCAAGCTGCATGCCGACAGTCTGCCGCAGGATTCATACCTGCTCACCCTCGAACTGGAGGGCGGTGGGGCCTCCTTCAAAACCCAGAAGCCTTTTTATATCCGCTGGAGTGCCCTGCCGGCCTCGGCCGCGGATCTTAGGACGGCAGTCGAACAACTGCGCTACATCGCTTCCAAGAACGAGTGGAAGCGCCTGAAGAAGGCCAAGGGAGATGCCCTGCTGGAGGAATTCAAAGCCTTCTGGCTGCGCCACGATCCGACACCGGGCACAGAGGCCAATGAGACCATGGATGCCTTTTACTCCCGCGTCGAGTTCGCCAACCAACGCTTCTCGGTCATGCACATGCCGGGCTGGCGTACAGACATGGGCCTGATTTTCATCGTCCTGGGCTCGCCGGATGATGTGGAACGCGATGTCTATCCGCGCGACATGAAGCCCTACGAGATCTGGAACTATTATGAATACAACCGGCAATTTCTCTTCTTTGATTATACCGGATTCGGAGATTACCGGCTCGAAACTCCCGTATCGATCTATGAACTACACCGGCTCTTGCACAATTGACAGGAATCCTCATGGAGCTGCGTAAACCGCGTCCGCTCGCCCGGGGCGATCTCATTGGTGTCATTTCGCCTGCCAGTCCGCCCAAACCGGAGAAGCACGATCAATATCAGCAGGGCCTGGCCTACCTGCGACAGCTGGGGTATCGTGTACTCGAAGGACAGCATGTTCTCGATCAATACGGCTATCTGGCAGGCACCGATGAGAACCGAGCGGCGGATCTCAATGCGATGTTCCGCAATCCGAAGGTCAGGGCGATCATCTGCTCCCGCGGCGGCTATGGTACCCCCCGGCTGCTCGACCTGATCGATTACGAGGCGGTGCGCAAACACCCCAAGATCCTCGTCGGCTATAGCGACATCACCTCCCTACAGCTCGCCCTCCATGCCAAATCCGGGCTGGTCAGTTTTTCCGGTCCGATGGTGGCTGTGGAGATGGGCAAAGGCATCCTCCCCTTCACGGAAAAGCAGTTCTGGAGCATGGTGACGCGCACGACCTGTTCCGTCCTCAAGGCCGCAGCGGGGGAGTATCAGCCGCGCATCTACCACGGGGGCCGGGGTGAAGGTCGGCTTCTCGGCGGCTGTCTTTCCTTGATCAATCCCCTCATTGGTACTCCCTACCAGCCCGACTTCACCGGGGCCATTCTGGTGCTCGAGGATATCGGCGAAGATGTGTATGGCATCGACCGCTATCTAGTGCAGCTCCGCTATGCCGGCATACTCGACAAGCTGAACGGTCTCATCTTCGGGCAATTTCTGGAGATGGACAGCGGGGAAAAGTCGGAGCCCTCGCTGCCACTGGAGGAGGTGCTGGAAAAATATACCCGTGACCTTGATATTCCGATCCTCGGTAATTTCCCTTACGGCCATCAGGAGTTCAAATATACCCTGCCCTTCGGCTGCCGGGTTCGTCTAGACGCGGACAAGGGGACGCTGCGGCTGCTCGAGCCGGCGGTGGCGGCGCCTTCGACGCCGGCCGCATGATTGGCCGGGGTGTCGCTATAGGCTGGCGGCGTGACAGCCGCGGGGCCGGTGTGAGGAGGTGAATGATGCTCTCCCTTGGTGTCTTTGTCTCGGGCCGGGGATCCAATCTGCAGGCCCTTTTTGCAGCGATCGAATCGAAGCGTCTGGATGCGCGCATTGTTCTGGTGCTCAGCAACAAGGCGGAGGCAGGTGGCCTGGCCCTTGCCCGCGAATACGGCGTGCCGGCGCTACACCTTGCAGCCGGGCAGTTCCCCTCGGAGGTGGAATACAGCCGCCATCTGGCAGCGCTCCTCACGGAGCATGGTGTTGATTTCATTGTTCTGGCAGGCTATCTGCAAAAGATCCCATCGGCGCTAATCCGGCAGTTTCATCACCGCATTCTCAATATTCATCCCGCGCTCTTGCCTGCATTCGGAGGCAAGGGCATGTACGGCCACCATGTGCATGAGGCGGTCCTCGATTATGGCTGCAAGGTGAGCGGTGTCACGGTGCACCTGGTTGACGACGATTATGACCATGGGGCTCCGGTGCTGCAGCAGTGCGTGCCGGTACGGGAGGACGACACCGCGACCAGCCTCGCCGCCCGCGTGCTCGAGGTGGAGCACGAGATCCTGCCGCGTGCCGTCCAGCTCTTTGCCTCAGGACGAATCCGCATCGCGGGCCGCCGGGTGACGATTCTGGAGGAAAAAGATATCATTTGACGTATCGAGAGGCCCAGCTGGCGGCAGCAAGCACTCTTTTCCGGCAAAATAGTGTAAAAAAGGGGGGGCGGATGCAGCAAATCCTTGGATTTTTGCTGATTTATTGATATACTCATATTCCAATTTTATGTAAGGATTGCATCCTGTTTTTTCGGGAGGGGTTTGTGCTCGACCAGATAAAAATACGACGTGCCCTTCTGAGCGTCCATGACAAGACGGGTTTGATCGATCTCGCCCGTGCCCTGCAAAAGCGGGGCGTCGAGATCATCTCAACCGGCGGCACGGCGCGTGTTCTCGAGGAAGCCGGGCTTGCGGTCCGGACCGTCAGCGACCTCACTGGCTTCCCAGAAATCCTCGGCGGCCGGGTCAAGACGCTCCATCCTCATGTCCACGCCGCCCTTCTGGCAAAACGGGAGGATGGCGCCCAAATGCAGCAGCTTGAGGAACTGGGCCTGACCCCCATCGATCTGGTCGTGGTCAATCTATACCCCTTTGAAGCGACCATCGCCAAAGCGGGCTGCACCCGGGCCGACGCCCTGGAGAATATCGATATAGGCGGCCCGTGCATGATCCGCGCCGCTGCCAAGAACCACCCCGGTGTGGCGGTCCTGACCGATCCCGGGCAGTATCCGGCCTTTCTCGAGCAGTTCGAGGCACTCGACGGCTGCACCAGCCTTGCCCTGCGCGAAGGTTGGGCGACCGCCGCTTTCGACCGCACCAGCCGCTATGATGCAGCCATCCATGCCTGGCTCAGGGCTGCACCGGTGCAGGAAGACGTGACACCGCGCTTTTCGCAGACCCTGGATCTGCATCTGTCCAAAATACAGGAACTCCGCTACGGTGAGAATCCGCACCAGGCCGCCGCTTTCTATGCGGAGGCGGGCGGTATGGCCTTCGGCGAGCAGCTGCATGGCAAGGAGCTTTCGTATAACAATATTCTCGACATCCATTCAGCCATCGGCTTGGCGGCGGAGTTCCCCGAGCCGGCGGTGGTGATCGTTAAGCATAATAATCCCTGCGGCGCCGCAATCGGCAACGATCTGCTCGAGGCCTGGGAGAAGGCCCTGGCCACCGATCCGGTTTCGGCCTACGGCGGAATCGTCGCCCTGAACCGGCCGCTGACCCGAGAAGATCTCGCTGAAAAACTCGCTGGACTCTTTCTCGAGGTGGTGGTGGCTCCAGAGTTTGCCCCGGGAGTGCTCGCCCTGCTGCGGGGGAAGAAAAATCTGCGCCTCATCCGCTGGCCCGGATTCCAGATCACTTCCGGCATGCGCGATGTGCGTAAGGTGTTCGGCGGATTTCTGGTGCAGACGGCTGACATCGAGCCGGTTGATTCCGCCGCCTACCGGGTGGTCAGCCGCAGAGCGCCGACCGAGATCGAACGGCTCGCTCTGCTCTTCGGCTGGCGTATCGCCAAGTGGGTCAAGAGTAATGCGATCATTTTCGCAGCTCCGGACCGTACGATCGGCATCGGCGCAGGGCAGATGTCGCGGGTGGATTCATCCCGCCTGGCGGCGATGAAAGCCCGCAACGCCGGTCTTGAGGTGCGGGGTACGGCTGCGGCCTCGGATGCCTTCTTTCCCTTCCGCGACGGCCTGGATGTCCTCGCCGAGGCCGGAGCAACCGCGGTCATCGAGCCGGGCGGATCGGTCCGCGATGAAGAGGTGATCGCGGCCGCCGATGAACACAACATGGCCCTGATATTCACGGGCATGCGCCATTTTCGTCATTAGGCAAGCTTGTAAGAATTCATAAACAGCACAGTCCTCGAACTTAACAAGGTTGGGCACCATGAGTTTCGGTTTAGGTTCCTTCTTCTCCAATGACCTGGCAATTGACCTGGGCACTGCCAATACCCTCGTCTATGTCCGCGGCAAGGATGTAGTCCTTGATGAGCCGTCGGTCGTTGCTATCCGCAAGAGCACCCAGGAGATCGTCGCCTTCGGCAACCAGGCGCGCGAGATGGTCGGCCGGACCCCCGGCGAGATCATCACCATCCGTCCCCTCAAGGACGGGGTCATCGCCGATTTTGAGCTGGCCGAGCAGATGATCCGTCATTTTATCCGCAAGGCGATGCCGACCCGTATCCCGCGGCCGCGCATCGCGATCTGCGTTCCCACCGGCATCACCGAGGTCGAGAAGCGCGCTGTGCGCGATTCGGCCGAGCACGCCGGAGCGCGCGAGGTTTACCTCATCGAGGAGCCCATGGCCGGAGCCATCGGTCTGGGGCTGCCGATCGACCAGCCGGTCGGCAATATGATCATCGACATCGGCGGCGGCACCTGCGAGATCGCGGTGATCGCCATGTTCGGCATCGTCAATTCGGTTTCGATCCGCATCGGCGGTGATGAGATGAACGAGGCCATCATCCAGTATTTCAAGAAATCCTTCAACCTCCTCATCGGCGAGATCACCGCCGAAGAGATCAAGATCGAACTCGGCTCCGCCTCCCCATTCGATGGCAAGGGCACGATGACGGTTAAAGGACGCGATCTTGTCGCCGGCATCCCCAAGACGGTAACCATCAGCACCAAGCAGGTTCAGGAGGCGCTCGCCGACACCGTCGATCAGCTCGTCGATTCGGTCAAGATGTGTCTCGAGCAAACCCCGCCGGAGCTCTCCGCCGACATCCTGGATCGCGGCATCCTGATGAGCGGCGGCGGTTCGATGCTCAAGGGACTCGATGAGCGGCTGCGCCGCGAGACCAACCTCCCCGTCATTCTCGCTGAAGAACCCCTGCGCGCCGTCGTGCGCGGCACGGGCAAGGTTCTCGAGGACATTCCCCGCTACAGAAAAGTATTGACCCATATCAAACGCTATTAGCGAAAGATCAACGCCCTGCTCTGCGGGGCGTTCTTACATCAACAGGCTGGACAATGACGATCAAGCATACCTCCATCATGACCGACATGAAGCGCAGGCTGACGGCGATGCCCGCCAAGCAGCGCTGGAAACGGATTCTGGGCGTTCTGGCCGTCCTGGCGGTTTTTTTGCTGGCCTGGCTGGTCTACCTCGGCATGAGTCTGCCCAAGCTGGATACGTTGGAGAACTATAATCCCGAACTGGCTTCCAAGGTCTACTCGGCGGACGGCGTCCTCATCAAGGAGTTTTTCACCGAACGCCGGTTCTATATCCCGATTTCCGAGATCCCGGAGATGATGATCAAATCGGTGTTGGCCACTGAGGATGCCCGCTTTTACGACCACTGGGGCATCCGGCCGCTGCGTTTTGTCCGCGCCATCCTCTTCGATATCTTCACCCTGAGCAAGCAACAGGGGGCGAGCACGCTCACCCAGCAGCTCGCCCGGCGGCTCTACCTGACGCCGGAGAAAACGATGACGCGCAAGATCCGGGAATGGATGACCGCGATCCAGATCGAACGGACCTATACCAAGCCTGAAATTCTCGAGATGTACCTCAACCACATGTCGTTCGCGCACGGCACCTATGGCGTTGAAGCGGCGGCCCAGTATCTTTTCGGCAAGCGGGCGCACGATCTGACCCTGCCTGAATGTGCGCTGCTGACGGCCAGCCTGCAACGGCCGGCTTACTGGAATCCGATCCGCTACCCGAATCGCGCCCTCAAGCGGCGCAACACGATTGTGCTTTACCGGATGCGCGACGAGGGTTTTATCACTGAGGCTCAATACCGTGAGGCGATCGCTTCGCCTCTCGGGGTCAAGCCACGTACGGGTTCAGAGCTGGAAGGCATTGCCCCCTATTTCACCGAGTGGTTGCGTCAGAATCTGCAGAAGGACTATGGCTGGGATCTTTACAAGAGCGGGATGAACATCTACACCACCCTCGATTCCCGCGTGCAGGCTTGCGCGGAAGAGGCCGTGCGCACCTACCTGCCCAAGGTGCAGGAGGTCTCCAACCGTAATCTGCGCAAGAAGGAGATCCTGCAAAAATTCCTCTCGCCTGAGCAGCTGCAGGAGGATACGGTGGAGCGCTGGCTTACGCGCAAGGCCTTCGTCGACTCGGTGCTCAACGAGCGCGCTGCGGTGCAGGTCGCGCTCGTGGCGATCGACCCCCGCAATGGCCATATTCTCGCCATGATCGGCGGCCGGGATTTTAGCGAGAGCAAGTTCAACCGCGCGGTCCAGTCCCGGCGCCAGCCGGGATCGGCCTTCAAGCCGATTGTCTATACGGCCGCTGTGGACAATGGCTACATGCCCTGTTACGAAAAACTCAATCAGCCGGTCGTGGTCGATTTGCCCGACGGCACCCGCTGGACCCCGCATAATTTCGATGAATCGATCAGCGGCAAGACTACCCTGCGCGAGGCCTTGCGTCGTTCGCTCAATCTGGTCACGACCCGGCTGGTTCAGGAAGACGTGCCGCCGCGCCAGGTCGTTCAATATGCCCGCAATCTCGGCATCACCACGCCGCTGGACGCCGTCGACGCGCTGGCGCTCGGTTCGTGCGGGGTCATCCCGATGGAACTCATCTCAGCCTTCGGGGTGTTCGCCAACCACGGTGTGCTGGTCCAGCCTTTCGGGATCCTGCGGGTCGAGGACAAGTACGGCAATCTCCAGCAAAAGAACAGTCCGCAGAGCAAAGGGGTCTTGCGCGAGGAGACCGCCTATATTATGGCCGACATGCTGCGGACGGTCGCCCAAGCCGGCACCGGCGCCCAAGCGGTCTCCCAGTACGGATTCACCCGGCCCGCCGGAGGCAAGACCGGCACCACCAACGATTTCACCGATGCCTGGTACATCACCTTCACCCCGCAGATGGTGGTCGGCACCTGGGTGGGCCATGATGATCCCGCCCTGACGCTCGGTAACAAGCAGACCGGCACCGCTGCCGCGCTACCCATCACCGTCACGACCATCAAGAATGCCCTCATCACTCTGCGGCTGCCGGAGGAATGGCTGAGCCAGCCAGCCGGCGTGGTCCGGCTGGCCATCTGCAACGAAACCAAGCTGCTGGCCAGTCCTGCTTGCCCGGAGGTGGTCGAGGAGCTGTTCGACGTCCGATATCAGCCCACGGAATCGTGCAATATCCATGTCGGCGGGCGGGGGCGCGACCGCGACAAACGCCGTGTCCGCTATTGACAAGCCCGGAGATTTTTATTGACAAAGGACTGTTTTATGGGTATTATATAAAAGGGGATTCCGATCCTGCTGTTTCTGTTCAGGGCATCTCGAAGAACCTCTGCCATTCTTACAGGGCCAAGAATATGAATAGAAAGCGGCTTTTCCGGGTCTTTGGGTTGGTCGTGCTGCCGCTCCTCGGCCTACCTGCCTGCAGCAAAATCACCGCACCGGCTGATGTGACCCCGCCTGCTACGCCAACCACCTTCATGCTGCTCGGCGGCGGCGATGGCGAAGCGCGCTTTCGCTGGGCGCCGAACGGCGAGCAGGATTTCAAACACTATACGATCTACCGCGCCGTCGCTTCGCCCGTCTCTTTTCTCCCCCTCGCCACGCTCACGGAAAACGAATATGTCGACCGTTTCCTCGACTACGAAACCACCTATTACTATTATCTGACCGCCAGCGATTATGCCGGCAACGAGAGTGCTGCTTCCGGCATTCTTGATGTTCGGCCGGTCAATATTTCGTCTCCGGCCAGCCCCACCGCCGTCGTGGTGTACGGACACAACAACGCCAGCCTCAATCAAGTGGAATGCAGCGTGACCTGGATCCCCCCGACCATCAGCGATCTGAGTCATTTTCGTGTCTATCGCAGCACCAAACCGGCCTTTGAGGCCGACGCTTCCACCCTGGTCGATTCCACGGCGGTCAGCCTCTTCCGCGACACGCAGGTCACCACCGGATCTGTCTATTATTATAGGGTGACCTGCGTCGATCTCGGCGGCCGCGCCAGCGTGGCCAGTTCAGCGGATTTTGATCGCATCCTCGACAAGGTGGCCCTGCTCAGCCCGGGCAACCGCACGGTCCAAAGCGGCGCGCTCACTTTCACCTGGCAGCCGGTCGCTGATGCGGTAGGCTATCAGGTCTTCGTCGGACTGGCCCCGCTGTCCAATATTATCTGGACCTCCAAGGTTACGACCGCCCAGCAGATGGTCTATTCGGGGAGCAAACTCTCGAGCCAGTCGCTCTATTACTGGTGGATCGGGGCTTACAGCAAAAGCAACGGCGTCCATTCGGGCGGGGTTGTGGTGGAGCCGGATGTCAACTCCACCAGTGAAATCTGGTCCTTTTTTGTTCGCTAAGGGAGGTTGAGGTGATCATGAGGCATGCCTATCAGATCGTCATAACGGCCGCTCTGGCTGGTCTGCTCTGCTTCTCGGCCGCCCAGGCGGCCGGCGATAAAGTCAAGGTTATCCTCTATAACGGCAAAACCATGGAGGGCGAGCTGATCGAGGAGAGTCCGGAGTACCTTGTGGTACTGACCGACCTCGGACAGATCCGGACCCGCCGTGCCGCCATCGAATCGGTGCTCTACCTGCAGCGGCCGGAGGCGCGGGCAGCCGGTACGCCGGCCGATTCGCTGGAGCAGCAGCCGCTGAATGATCTGGTTGTGGTCCACCTCCTGAACGGCGAGACCGCGAACGGCTCCTTGATCAGTAAAAGCCTCGATTCGATTCTGCTCAAGACCGAATGGGGCCGGCTGACCATCCCCAAGACGCAGGTCAAGCTGATCGAATACGTCAACAGCGAGTATGCCGAACGCGGCGAGCCAGTCACGGCGCGTTTGACGGCCGGCAACGTACTGCAGGGCTATATCTTCAATGAGGACCGTAACACCGTCACCCTCGAGACCAATATCGGCCGGCTGACCCTCGATAAAAAGCAGCTGCGCAGTCTTGAATACCATGCGGCCGTCAAACCAATCAAACCACCGAAACTGCAAAAGAGTGCCGTCGAACCACGTGAGAGTGCCCCCGCGGCCCTGGCCGTTGCCTCCACACCGGCGGAACGGACGCAACGCAGCTACGATATCCAGCAGCACCAGGACAGCTTTTTCATCGGCTATGCCCCGGATTTCGGCGAGAATTACAAAACGGGTTTTGCCGTCGGCTATTGCAACCGCTATTTACTCAAAGAGTTTACCTCCTTTTCGCTCTTCGCCTCGGCACAGCTGAGCATGGCCTTCTTCTCCCTGAACCAGGATCTGGCCAAAGTGACCGATGTGCCGGGATCGATGACCGCCGAGGGCGGCGCGATGGTGAACACCCTCTCACTCGGGCTTCCCATCCACTTTCTCCCGACCGAGAGCCCTTCCTATACCTTCTTCCTGCGGCCGGCCCTCGAACCCCATCTCGTCTACACCAGTCTGAAGAAGAGCTATCCCTCTTTTCCGCAACAAAATTCGGATGAGAAGAGCACCAAATTCCGGTTCGGACTGGGCACCGAGGTGGGTCTCGAATGGACGCTCAACCCTCGCTGGAGCGTGGGATTAGCCTTCGGCATGCATTTCATCGCAAGCGCCGATGACTACAACTGTATTTCGCTTTCTGTGGGGACGCAGCTCTATTGAGGAAGAGACGGGGAAATCATCCGCTCCGGACGACTGCGGTCGTGCTCGTCCTGTGCGGAGCGGCTCACGCGCAGCATCAGCCGGGCGCGGCCTGGGTGGAAGGCGCCTTCCTCACCCATGAACTGGGCGTGGAAGCGATGCTGCTCAATCCGGGCGCGCTCAGCGCCAGACCCAATGATGATGGCGTCAGGGTTCAGGGCATCGGCGACAAGGAGTGGAAGGATCACGAATATGCCGCGGCCATGAGCATGGGGGGGTTGGGGTTTGCCTACCAGCAGCTTCCGCTGGCAGCGGGCCGGAGCGAGCGGACCCTCAGAATCTACCGCCTCAATCTGTCGGTCGGCGGCCGTGTGCTGGCGATCGGTACCAGCAACAAACTCTACTCTCTGGAATACCCGCACCACATCGACAACCAATTCGGCATCGATGCCGGTCTTCATTTTCAGCCGCTGCCGTTTCTGACAATCGCAGCACTGGCCTTGGACTGCAACGAACCGGTCATCGACGGCCGAACCATTCCACGCCGCTACATGCTCGGCAGCGCGATCGCCCTCTTCCATCGCTCCCTGTGGCTGGAGCAGCAGATCACCGGCGATGATGGCACCACCGCATGGGAGAACCTAACCTGGCAGGCCGGCCTGGTTCTGCGCCCGATCGGCCGCCTCGAGATCGGCGTTGGCTATAAAGATGAGCCGCATGTCCCCGAACTTTTTCTCGCCCAGGCCACCCTGCCTCTGCCGATCGGCATCGAGATCGGCGCCGCACTGCGCAGCGACAAGGAGTTCACATCAAAACTCCTGGCCGCCTCCCTGCTTCTGCCCTTGCAAACCCTGCGCTTCTGATCCCGGCCGAGGGTTTGACCCTCCTACTTGAGATACTTGTCCCTCATCGCCACCTTGTTGACCTTACCGACGCTGGTCTTTTCCAGGGCCTCGATGAACTGCACCTTGAGCAGAATGGCCTCGCCGGGAATCAGCCCCTTGTCAATGAACTCGCGGATGTGGCTGATCAGCTGTTTGGCCGTCAAAGCTTCTTTCTCCTTGCGGACAACGAAAGCCAGGGGCACTTCGCCCCAGCGGTCATTGGGCTGACCGATCACCGCTGCCTCAGAAACCGCCGGATGGCTGATTAGGATATCTTCCAGCTCCAGGGAGGAGAGCCATTCGCCGCCCACTTTGATGACATCCTTGAGCCGGTCGGTGATGCGGATGCTGCCGCGGTGGTTGCGTGCCGCAACATCGCTGGTATGCAGCCAGCCGCCCGCCCAGAGCTTTTCAGAATTGACCTTATCCTTGAGGTAACTCGGCGTGAGCCAGGGGGCGCGGACAACAACTTCTCCGGAGGCGAGGTCGTCATCGGGGATCTCCCTGAATTGGCTGTTGACGACGCGCATATAGACCAAAGCAAAGGGAGTGCCGGTGCGGCAGCGCAGCGCCGCCTGCTCTTCCGCGGACAGGGCCATTTCCTCCGGGCGCAGCTGCGAGATCGACAGGATCGGGCAGGTCTCTGAAAGGCCATAGCCCGAGTAGATATCGATGCCGCGTTGCATCGCCGCCAGACAGAGGGCCTTGGGCAGCGCAGCGCCGCCGATGATCACCTTCCAGTGCGAGAGATCGACCTCTTCGCTGCTGGGATGCTTGAGCAGCATGTGCATGATGGTCGGCACACAATGCGAATAGGTCACTTTTTCCTGATCGATCAGTTTCAAAAGGGTATCGGGAGCATACTTGCCTGGATAGACCTGCTTGACCCCGAGCATCGTGGCCATATAGGGGATGCCCCAGGCATGCACATGGAACATCGGAGTGAGGGGCATGTAGACGTCGTCGCGGTTGAAGGAGCCCTGGCCTGGATTGGAAGAGAGTGAGACCAGACCACTCAGGGTGTGCAGGACGAGCTGGCGGTGTGAGAAGAAGACCCCCTTGGGCATTCCGGTCGTACCGGTGGTGTAAAATGTTGTTGCCCGGGTATTTTCATCAAAATCGGGGAACTCTTCCACCGGTTCGGCTGCGGCGATGAAATGCTCATACTCGTCCGTGAAGTTGGAAGGGTGATCCGGCGGTGTGCTGCTGTCATTCAACAGCACAAAGTGCTTGATGGTATCAATGCGCCCCTTGATGTGATCGAGCAGGGGCAGGAACTCGGCGTTGATGAGGAGAGCGGTATCCTCCGCATGGCTGATGGTGAAGACCATTTGCTCAGGAGAGAGGCGGATGTTGATGGTATGAAGGACAGCGCCGATCATCGGCACCGCATAAAAACACTCGAGGTAGCGGTGGCTGTCCCAGTCCATCACTGCGACAGTATCTCCCGGCTTGATCCCCATTTTAATCAGAGCTCCGGCCAAACGGCGCACCCGTTCTCGGAATTGCGCGTAGGTGAACCGTTTCTCGCCCTTGTAGACGATCTCCTGGTCGGGATTATAGCAAGCGGGGGCGAAGAGCAGGTTCTTGATCAACAGAGGATAGGCGTACGCCTCGGTTGCACTCCAGTCCGGTCGGTTCATGGATACACCTCGTCATTGGTTGGATTAGCCCTTTTCCAAATTTACGGTGTATAGACGAAACGTCCAACAATTTTTCCGTTTTCCGGTGCCGGATTGCGCATCTCCAGACGATAAAAATAGAGTCCGGATGCGGCTGGCACGCCAGCGGGCGTACGGCCATTCCAGAGGATTTCATGTTCTCCCGGTGTGCCATCCTGCCAAGGGCTCTGCCAGACGATCTGCTGCAGGGTATTGAAGATGGTCAGGCGCATCTGATCCGGATGATCGATATGGAAGCGCAGATGTACCGCGCCGCGGCCGGGATTGGGGTAGAGCCTGGCGCGGGGTGCGGTCACCGCCGCGGCCGCCACCGTCACCACGGGTGAAGCATGGCGGGTTCCATCGGCATCGATCTGGATGAGACGGTAATAGAGAGGGCTGCGGCCGGCGTCAGGATCACGCCAGCTGTAGTCATGGGCGACGGCCGTGGTGCCATTGCCGGCAACGAAACCGACCAGGGTGAAGGGCCCTTCCGCGGCGTCGGCGCGTTCGATCTCAAAGCCGTAATTGCTGCTTTCAGAGGTCGTGCGCCAGCTCAGTTCGATGACGCCCTCCTTCCGCGCGGCGGAGAAATGCGTCAGTTCGACAGGGGTCACGACGCCGTAATAGCTGCTTTCGATCAGATAAAGGACGATATCCTGATTGAAGGAGGGCGTGTAAAAGGATTGCCAGCCTTCACTGCCGCGGGTGATCATGCCGCGGATGCTCACGGTTTCGCCGGTTTTGGGATCATAAAACTGATGGTAATAGGTTCCGGCCGGCAGTTTGACATTGATCGTGGTCTGACTGCCCCGGTTCTTGGTGAAGTGGTAGATCACATACTCCTTGCCCTTCTTCCGGCATAGGGTCGCCGTGCCCGCGCTGCACTCGACCTCGCTGTCGGCTGGTTCGAGGGCGTTGAAATCCTTGAGGTAGCTCAGGAATTTGGCGAAGTAACTATGGTAGTCGGTCACCTTGTTGGGCACCTGGTCGATCGGAGCCCAGCAGAACTCGCTGGTGCCGACGCAGCCGGCGGTGAAATTGCCCCAGAAGGTGGCGCGGAACCAGTCATGAGCGGCCGAATTGGTGGCATAGCCTCCGCCATCATCCACGCCGTCAAAGGGATAGAGCTCGTTCCAGAGAATCGGGCGACCGTAACGGTAGCCGTAAGCGTCATAGTTGACCCACTTCTTGTAAAGAGAGGGGGTGGCCGTCCGTTCATGGGTCCAGTTCCACTCGGCGGGATCGCACTTGAATCCAGCGTGGAACGAGGTGATTTGGAGCGGATAAGCAGCGGTCTGGATCTCGGAGGCGCTGATGGGGAGCCTATAGGGATCATACTGGCTGAAGTAGCCGGCATAGAGGGCGGAGGCTTCCGCGGCGGAAACCTTCTGGCGTTCCGCTTCATTCCAGAGCTCCCACAGGGTGTTGGGATACGCTGCATAACGGGCGATCATGTAGCGGATGAAGAACCGGGTCTCCTCCACATAAGTACCGGGATAATGCGGTTCCAGCATCAAGTTGAGGGGGTCCGGATTGCCGGCGATGGCGATGCCGGGTTTGAGCTTGCCCCAGGTGTCGAATAAATTGAGCTGAACGTTGATGCCCAGATCCATGCACCATTGCATGATCTGGTCGAAGTTGGCGAGAAAGCCGAGATCCATGGATTGCCCCTCGTCGTTGAGGGGTAGGACACGCGACTTGAGGACGATGCCGTTCAGCCCCTTGGCGGCGATGTTTTGCAGGTAGGTGTGGACCAAAGGCAGGTAGCGGGCGGGTTCGTAGCGTTCAGGGACGCTCTTGTGCTCAGCTGTCAAGTAATAGGGATCGTCGAAATCGATGTACTTGCCGCCGATCCAGTGCAGGGCGGTGCCGTCGTCGAAGCGGAGCTTGTGCCCGTCCACGCGGATGTGTCCATGGAGATGGTTGTTTCGCTTTGATACACAGTTGAGACTCCCGCTGCCCATGTCGCTGCCAAAGGACCACGAGAAGCTCCAGGTCCCGGTCCGGTCGGGCATGAAGCGCAACAGCCAGTCGCGGCCGCCGTTGTAAAAGCCCTCGGCGGTGAAGGAACGGCCATCGGGGGAGATGAAGGTAGCGGATAACGTTATGCTTATAAAGGGATTGGCGATGTCCCTCCCGGCGTCACAGGAGAGGGTGGCGAACTCGTAGAGGGGCACGGTGTCACTGAGGAGCCGCAAAGTGGCGGCAGGGTGGGCCTGGTTATAAGATATTAAGATACAGATAGATAGTAGCATTTTTCTCATGGCTGCCTCACTGTCGCTGCTGGATATGAAAAATTCGGGATGATTCTTTTGGGGCTGGATCGGTCTAAAAATGTTGCAAAAATCATGCTATGAGCGGAGTGAGGGCGGGGCAAAAAAAAAGGGCGGGGAGACCCGCCCTCGTACGAAATCCGGGGATCAGTGGGAGTGGCCGCAGCCTGCGCAGCTGGCGCAGTCATGCTCGTGGGCCTGTTCCTGCTCCTGTTTTGCGATGTCGGCGCGCACTTTATCCATATCGAGCTTGCGCACCTGGCCGATGAGTTCCTCGAGCATTGCCTCGGGCACAGCACCGGCCTCGCGATAGAGAAGGATGCCGTCGCGGAAGATGGCAAGCGTCGGAATCGATTGAATGCCAAAGAGGGAAGCGAGATCTCCTTGCGCCTCGGTGTCCACCTTGGCGAAAACGATGTCGCTGTGCTTTGCGGAAACCGCTTCATAAGTTGGAGCGAACATCTTACAAGGGCCGCACCAGCCAGCCCAAAAATCAATAAGGACGATGGGGTTATTCTCGATGGTGCTCTGGAAATTTTCAATGGTGAGAGGGGTGGTAGCCATGAATGCTCCTTTACAGGTAAAAGGTCCATACCGGAAGAGCGCACTTGCGTCCTTCCGAGGAATTGGATGCAGAGCAATGCAAAAGGATTCAACTGGTGCGGAGTTGTTGCAAGAATTCGTGCAATTCGGCCAGGCTGCCGGTATAGGTGGGGGGATGTTGATGAGCGAGGTGGGCGTTAAGGGCGCCATCCAGGACGAGAAAGGTTTCCATGCCTACGGCGCTAGCGGACATGTCGTCACGGTAATCGTTGCCCACCATAAGACAGGCGCCCGGAGCCACGCCGAGGTGGTGGGCGATTTCGAGATAGTAAGTGGGATTGGGCTTGCTGGTGTGCATGTTCTCAAAGCTGGTGATCAGGCTGAAGGGAAAGTCGGCCAGGTTGCCCCACGCCAGCCGTGCGTCGATGGCGATGCGCGGAAAGATCGGTATGGTCGCGAGGGCGATGCGAGGGGTAATGGCGACAGCCTGTTTCAGAACGTCGCGTGCCAGCGGGAGCGGTCGGGAGAGCACCCGTACGGCTTCGAATTCATTGCGGTAAAAGTCCGCATAGACCGGCTCGAGCGTCGCGAAGGGTACCGGACTGCGGCGATCGTAGACCTCACGGAAGACATCGCAGAGCAGCCCCCGGTCGCCGCGGGACTGCATCATCGCCTCCGTTGCGGCCAGGATGATGGGCATGAACTCCCCCTTGGGGTACCAGGGAGCGAGCTTGGGCGCCATGGCGCCGAAATAGGACTTGACGAAGAGATCATTGTCCAGTTCCAGCAGGGTTCCATCCAGATCGAATAGTATGGCGTCGTACATCCCGTCTCCTTGCACAATGCGCTACCCACCTGCGGGGCACAAGTTGGCTGTTTCGTCATAAAACAGCGCAGTGGTAAAAAGTATTCTATTTCCCCGCGAATTGCAAGAATTATTTCTACGCTTTTGCGGTTTATGGGGGTGGGAACCGAAACGGAAGGACGTTATGGCGAAAAAATATGAATTTGATGCCGTGATCCGCGGCGATGAAACGAAGGACATCGGATGGATTGAATTTCCCTGGGATGTGGAACAGGAGTTCGGCACGCGCGGCCAGGTGAAGGTTCAGGTCACCTTTGATGGGTATCTCTATCGCGGCTCCCTGGCGCGGATGGGCCAGCCCTGTCACTTCATCGGGCTGACCAGGGCGGCGCGAGCGGCGATTGGCAAGGGACCGGGCGACAGCGTACATGTCATACTGGAGCAGGACCTCTCCCCGCGCGTGGTTACGGTACCGGAGGACCTTGCCCGGCGTCTGGCGGACGAGCCTGCGGCTGCGGCCTTTTTCAAGAGCCTCTCTTACACCCACCAGAAAGAGTACGTCAACTGGATCACCGAGGCCCGAAAGCCCGAGACACGGCAAGCGCGCCTCGACAAGGCCCTCGAGATGCTGCGGAGCGGCATCAAGTCGCGATAGACACGAGCCGGAGACCACCGGTGCGGCCTAAAACCCTCATTGCGCCGCACGCCCCAGTTCCTCTCCCGCTTTGAGAAAGGTCTCATAGCCTGCATGGCTATGCTCGAGCAGATCCGCGGCGAACTCGATCCGGCCCGGCTGGAAGACCAGCACGATTGTCGAGCCGCCGTATTCGAAATAGCCCTTCTCTTCCCCCTTGCGGAACCTCGGATCCGCATGGGTCTGAACGATGCGGCCGACACCGAAGGCCCCAACCTCGATGAAAGCGAACCGTCCCAGCCGGTCATTCTCCAGCAAGGCCACTTCGCGCTGGTTCTCACCAAAGACGTCGATGCCGAGGGCCAAGATCAGGGGATTGACCGAGTGGAAACGGCCTGGGATACGCTTCTGCTCGAGAATGCGGCCGTCGCAGGGAAAATGAAAACGGTGATAATCGGCCGGACAGAGGCGTACGATCGCCAGGCTGCCGCTGTGGAAGGGGGACGCATTACTGCCGAGCAGGGCATCGACGGTGAAGGATCGGCCCTTAACCGGCAGGAGGGTTTCCGCCTGCAGCGCGGGATAGACCAGGACCCGGCCGTCCGCGGGCGAGGCGAGGGCGAGAGGATCGGCGGCGAAGGGGCGCGCATCGGGTTTGAGTCGGCGGCTGAAAAAGGCATTGAAGGTGGGGTAGGTCTCCGGCGGCTCGGCAAACTCGGCGGTATCGATCCGAAGATCGCGGATTACCCGGGCGATCTGCCGCCGCGACCAGCGGGTATCGGCCAGCCATCCCGTCAGCCGGCTTAGCCAGGGCCGATGAAAAAGCAGAGCACCTAGCATCTTGCCTGGACGAGAGTGGTAGGCCCAACGCATCAGGGGTTCACCGAGGATGATCTCTTCTTCTTTTTGGCCGCTGCCGCGACGGTAGTAATAGAGGGGTTCGGCCATCCTGGAATCTCCTTTTGTTTTCAGTATACGCATCCCGGCGGACAATTGCAAGGCGAATAGTCCTCCCGTTGCCACTCCGCCGTGCTGGGCTGTGGAAAAGAGCTGTTGATAAATTGAAAAAAAATGTTTAACTTTATGGATGGAATCATTATAAACTTGTAGAGGATAGCCTATGCAAACCATAGAGAATATGCGGGTCAAGATCGGTCTTGCCGAAATGCTCAAGGGGGGCGTGATCATGGATGTGACCACGCCGGAGCAAGCCAAAATCGCCGAGGAGGCGGGCGCGGTGGCGGTCATGGCCCTCGAGCGCATCCCGGCGGATATTCGCGCTCATGGCGGCGTCGCGCGCATGTCCGATCCGACCGTGATCAAGGCGATCCAGAAGGCGGTCACTATCCCGGTAATGGCCAAGTGCCGCATCGGCCATTTCGCCGAGGCCCAGGTACTCGAGGCGCTCGGCGTCGATTTCATCGATGAGAGCGAAGTGCTCACTCCAGCCGACGAGGAGTTTCACGTCGACAAATGGAAATTTAAGGTGCCCTTTGTCTGCGGTTGCCGCAATCTCGGTGAGGCCTTGCGCCGCATCGCCGAGGGCGCCGCGATGATTCGCACCAAAGGCGAGGCCGGCTCGGGCAACATCGTCGAGGCCGTCCGCCACATGCGCAGCGTCCAGAGCGGCATCCGCCGGCTGCAGGGGTTAGGCGATGAGGAACTGGTGACCGAGGCCAAGAATCTCGGTGCGCCGGTCGAATTGGTGCGCGAGGTCAAGAAGCTTGGCAAGCTGCCTGTGCCCAATTTCTCGGCCGGTGGCATCGCCACCCCGGCCGACGCCTCACTGATGATGCAACTCGGCGCCGAGACGGTATTCGTCGGTAGCGGTATTTTCAAGTCGAGCGATCCGGCGCAGCGCGCCAAAGCCATCGTCAGCGCCACCACCCACTATCTTGATTTCGACCTGATCGCCCGGGTGTCCGAGGGCCTTGGTGAGGCGATGCCGGGGCTCGAAATCTCCTCAATTCCCGAGAATGAGCGCATGGCGGGGAGAGGCTGGTAGATGCACATCGGCGTCTTGGCCATCCAGGGAGACTATGCCAAACACCAGGAGATGCTCGGGAAACTGGGGCAGGAGAGCCGGCTGGTGCGAACCGAAGCGGAGCTGGCGGCTTGCGATGGACTGATCCTGCCCGGGGGCGAGTCGACCACCATGATGATTCTCTTGCAAAAGCACGGGCTCTGGGACCCCTTGCGGACGTTCGGCCGGCGCAAGGCGATCTATGGCACCTGTGCGGGATTGATTCTGCTCGCCCGGGAGGTGAAGGACGATACCGTCGCGACCCTGAACCTGATTGATCTGCTGGTGGAACGCAATGCCTATGGCCGCCAGATCGATTCTTTCATCGACACGCTGCGCGTCGAGATCGCCGGCTACTCTGGCCAGATGGAGGGGGTCTTCATCCGCGCACCCAAGATCCTAACCTGCGGACCGGGTGTCACACCGCTCGCCTGGCATGGGAACGATCCCGTCGCCGCTGAAAACGGGCATATCCTCGTCAGCACCTTCCATCCCGAACTCACCGATGATCCGCGGTTTCACCGCCATTTTCTGTCCAAGGTCAGCCGCTTCCTCCATGACTGATCCGAATCTTTGCCCTGTGAAAAAGCCCGGAAAGTTGACCTTTTCGGGCTTTTTGGGTCTCAGGCCTGAGAAATGCGCTTTTTCAGGCGGCGTATCCGCGTCCGCATTCGCTTCAGGGCGACGTGATCATGGGCAGCAAGGGCCTCATCCCGCTGCTTCCTGAGCGACTTGACCTCTTTTTTCATCTTGGCAAGCGCTTCGGCAGCCTCATGGTGCTTGTGGTGCGCATGCATGTCGACTCCCAAGGCCCTGCAGACTGCGATCAGCAGATGCTCCTTGTTGAGCTGGGTGTAGCCCTGAACCGCTTCGTTATCGAGACCCTTGGCGATTTCGCGCAGCTCGGCGATCGTTTTCGTCTTGAGTTCTTCATAGGTGTGCGGCATATCGCTACCTCCATGGCTTGATTGCTTTCATATACGCACTTTTTTTGAAAAACACAAGCGGCTTTTTCAACGTGGGCGGCGGCTAGACCCGGATCGGCAGGAGCACCACCGGGAGGCCCAGGTAATAAAAGCGACGCTGCAGACTGAAAACAGTATAGTTGTGCAGCCAGCGCGAAAACATCGGTTCCGTCGGAAAGACCAGCTGGCCGCCGCAGAAGACCGCCCCAGGGAAGCGCTCCTGGATCAGCGGCGCCTCGCGGACGATCTCTTCGACCACATCGATGCCGATCAGGGGGATGCTCTCGGCGTAATAGCCCTGACTCTGCATATAGTGGACGTACCTGTCAAGGTCGCCCTTGACGTGCGCCCGTAGTTCGGCCATCTCCTCTGGACTCCTGAATGCGCCAGCATCCACCACCCCCACCTGAACGAAGATGAAATTCCTGAACTCCTTGCCGAGGAGTTTCATCGTTCCGAAGAGGGTATGCAAGCCGAGGCCATTGTACCCGCTGGTGAGCAGCACCGCCGTACGTGCACTGCGGATGGGTTTTCGGCGCGGCCGTTTGACTGCATCCTCCCGGTGGGAGAGCGAGAGTTCCACTGAATCCACCAGCGAATCGAGCCGTTTGAGCTCGTTTCCGGTACGAATATAATGCCGCTTGACCAGCAGCGCCACGCTGACCAGGGCTCCGGTCACCACCAGGGTGATCCAACCCCCCTCATCGAACTTGAGGGTGGCGACAGAGATCAGGATGAAGCCGGTCAGGACCATGCCGATTCCATTGATCGTCAGCTTCTGCAGCCACCTCCGCTCTGAACGGCGGACCTGCCACCAGTGGCGCACCATGCCCAGCTGCGACAGAAAAAAGGTGATAAAGACGTTGATGCTGTAAAGCACCACCATAAGACGGACCGAACCTTTGCTGAGCACCATCAGAATCAGCGAGGCGCCGCCCATGATCAGGATGCCATTCTGGGTCACCAGCCGGTCACTGAGGGATGCGAACCGGCTCGGCAGCCAACGGTCAAGCGCCATATTGGCCAGGACGCGCGGACCATCCAGAAAGCCGGTCTGGGCGGCGACGATCAACAGCACCGCTTCCGAAAAGAGGGTGACCAGGACAAAGGTGAGGCCGGCCCAATGCGGCCAGCCGGAGACCATTTGCTCGAGGAGGATGGCATTGAGGGTCTTGCCGGGGAGGTGTTCGACGCGGAAGAGCATGTAGCCGATCATCAGTCCCATAACCATGAAGGCGAGTGAGAAGGCCATGTAGCGCATGGTGGTCTTGGCGGTCCGGACTTTGGGCTCGCGCAGAATTGGCATGCCGTTACTGACCGCCTCGATGCCGGTATAGGTGCCGGCGCCCATACTGTAGGCCCGAAGAACCAGCAGAATCATGCCCAGCATGCCCAACTCGGCATGGGACCGCCGGACGTCGAGGAGTGTGGTCTGCGCCAGTTCGGAGAAGTTGGCGAGATGGGTGAACAGGCCATAAAAGATGGCAAAGGCATGGGTCAGCAAAAAGGTCAAAAAGATCGGTACCAGCGGTGCGACCGATTCCTTGACACCGCGGAGGTTGAGCAGGATGAGCAGACCAAGAACCGCCACTGCAAACGGCAGCCGCAAAGTGTACCAGCTGGCCGGCAGAAAACTGAACAGGGCATCCGCCCCGCTGGCGACCGAGAGGGTGATGGTCAGGACGTAGTCGATCAGCAATGCCGATCCGGAGATCATACCCACTTTGGGAGAGAGCAAACGGCTCGCGACCAGGTAGCCGCCACCGCCGTGAGGAAAGAGTTCGATGATCTGCGAGTAGCTGGCGCTGATGACAAAGATGGTCAGGACCGAGCCGAGGGCGACGAAAAGGCCAAGATAGAAATGGCTCCCAAGGGCGCGGAAAGCCTCCTCCGGGCCATAACAGGATGAGGAGAGGCCATCTGCTCCGAGTCCGACCCAGGCGAAAAAGGCAACCAGGGTGAGCTTGTGGAAGATGTGGGGATCCTCGGGATTGCGGGCATCCCCGATGAAAATACTGCGCGCGACTTGGCGGACATGCCTTAGCGTATCGTTACTCATGCCGTTTCCTTGGGATGGTTTAAAGAACGGGGTACAAGTTAGGGCAAAATTATTAAGAAACAAGAGAATTCTCGAATTTTTGCGGGGAGAGCCGGCGGCCCGCCCGGCCGCGCTCCGCTGGTTTCCACCTGCCTCGATCCCGCTCCGGATGCATGCCCGGGCCATAAAAGACTTTTATCTAAAATAAAATAATACTAAATTGAAAATTATGAATCGATTCCAATCCATCAGACGAATTCTTGCATCCTTTCTTTTCTTGTTCTGGGTGGTCGTCCTGACCGGTGAAGCCCTGGTCTGGGGCAATCTGCGGGTGCTCTTTCTGCCGCGTGTCCCGACTGTGGAGATGGCGGCCAGCCTCCTCCAGGACACACTGTGGCTTTTGGTGGGACTGGCCTTGCCTTTTTACGTATGCGCTCTCGCCTTCCGCCAGCTGCCACGCCGGATCGCGCGCAGAGCCCTGGTTGCGGCAGTGCTGCTGTTCTGGATCCTGGTGCTCGGGGATCTGCCTCTTTATTTTCGCTGGCTCTTTCTGCTGATCGGATTGCTGGTCTTTCTGGCGGTGCGCGACGCCCGGCGCAGCCGCAGTATCCGCGCCCATTATTTTCTCTTTTATATGGCCTGCCTGGGGCTGGTTCTCAATTATGGGCCTCAGCTCTTCCCTTCTTTCCCGTCGCTGCGCAAGGCTGGACCGGGTCATTTGAAGATTCTGGATTATAACATCTCCAGTACCTTGTACGGAGAAAAGCGGGCGCCCCTCTTCGAACTCATCCAGCGCGAGAAACCCGACCTGGTCTTCATCCAGGAGATCAATTCGAGCGATCAGAAACTCTTCCGGCGGAAGCTTGACGATCTCTACCCGTATCAGCTCTGGGCGGATCGGTTCGAGAATTATAATGGCGGTGCCATCCTCAGCCGGATTCCGTTCACGGAGGAGCATAATATCGATCTGGGCACGCCGTACATGAGCGGCCACACCAATATCAACCATGCTGTGATCCGCTTGCGCGGCGAGGAGGTCCATCTCTTCAACGGTCACTTGTACCCGGCCGGACACGCCTTTTTGCAGCTGATTTTCGGCAAGCGCACGCTGGAGAGTTCGCTGGCTCAGACCCGCCTCGCCTATCAGCGCCGCATGGCCGAAGCCGAACAACTGGAGCAGCTGGTGGGCCGGATCAAAGCGCCGACCATCGTCGCCGGCGACTTCAATGACACGCCCAACAGTCCACTGTACCGCCGCTTCGAGGCGACGCTGCGGAATGCCTTCGCCACCGCCGGCTGGGGTTTGGGAACGACCTGGGGGCAATACAACCTCAAAGGCAGCGTCCCCCATTGGCTGCGCTTTATCCTTTTCGATTTTTTGCGTATTGATCAGCTCTTCGCCAGCCGCCATTTTCGCATTCTCGAGGCGCGTGTCATCCCGCTCGCCATCTCGGACCACAAGCCGCAGGTGGTGCGTCTCACTTTGTATTGACAGGCAGAAAAAATATGGTTACATTTTCTTGCCCGTCCCGCACTCTAATTACCGCAAGGAGAGGACCATGGAGCTGCAGTACTACCTGAACGATTTGCAGGAAAAGCAGGTCACCGGCGATCCCGCCGGCATCGAGGTCAAGGGCGTCGCCTACGACCCCTTGCGCATCGAACCCGGCTTTATCTATGTCGCCATTGCCATTTATACACAGTTGGACAAAATCGAAATTCCCGATGGCCATCCCTTGATCAGCGATGCCATCGCCCGGGGGGCGGTTTGCGTGGTGGTGCAGGAACCGGTCGCGGTCCCTGCCGGGGTAGTCAAGGTGGTGGTTCCGGATTCGCGTTATGCCCTGGGCCTTCTTGCCAACCGGTACTACGGCTTTCCTTCCGAGCAGATCAAACTGGTCGGTGTGACCGGCACCAATGGCAAGACCACCACGACCCATGTTATGGAGTCCATTTTCAGCGAGCCATACCGGGTTGGATTGATCGGCACCCTCTATTACAAGATCAATGGCGAAATCCGCAAATCCAAGGATACCACACCCGAACCGCCCGATCTTCAGGCGATTCTACGTCAGATGGCGGATCAGAAGGTTGCCTACTGCTTCATGGAGACCTCGTCGCACGGCATCGAATTCCACCGCCTGCAGGGATGCCGCTTCCGCATCGCCGTCTTCACCAACCTCACTCAGGATCATCTCGATTTTCACAAAACCATGGAAAATTACCTCAATGCCAAGCTCAAGCTATTCCGCTGGCTTGGTGCGGAGGATTATGCCGTCATCAACATCGATGATCCCTATGGCGGGCGGTTTGTCGAGGCGACCCGGGCCAACGTCCTGACCTATGGCATCTTTTCGCCAGCCGACATCATGGCACGCGAGATCCACTACGGGATCAGCGGCACCCGGTACATCCTCGAGACGCCGCAGGGGAGCATCGACATCGAGACCCGCCTCCTCGGCCGTTTTAATGTCTACAATGCCCTGGCCGGGGTGGGGGCGGCTGTTGCCGAAGGCATCGATCTTGAGGTGATCAAACGCGGCCTCGAGCGCCCGATCCGCGTGGCCGGCCGCATGGAGATGGTCGACCTGGGGCAGCCCTTCACGGTGGTGGTTGATTATGCCCATACACCCGATGGCATGGAGAACGTACTCGGACTGGCGCGGGGGCTGAATCCGCGGCGGCTGATCACGGTCTTCGGCTGCGGTGGCGACCGTGACAAAGAGAAGCGCCCGATCATGGGCGGGGTGGCCTCCCGTTTCAGCGATGTTGTGATCCTCACCGCGGACAACCCCCGCACCGAGGATCCCGAAGCCATCCTCGACGATATCACCGCAGGATGCGATGCGGCCAAGGTAACCCGCATCATTGACCGGCACGAAGCCATCCAGCACGCCATCACCACTGCGCAGGCGGGAGATATCGTGATGATCCTCGGCAAGGGACATGAGACCACCCAAACCCTCATGGACCGCACGATTCCGTTCAATGACCGCGAAGAAGCCGAGGCCGCTCTGGCCGCACTACTCAAAAAATGAACTTGCGCGTCATCGGCGAAGGATGGCCTTAATGAAAATCCGACTCAACTCAGCTGACAGGCTGCGCCGCGGTCTGCGGTTTTATTGGACGGCTCTGCTCTTTGCGGCAGCCGGCTTCATTCCATTATCAGGATGTCAAAAGAATACCCCTATGATGCTTACCGCCAAGATTTCTGCGCCGGATATCGTCGATGTCCGGCTGCAAGATTCAGCCCGCCCCATTCAAGCCGCTGATTTTTATTTCACCCCGGCCCTGCAGATTTTCCGTGTGGAACAGAAGGAGCAAACGGTCCGCCTGCATACCGCCCCCATCGAGCTGACCCTGACGCGCTACCTCCACTTTCGTGAAAGCAAATGCGAGCTCAATCCGGACGACTTCCTTGATACCTTTTATTCCGACAAGCCGCTTGGTTGCACCTGGAATGACACCTCCACGGCCTTTCGTCTCTTCGCACCACGGGCCAAGCGGGTGACCCTGACCCTCTATCCCGATGCCGTCTCCCCCTCCGGCGTGCAGCATGAGTTGCAGCGCGACCGGGATGGGGTCTGGGAGGTTGTTCTTCCCGGCCACTTTTTCGGCCGGGCCTACACCTATCAGGTGGATGGGCCGGCCGGGGCTTCGGAGCAGTTTGATTATAACAAACCGGTCTGTGACCCTTATGCCCGTGCCGTCGCCACGGCCAATGAGTTCCTGCACCGCGGCCGGACTTTGATCCTCGACACAGGCCGTTATGACTGGGAGGGCGACCGTCCCCTTGGAATCGGGCTGGAGGATATGGTCATCTATGAATGCCACGTCCGCGATCTCACCGCCCATCCGAGCTCGGGCTGCCCGACGGAGCTGGCGGGCAGCTACAAGGGCGCGATCCTACCGGGACGGACGGGTGGGATCGACTACCTCAGGGCCCTGGGGGTCAATGCTATCGAACTGCTTCCCGTGCAGGAGTTCGGCAACATTGAACTCCCATATAACGTCGATGCCGGCGGCACCCGCAATACCTGGAATCCCTATGCCCGCAACCATTGGGGCTATATGACCTCCTATTTCTTCGCACCCGAGTCCTATTATGCCAGTGGTGCGAGCATGACGCCGGGCGCGCTGTGCGGAGCAGATGGCCGCCAGGTGGAAGAGCTTAAGGATCTGGTCAAGGCGTTCCACCGGGCGGGCATCGCCGTCCTCCTCGATGTCGTTTACAATCATGTCTCCCAGTATGATCAGAACTGCTTCAAGCTGACCGATAAAAAGTATTATTTCCGCCTGGACGAGAACCAGAATTATCTCGCCACCAGCGGCTGCGGCAATGACTTCAAGACCGAGCGGCCGATGACGCGGCGGCTCATCCTCGAGAGCGTGAAATACTGGATGGAGGAGTATCACATCGACGGCTTTCGCTTTGATCTCGCGGCGATGATCGACTGGGAGACCGTGGATGCGATCACCCGCGAGGCGCGCCGGATCAATCCCAACGTAGTGCTGATCGCCGAACCCTGGGGCGGCGGCCACTACGATCCGGCCGGCTTTTCCAAACACGGATGGGCCGCCTGGAACGACCAGTTCCGTAACGGCATCAAGGGCCAAAATCCGGAGAATGGCCAGAACTATATCTTCGGGCGCTATTGGGGCGGCGTCGACCGGGAGGCGGTGAAACGCTTCATCCGTGGCACCCTCGCCGCCGAGGGGGGGCTTTTTCAGAAGAGCAGCCATGCGGTCAACTATCTCGGCTCGCACGACGACCACAGCTACGGTGACTTTGTTCGCATCGGCTCGGGGGCGGTCCAGCCCGACCAGGTCATCTCCGATCCGCTCATTAATGCCCGCCTGACCACCGAGGAACTCAAGATCAGCAAACTGGGCGCCCTGATTCTCTTCACCAGCCAGGGGGTGGTGATGATGGAGGAGGGCCACGAATTCGCGCGCAGCAAGGTGATCGCCAAGACCGAGGCGCCCGACCCGATGGCCGGCCATATCGATCATAACAGCTACAACAAAGACAACGAAACCAACTGGCTCGATTACCGCCATGCCGCCCTCAACCAGGAGTTGGTCGACTATTACAAGGGTTTGATTCGGCTGCGCAGGAAATTTTCCGCCTTCCGCGGGACCCCGCCGGAGCGCATCCACTTCAGCGACGGCGACAACCCCTTTGCCCTTGCTTTTCAGCTGCACCAGGAGGGCGAAGTGGGGCCGGCCGAATTGCTGGTCCTTCTCAATGGTCATCGCGAGGCGATCTCGCGGTTCACCCTGCCCGGGGGGAGTTGGCGGATCCTGGTTAACGGCGAAGCGGCGGGGGAGTCGCCGCAGGGTCGCCCGGTCGAGGGCGAGCTGGTTCTGCCCGCCACGACCGGCATGGTGCTGATACGTTGACCAGAGACCGTTTCCCGTCCCATCGTCCATCCCAGGAATGAGGTGCCCATGCAAGGAATCGCCGATATCGTCGCCCGTCTCGACCAGTTTTTCTGGGGATTGCCGCTGATCGTTCTTCTCTTCGGCACGCACATTTATCTCACTATCCGTTTACGGTTCCCGCAGCGTTACATCTTCAAGGCCATCAAGCTCTCATTCACCCGGGATGAGGGGGCGGAGGGCGAGGTCAGCCAGTTCGGCGCCCTGACCACCGCTCTGGCGGCCACCATCGGCACCGGCAACATCGTCGGCGTGGCGACCGCGGTCGCGATTGGAGGACCGGGGGCGGTTCTCTGGCTCTGGCTGACCGGGGTGTTCGGCATCGCCACCAAGTACGCCGAGGGGCTGCTGGCGGTCAAATACCGCGTCAAGACGCCCGCTGGAGCGATGGCGGGAGGGCCCATGTACGTCCTCGAGCGCGGCCTGGGCAAGCGCTGGCTGGGCTTGCTCTTCGCCCTCTTCACCGCCGTGGCCGCATTTGGCATCGGCTGCATGGTGCAGGCCAATTCCATCTCCACTCTGGCGGCCAGCACCTTCCAGGTGCCGACCTGGGTGACCGGATTGTTTCTGGCCCTGCTCACCGCGGTGGTGATTCTCGGGGGCATCAAGAGCATCGCCCGCGTCTGCGAGATTCTCGTCCCCTTTATGGCCCTCTTTTATATCATCGGCTGTCTCTATATTCTGGTGCTGCACCACGCGACCTTGCCGCAGACTGTCCGGCTTATTCTACACAGCGCCTTCGACGGCCATGCAGCGGCCGGCGGCTTTGCCGGTGCCACGATCATGATGGCCCTACGCTATGGTGTGGCGCGCGGACTCTTTTCGAACGAATCGGGATTGGGTTCGGCCCCCATTGTCGCAGCCGCCGCAAAGACCCGCAATCCCGTGCGCCAGGCGCTGGTCTCTTCCACCGGCACCTTCTGGGATACGGTGGTGGTTTGCCTGATGACCGGTCTGGTCCTGGTCAACTCAGGGGAGTGGACCAGCGGCGCCAACGGGGCAGACTTAACCCGTTCGGCCTTCGCCTATATCCCGGTCATTGGGCCGATCGTTCTGACTATTGGCCTGCTCACCTTTGTCTTCTCGACCATCCTCGGCTGGAGCTATTACGGGGAAAAAGCGATAGAATACCTGGTTGGCGTAAAAGCGGTGCTGCCCTATCGCATCCTCTGGTGCATCGTCGTTTTTCTTGGTTCAGTCTTTTCTCTGCAGTTTGTCTGGGATTTCGCCGATCTGGCCAACGGCCTCATGGCGATCCCCAACATCATCGCCCTGCTCGCTCTGAGCGGCATCCTCGTCCGTGAGACGCGTGCGTATCTATGGGATGAGCAGCTGTGATGCGGCCCATGCAATTTTTCTTCAGAATCCGGTGTTATCTTTTTAAATCATTCAAAAGTGCAGCTCTTTGATTCTTTAAAGATGGAGGCAACGATGAAAAGAAGCATGATGGCCTTGACGGCTTTGATAATAACGATCTTGCTGGCCCTTTCCCTTCCGCTTCAGGCGCAGGTGAATATGCCGCGGCCCAGCCCCAAGGCCAGTGTCACCCAGACCATCGGCCTGACCGATGTGACGATCACCTACAGCCGTCCCGGGGTGAAGAACCGCACCATCTGGGGAGAGCTGGTCCCCTACGGCAAGGTCTGGCGGCTCGGCGCCAACGAGGCTACGACCATCAGTTTCGCCGATGATGTCACCGTCGAGGGTCAACCCCTGCCCAAGGGCACCTACAGCTTGCACGCCATTCCCAATCCCGAGGAATGGACCATTATTGTCAACAAGGTGGCCGATCAGTGGGGCTCCTATAATTACAAACAGGAGGAGGATGCCCTGCGGATTACGGTCAAACCGCAGACCGGTCCCTTCGTCGAACGCATGCTCTTCACTTTCGATGATGTGACCGATGAGTCAGCGGTGGTTACTCTGGCATGGGAAAAGATACGCGTCTCCTTCAAGATCGGCGTCAACACCCAGGTCAAGGTCCTCAACAACGCCAAGGCGACGTTGAGCCCTCGCGCCCTTTTCTTTGCCGCGCAGTATGCATATCAGAACAATACCGAGCTCGATCAAGCCGCCAAATGGCTGGATGCCTCGATCGCCCTGGAAGAGAATTATCAGAATCTGAGCTTCAAGGCCGGCTTGCTCGCCAAGGCGGGCAACAAGAAAGAAGCAGTCAAGCTTGGTGAAAAGGCCATCGCCATCGGCAAGGCGACGCAGCGCGTCCCGCCGGATCTGGATGCCTTTGCCAAGCAGGTGCAGGAATGGAAGAAGAAGTAACAGAACAAGCTGGTCCATCAGGCCAGGCGCTCCTCTTGCGTCTGGCCTTTCTGTTTAACACGGAGGCTCTGTAGTATGAAAAGGATCGGATTCATCATGCTGACACTGGTTACATCTCGGCTCCTGGCCATCGACCTCGCCTCGCCGAATGGCCGACTGGGGCTCGATTTTTATCTTAATATGGCCGGCGAACCATGCTACCGCTTGGCGCTTGATGGCGCCCCGGTCATCAAGGAGAGTCGCATGGGGATCGCGATCAGGGAGAATCCCGGCCTCTTTGACCGTTTCACCGTGCTCCACTTCGAGCGCAGCCAGATCGACACGAGCTGGGAGCCGGTCTGGGGCGAGGCGAAGCGCATCCGTAATCACTACAACGAGCTTGAAGTGTCCCTGCAGCGTCAGGAGCCCGAAAAACGCATCATGACCCTCCGCTTCCGCCTCTTCGATGACGGCCTTGGTTTCCGTTACGAATTTCCGCGCCAGCCGAATCTTGGCTATTTCATCGTCAGCGATGAAAAGACCGAGTTCAACCTCACCGGCGATCACCGCGCCTGGTGGATTCCCGGAGATTATGATACCAACGAATACGATTACGCGACGACCCCGCTGAGCAAGGTCGATGCGATGCGGGGCAGTAACATGTCCGAGATTGCCGTGCGCTCAATCATCGCCGCCAATGCCGTGCAAACGCCGTTGATGCTGAAAACCCGGGAGGGCCTCTACATCAACCTCTTCGAGGCCGCTCTGGTCAACTATCCGGCGATGAATCTGCTCATCGACCAGAAGAGCTTCACCCTCACAGTGCGCCTGGTTCCCGATGCGGTCGGCAATATGGCCTACCTGCAGACGCCGGAGAAGACCCCCTGGCGCACCATCATCACCAGCTGGGATGCCCGCGACATCCTCGCCTCGCGGATGATCCTCAACCTCAATGAGCCCTGCGCCCTGACCGACACCGACTGGATCAAGCCGCAGAAATATATCGGCATCTGGTGGGGGATGCATGTCGGCACAACCTCCTGGAACATGGCCGACACCAGCAACCTCAAACTGGCCTCGACCGACTGGAAGGCGCTCAAGCCCAACGGTCATCACGGCGCCACCACCGCCGAAACCAAACGCTACCTCGATTTCGCCGCCCGACACGGCTTTGACGGGGTGCTGGTGGAGGGTTGGAACGTGGGTTGGGAGGACTGGTTCGGCAACTGGAAGGAGGAGGTCTTTGATTTCGTCACCCCCTATCCCGATTTCGACGTCGACGAGCTGCAGCACT
Source organism: bacterium (assembly GCA_035419245.1). Classification (NCBI taxonomy): domain Bacteria; species bacterium. The sequence continues at coordinate 18,528 of DAOLSP010000007.1, read as the reverse complement.
ATGCGGCGGCCCACGGGGTGCGCCTGATCATGCACCACGAGACCTCGGCGGCCGTGACCAACTATGAGCGGCGGATGCAGGAAGCCTATGCCTTCATGAATGCGCACGGCTACACCACCGTCAAGACCGGCTATGTCGGCCGTATCATCCCGCGCGGCGAGCACCATGACGGCCAATGGATGGTCAACCACTATGTACGCGTGGCTCGGGAGACGGCGCGCCACCACATCATGATCGATGTGCACGAGCCGGTCCGCCCGACCGGCCTGCAGCGCACCTGGCCCAACTGGCTGGCTTGCGAGGCGGCGCGCGGTAACGAATATAACGCCTGGAGCAACGGCAATCCCCCCGAGCACGAGACCATACTCCCCTTCACCCGGCTGATGGGCGGGCCTATGGATTATACCCCGGGCATCTTTCAGATCAAGATGGCGTATTACAAGCCCGGCAGCACCTACCAGGTTCATACCACCCTGGTCAAGCAGCTGGCCCTCTATGTCACCCTCTACAGCCCTCTGCAGATGGCGGCCGATCTGATCGAGAATTACGACCGATTTCCCGATGCCTTTCAGTTCATCAAGGATGTGGCCGTCGATTGGGATGAGAGCCGCATCCTCGCCGCCGAGCCGGGCGACTATGTGACCATCGCCCGTAAAGCCAAGAGTTCGGACAAGTGGTTCATCGGCGCCATTACCGATGAGGAGGCGCGCCCGGCGGAGGTCAAGCTCGATTTTCTCGATCCCGGCAGAAAATATACGGCAACGCTCTATTTGGATGCCGCCGATGCACACTGGCAGAAGAATCCCATGGCCTACCGCATTCGCAAGGGGCTGGTCACGAGCAAGTCGGCGCTGCGGATGGCGCTGGCGCCCGGCGGCGGTGCGGCGGTGAGCCTCTGGCCGGCGAGCCCTGCGGAGCTGAAATTGCTTAAACCGCTGAAATAGGGGCGGAGAGAGCAGGAGGATGCATAAACGTGTCTTAATGGCCGCCGTCTGGGCGCTGTTACTCTCCGCGGCGTGTGCCAGGGCGGAGGATCCAGGCGGGATGGCTGGCGAGCGGCGAGCGCTGGAACAGGCGCGGTTGCTCTTCTACTCGAGCGTCGAGGACAAACGGCAAATCGAGCCGGCCATCGCCGCCTTTGAGGCGCTCATCCGTATGCAGCCTGAATGGGAGGGCCGCGCCCGGACGTACCTCGGAGCGCTGGCGGCCCTGAAAGGAAAACACAGCCATATGCCCTACGACAAATGGCGCTGGGCCAACCGCGGCCTCAAGATGATGGATGCCGGGGTGGAGATGAATCCCGAGGATGTCGAGGCCCTCTTCATCCACAGCTCCACCTGCTACTTTCTCCCCTTCTTTTTCCATCGCGGGGAGGATGCCCAGGCCAAGTTCCACACCCTGGTCCGGCTGCTGCCGGAAAAGCATGCAGAAATCGACCGGCCACTGCTCGCCAATGTAGTCAACTTTATTGTCGAACGGGCGCATCTGGATGCCAGCGAGCGCACGGCTCTGGAGCGCCTGCGGCAGGAACTGCAACTGGATCCCGGCAGCCGCTATACGGAGCCCGTTGAATCCAGAGGTGACTCGTGAGCCACCTCGAATATCTTGTCTTCAATCTGCTGGTCGTTATCGGCCCGCTGGCCCTTAGTTTCGATTCCAGGGTGCGTTTTGTGCGCCGCTGGCCGACCGCTCTTTTCGCCGCCCTGTGCCTGCTCGTGCCCTATGTTCTCTGGGATGCCCTGGTCACCGGCCGTCACTGGTGGTTCAATCCGCACTATACGGCCGGGACCTTCATCGGTCCCCTGCCGGCCGCGGAGTGGCTCTTTTTCATTACGGTCCCTTTCTCCTCGCTCTTCGTCTGGGAGGTGTTGCGCTATTATCGTCCGCGCCAGCATGCAGCCGGAGAGCGGCGCCCCCCGTTCTGGCTCTGGGCGGCGCTCCCCCTCTCCGGTGTCCTGCTCTGGCTGGGCAAGGAGTACACCGCCCTGGTGATCGCCCTTCTCGCACTGACGGTCTGGGCCGACCTCCACTGGGGAGGCCGAATTTTAGCCCGAGCCAATTTTTGGCCTTACGCAGCTCTGCTCGCCGGGTTGATGCTGATCTGCAACGGCTATCTGACCGCCCGGCCGGTGGTGCTTTACGCTCCGGCCTACCAGCTCGACTGGCGGATCGGCACCATCCCGGTCGAGGATTTTCTCTACGGCTACAGCCTCCTCCTCGGCTGCACCTCACTCTATGAAAAGATCAGGAGATCCCATGGGTAGACCGGTGGCCGTCATCGGCGGTGGACTGGCGGGATTAAGCGGCGCCATCGAACTGGCGCGGCGCGGGTACAGCGTCGATCTCTTTGAGCAGACCGGCCAATTGGGCGGCAAGATGAACGAAGTGCGCCTGGAGGGCTTCCGCTTCGATACCGGCCCCTCGCTGCTCACGATGCCCTTCGTCCTGGAGGAGCTCTTTGCGGACGCCGGCTTCCGGCGCCGGGAGTTCCTCGAATTCGTTCCGGTCGAACCGATGTGCCGCTATTTTTTTTCGGACGGCAGCCGGCTTGATGCCAGCTCCGATGCGACGGCCATGGAGAGGGCCATCACCCTGCTTTCGGAGCGGGACAAGGGCCGCTTTGAGCGCTTTATGGCCTACAGCCGCCGTATCTACGACCTCACCGCCGAGGTCTTTCTCTTCACCCCGGTCCATGAATGGAAAAAGCTGCTCAACCGCCGTCATCTCGCCACCCTCGGCGCCCTGCCCTCCATCGATGCCCTGCGCACGGTCCATCGCGGGGTCAAACGCTTTTTCCGCGATGACCGCATCATCCAGCTCTTCGATCGCTACGCCACTTATAACGGCTCCAATCCCTACCGGGCGCCGGCGACGCTTAACATCATCCCCTACGTCGAGTACGGATTCGGCGGTTTTTACATCAAGGGCGGGATGTACCGCCTGGTCGAGGCGTTGCAGCAGCTGGCTGCCATTCTGGGCGTGCGCATTCATACCGGCCAGCGGGTCGAGGAGATCGTGACGAAGGAGGGGCGGGTTGCCGGCGTGCGGGTGGACGGGCGGCTGCTGCGCACAGAGCGGGTACTCTGCAACGCCGATGTAGTGACCGTCTTTAACCGGTTGCTGCCCGGATTCGGCAAAGAGCGCCGCAAGCTCAATCGCCTCGAGCCCTCGCTCTCGGGAATGATTTTTCTCTGGGGCGTGAAAAAGTGTCATCCCGAACTGGCGCATCACACCATCTTTTTTTCCGCCGACTATCGCCGCGAATTCAGCCAGATTTTCGACGAGCTGCGGGCGCCGGAGGATCCGACCGTCTATGTCGCCATCACCAGCCGCGCTGACGCCGGCGATGCCCCGAAGGGAGGGGAGAACTGGTTTGTCCTCGTCAATATGCCCTATCTACGCCCGGATGCGGCTGAACCGGATGTCGCTGGAGTGCGCCGGAGTGTGCTCGCCCGGCTGCAGCGAGCGGGCATCGATCCCTCTGCCGCGATCGTCTGTGAGGAAGTGATAACCCCGCGCGACTTTCTCGATCGCTATGGCAGCAACGGCGGCAGCATCTACGGCATCTCGAGCAACTCGCGCGCGATGGCCTTCCGCCGCCCGGCCAACCGCAGCCGCGCCGTGCCCGGCCTCTTTTTCGCGGGCGGCTCCTGCCATCCCGGCGGCGGCATCCCCCTCGTGCTGCTCTCGGGCCGGATGGCGGCCGGACTGATTGCGGAGACGGAATAAGAAAAGCGCGAAAAGTTGTTAAGCGGTTGAAGATAAACAACAGAACAGCAGAGCGGGAATCGGATTGCCTATCATGCCAGCGGGTGCTAAAGTCATTGTCATCGGAGCCGGTTTCGGCGGACTGGCCATCGCCAACCGCCTCCAGGCGCAGGGGTATCAGGTCACTATCCTGGAAAAGAACCCGAGGGTGGGCGGCCATGGCTATCCCCTCGAGATCGACGGCTTTCATTTCGACATGGGCCCCTCGCTCATCACCGAACCGGCGCTCTTCGAGGAGATCTTTGCCATGGCCGGCAAACGGCTGGCCGATTATATCGACATCCTTCCCCTCGATCCCTACTACCGCATCTATTTTCACGACCATACCTACATCGACTATACCGGCGACAGCGAGCGGATGCGCCTCCAGATGGCGCAGTTCAATCCGCGCGATGCCGCCCGCTACGATGCCTTTATCAAGACCTCGCGCGGGATCTATGAAGCGGTCATCGTCGATGGTCTCGGTACCCGTCCATTCATGGACTGGCGCAGCATGCTCTCCTTCGCACCCCGCGCCCTGCGCCTCAAGGCCGTTCTGCCCTCCTACCATTTTTCGGCCCTTTTCTTCAAGGATTTCCGCCACCGTTTCATCTTTTCCTTTCACCCCCTCTTCATCGGCGGCAATCCCTTCCGAGCCCCAGCGGTCTACCAGATGATCCCCTATCTCGAAAAGATCCACGGGGTGCTCTACAGCAGGGGCGGCATGTACAGCCTGGTCCGTGCCCTTGAAAAACTCTTCCTTGAGCAGGGCGGGACTCTACACACCAGCCGGCCGGTGCAGGAGATCCTGGTGCGTGAGGGCCGCGCCACCGGCGTGCGCACCGCCGAGGGGGAGATCCCGGCCGATCTCGTCATCTCCAACGCCGATTTCATCCACACCTATCGCGATCTGATCCGGCCGGAGCACCGTAAAAAATGGAGCAACCGGCGGCTGGAGCGCGTCCATTATTCGATGAGCGCTTTCCTCATCTATCTCGGCCTGAAAAAGCGCTTCCCCCAGCTCCTGCATCATACTCTGGTGCTCTCGCCCCGCTACCACGGTCTGATCAAAGATATTTTTGACCGCAAGATCGTGCCGGAGGATTTCTCGCTCTACCTTCATACCCCGACACGAACCGATGATACCATGGCCCCCCGGGGCTGCGAAAGCCTCTACATCCTCGCCCCGGTCGCCAATCTCAGGGGTGGACAAAAGTGGAGCGAACTCGCCGAGCCCTTTGCACAGCGGATCCTCGACCATCTCGAGCATCATGTCGGGCTGACCGGCCTGCAGGAGAGCATTGCGGTCAAAAGGCTCTTCACGCCGGAGGATTTTCAGCGCAAACAGAATGCGGTCTATGGCAGCGCCTGGGGCGTGGAGCCGAGGCTGACCCAGACCGCCATCTTGCGGCCGCACAACCGCAGTGAGGATGTGCGCGGGCTCTATCTGGTCGGCGCCTCCACCCACCCCGGCGCCGGACTGCCGGGCGTGGTCCTGACCGCGGCCACCACCGATTATGTCATCCAGCACGACCTGGGTAGGAGCTGATCCCATGGCGCCCTTTTGGCACGATGTCCATCTGGCCCCTTCCTATACCTACGCTCGGGCGATCACTCGACACTACGCGCGCAGCTTTTACTTCGCCTCGCGCTTCCTCCCCGCCGAAAAGCGCTGGGCCACCTGGGCCCTGTATGGCTTTTGCCGCTACGCCGATAATCTCATCGACCTGCAGCGGACCCGCAGCCGGGAAGAGCTGCTCTCCGAACTGGCCTGCCTCTCAGGGGAGATCTCCCTGGCCTACCGCACCGGCGAGTCCGAACATCCCATCCTTAAATGTTTCATCGATACCGCCCGGAGGTACCAGATCCCGGAGCGCTACGCCCAGGAGCTGATTAAGGGGGTCGAGATGGACGTCACCTTCAACGGCTATGCAAGCTATGACGATCTCCACCTCTTCGCCTGGCGGGTCGCCGGTGTGGTCGGCCTGATGATGACCTATCTCCTCGGCTACCGGGATGAGAGCGCCTTTCCCTATGCGGAGAAACTGGGCATCGCCATGCAGCTGACCAACATCCTGCGCGATATCCACGAGGACAAGGAATTGGGGCGGATCTACATTCCGGTCGAAGAGATGCAGCGGTTCGGGGTGGCGCAGGAGGATCTCCTCGCGGAGCGGATGACGCCGCAGCTGCGCGCCCTGATGGAATTTCAGGTCCAGCGCGCTTCCGCCTGTTATGCCGAGGCCGAACCAGGTATTGCCCTGCTCGATCGTGATTCGCGTTTTGCCATCTATACCGCCAGCCGCCTCTACCAGGAGATTCTCAACAAGATCGTGCTGGCCGGCTATAATCCCTTCGCGGGACGGGCCTTCGTGCCCAGCTCGCAAAAGCTGGCCATCCTGCTGCAGGAATATGCGCGCCGGCGCTGACCCAGGCTTCGAAGAGAGGATGCCCCTGATAACCGCTCGTCACAGCAAAACGGCGCTCGCCCTCTTTCACCTCTATCTCCTGCCGGCGATGCAGCGGCAGTTTCACGCCGTGTACCTCCTCGGCAATGAGCCCGCTTGGCCGGCTCATACGCCTCTCATCATCCTGCCCAACCACAGCAGCTGGTGGGACGGATTCTTCGTGGATCTGCTCAACATTCGTTTGTGGCAGAGGCAGCTCTATGTGATGATGCTTGAAGAGCAGCTGCGCAAGCGCCTCTTTTTCCGCCGCCTCGGTGTCTTTTCCATCGATCCAGCCACCCCAGGCGGGGTGCGCAGCTCGCTGCGTTATACCCGAGAGCTGCTCCAGGGCGAAGCGGCGGGGCGGCGAGTGCTCTGCTTCTTTCCGCAGGGGGAATTGCTGCCCTGGCAGACCCGGCCGCTCGGCTACAAACCCGGGCTGATCTGGCTGTTGCAGCACCTCGAGGGCCCGGTCTGCCTGGTTCAGCTTGGTATCCGTATCGAGTTTCTGCAGCAGCAGCGGCCTGAGGTCTTTCTTGAATTCTCCCGGCCGCTGCAGTGGTCCGGCCGTCCAGAGCTCCTCGCGGAGTGGGAGGAGGGACATGCCGTCCTGCTGGATGGGCTAAGTCGCCGTATCGCCGCCAGGGAGGAGGGAAGGATTCTGCTGCAGGGCCGCCACTCCGTCGATGCGCGCTGGCAGCACTGGCGCGGACTGCTATGGAGGAATGCGCGATGAGCGGACTGATTATCGCCCTCTATCTTCTGCTCGGGATGACCTTTCTGGTGAGTCTCTTCAACACTTTGACGGCGCCGTTGGTCAGCAAGGGTCCGCAGCCGCGCCGCACCCCCAGAGTCTCGTTGCTCATCCCCGCCCGCGATGAGGAGCGCACCATCGCCCGGTGTCTGGAGAGCCTCCGCCGTCAGGAGTATCCCGAACTCGAGATTATCCTCCTTGACGACCATTCCCGCGACCGGACCGCCGCCATCGTACGCGATCAGGCCGCGATCGACCCGCGCATTCGGCTGCTTCAGGGCGAGGCGCTGCCGCCGGGCTGGACCGGCAAGAACTGGGCCTGCCATCAGCTCAGCCGCGCCGCAACCGGCGAGATTCTTTTTTTCACCGATGCCGACAATTTTCACGCCCCCGATGCTGTTGCCCGCAGCGTCGGGTGGATCGAGAAACTGGGTCTCGACCTCTTCTCGGCCTTTCCCCAACAGATCACCCTCAGCTGGGCGGAAAAGCTGGTTGTGCCGATCTTCGACCTTTTTGTCTACAGCCTGCTCCCGCTGTGGCTGACCTTGTATAGCCGTTTCCCCTCGCTCTCGGCGGCCAACGGCCAGTGGCTGGTCTTCACCCGCCGGGGCTATGAACGATCGGGCGGACATGCCGCCGTGCGCAGCCACATCGTCGAGGATACGGCCTTGAGCCGGCGCGCCAAGCAGCTCGGCCTCCGCACCCTCACCGCCTCGGGCCGCGACGCCGTTTTCGGCCGCATGTACACCGGCCCGCGCGAGGTTGGGCTCGGCTTCGCCAAGAACGCCTTCGGATTGATGAATTTCAAGGCCATTCCCTATTTCCTTTTCATGGGCCTGCTCTTTTTTATATTCGTCCTGCCCTATCTGCTGCTATTCTTCCCGACGCTGCGGGTGTGGGCCCTGCCGGCGGTGGGCGTGAACATCCTGCTGCGCCTGCTGGTGGCGGTCCGGTTCGGCCAGCCGTTCTTCTACAGTGTCGTGTTACATCCGGTCAGCATTCTCGCCACCCTCCTGGTGGGGTTGGCCTCCTTTTACTATTATGGCAAGGGAACTATCACCTGGAAGGGGAGGGCGGTGCCATTGCGCGGGGCCGCGGGAGAGGAGGAAGAGCGCCATGCGTGACCGCAGGGGTTGCGCCGCCGCGCAGGGTGCGGGAGCACTTTCGCCCGGAGGCAGGGTATTACGGCGGCACGAGGATGGCCTCGCCCTTTTTCTGCTCTATTTCCTCCTCGCTGCAGGGGGGCTGTGGAATCTGTTGGGCTGGTTTCAGGAGGTGATGCGGCTGTTGGCCGCTCCCTTGCTCATCGCCCTGGCGATCCTTCTGGCCGCTGTCCATGCACGCCGTCAGGTGGCGCCACAGCGGGCGTTTTTGTTTTATGCCGGCGTGGTGGTCTCTGCTTTTATCTTGGAGTGGGTCGGGGTGACGACCGGCAAGGTTTTCGGGTCGTACCGGTATGGGAGGGTATTGCAGCCGCAGCTCTTCGGAGTGCCGGTGGCGATCGGCTTCGCCTGGCTGGGGATGCTGATCTCCGCAGCGGCGGTCGCGGACTGGCTGATGCAGCGCCTGCCCCGGTGCTCGCCCTGGCTACAGGTGGTGTTCACGGCTGTGTTAATGCTTGTCTTCGACGTCGTGATGGAACCGGCCGCGGTCCGGCTGGATTACTGGCAGTGGCAGGGGAATCTCATTCCGCTGCAAAACTATGCCGCCTGGTTCCTTTTTTCACTGCTGTATGCGGCTGCGGCCTGGAGGTTTGGGCTGAGCTGCCTCAGGCTGCCCGCCTTTTGCCGCCACGCCTGGTTCGCGCAGCTCCTCTATTTCGTACTGGTCCGCCTCGGGCATCCTCGGTAATTTCGTACCGCGTCTCACCGGCCGACAGCGGTCTCCAGATTAATGAGCCAAACCGCTCCTGAGCCTTCGAACGGCTGCGGTATCGCCGGCTGCGGCATACGCCGTGGTGGCATTGCTGCGGGCGTCCGGGTCGCCCGGATCGAGTTGCAAGCTCTTCGCGTAGCACTCGGCCGCCCGCGCGTACTGTTGCCGCGCGAAATAGGCATAACCCAGATTTTTCCAAGCCCCTGCGTTGCGGGGGAATAAGGCGGTGGCTTTGTTCAGCCAGTAGATCGCGGAGTCGAGTTCGGCCGGCTTGTGCGTCAGCCGGAGGGTGCCGAGGTTATAAGCCACATTGGGCCAGCGGGGATTGATCTCATAGAGGCGCCGGTAATAATAGAGGGAGCTGTCGATATTGTTCTGCAATTTGTTGCTGTTATCGGCCAGGATGGCCAGGGCCCGGGCGTAGCGTGGATGGATGCGTATCGCGCGATGGAGGTAAACAAAGGCCGAGTCGATCATCGCTTTTTTCAGCCGGGGGTCCGGAGTAGCCGCCTGGCGCATGATCAGCCAATCGGCGGCCGACGCATTGGCCGAGGCGCTGTTGGCTGAGATCTTGACATCGGTTGTGGTAAGGGTGTAATTGTCCTTCCAGACGGGATTGCGTGTGATGGTTTTGGCGGCAAAGAGCATCGCTATGAGGAGCATCGCCACGGCGATGGCAGCGCGCGGAATTTTTCTCTGCAGTTCGGCGGCGACAACCGCCAGCCCCAGGCAAAATCCGATCGAAGGCGTGAAAAGAAAACGTTCGGCCATGAAGGTGCCGACGGGAAAAAATAGATTGCTCACAGGGGCGAGAGCGAGAAGATAAAAGCTCACTCCGAAAGCAACGAGGCTACGTTTGCGCAGGTAGAGGAGCGCGAAAAGGACGAGTCCGGCATAGAGCATCAGGGAGACCAGAACGCGCCAATCCCCCCAGCCCGTCAGGGGGATGTGGTAGGGATAATAGTCATACGTGAGGGGATGCGGAAAGACCAGCAGGCGCAGATAGATGCCGAGCGTCAGGGTGATGGTCGCCCATTTTTGCGCCGGGGTGGCTTCGAGAAAGGGATTGTTGAGCAGTTCCTGCATCTGCGGGGAAGTAAATCCCAGCACCGCATAGCGGAGTGCAAGAAAGAATACGGCGACAAGGGTCAGGCTCATCAAGATCCTGTTAATCTGGCGGCGCGGCTGTCTGGTCATCCATAAAGAAAGGGGGATGATGGCTGCGAAGGCGATGGCGCTCTCTTTGGCCATGAGTCCGAGAAAAAGGGCCGCACCGCTCTTGATCAGCCAACCGGACCGGCGGCCCTTGCTGTATTGGAGGGCTGCATACCAGGCCGCCAGCCCGCCAAGAAGGGCCAGTATCTCGTCACAGCTCTTGATGTTGGCAACCACCTCGGTATGAACCGGGTGAACCGCAAACAGGACGGCAGTGACAAAGGGGATGCTCCAGTACCAATCTTTTCGTTCCGGCGGCTCAATCAAACCGTTGAAAACCGCATAAAGCAAGAGGCAGACCAGGACAAAAAGCATCACGGTGACGAGGTGAAAGAGGGTGGGCTGTGCACCGAAAAACTCAAAGAGGATGGCGAAAAGGATCAGGGAAAGCGGCCGGTAACGGCCGCCGGTCAGATAGCGCGCATCTTCATGAAGATACCCGCGCATCGTGTCATGGCGCAACAGATCGGGAATGCCGCTGAGGCCGGCGCGGGTATAACTGTTTTCGGTGATGACCATGCGGTCGTCGAGAACAAACTTGTGCCCAAGGGTGTTGGCGTAGAGCAGAAAGGCCAACAGCGCCAGCACCAGCCAGGGAAGCAGGACGCGCCGGTCGTTTCTTTTCTGCCGGATGGCGGCCGGTTTATTTTTCCGCTGGTTTTTTTTGCCCATGTCCGCGACTCCTGGATTAGTCCGCACCACCGCCTTTTGCGCCGTATACTGTTCGCTCGCGGGCAGGACAGCTCACATGCTTGCGCCCATCCGCTTTCCGTTCCGGCTCTACTTGAGCACCAGCGCCTTGCGCACCGCGCGCCAATCGCCCGCCTGCAGAGTGACCAGATAGAGACCGTTGGCCACGCCCTCGGCCTGCCAGTGCACCTCGTGCCGCCCCGCCGGCAGACGACCCTCCGCCAACACTGCCACCTCGGCGCCTCCGACATTGCAGATCCTGAGCGAGACCTGTTGCGCCGAAGGCAGCCGGAAGGTGATCGTCGTTGCCGGATTAAAGGGATTGGGATAGTTTTGCAGCAATTCCGGGCGCTCCGGCAGCCATCCCGCTTCCGCCGTGCGCACCCCGGAGGTCTTGTTGCGCAGCTGGCTGGCGGGCTCTTCCCCGGCATCGGCAAATTTCCACTCCGACCCCTGCTTGAAGAGGATGGTGTTTCGGTTGTCGATCAGCTGGGCGTCAAATGAGATCCCCCGGGTGTAATCATAGGCGTGCATTTCGACTGCGAACAGGTTTTCTCCGTTGTGCAGTCCCTGCAGGCCTTTGGCGGCATTGATCACCACCATCTTGTTCATGTTCGTCACCAGGGCTATGGAGGCGGAAGTAGCGGCGGAGATCTCCTCTTCCGCCGGCATGTTGATGCGTTCGATCTCCCGGCCGTTGAGGTAGACCACAGCGCCGTCACGGCCTTTCACGAGCAGACCCAGCCCGGTCACGGCGGAGGCATCGGCGACGGTGAAGCTTTTTCTGAAATAGACCGTTTGTACCCTATTGCAAAGCGTCCTGAGGCCGCTGCTGGTGCCGTAGCCGATGGGTGCGGCGCCGGATTTCCAGCCGGCGTCATCGTAATTCTCCTCTTTCCAGTTGAGGAGGATTTTGGTCGTATCGAAATTGACCGCGACGGCAAATGAGGCCGGCATCATATTGCCGCGGAGATCGGCGGCTCGGAAGTAATAGAGATAGCTCTGGCCATGATCGCCGGTGAGCGTGACGGCATGTTTGCGCTGACCGGTAATGGTGCAGGTGTGTTCCATCCGGTCCCAGCTCTGGTCCAGGCTGCTGTAGCGGACGGTGGCATAGGTGTCGGTTTCGAACGCCAGGGTGATTTCGCGCCTATAACTGGTCTGTGGCGAATCCGGGAATTTGGTGAAAACCGGCGGTCGGGTGTCGTCGTAGGGACTCCAGGCGTCGAAGCTGTTGATGGCCGCAATCAGCCGCTCGGCAATCTTGTGGTGGGTCGCCACGCTGGGATGGCCGTCATAGACATAGCCGCCGTCATAATAGGGATAAGAGGTATAGAAAACATCTGCGTTGCCGGCGGCGTTTTCCTCGGCGACAATCTCGGCTATGACCTGCTGCAGCCACTCGACGTGCGGACCTACGGCAAGAATTTTAACCCCGGGATAAAGGTCGCGCAGGGTGGCGACGAATTTGTGGTACTCGGTTTTATATAGATTGCGGTTACTCTCGCTGATCGCGCCGTTCCAGCCGCCGAAACCTGAATAATCGTTCAGCCCCAGGCCGATGACAACGAGGTTGGGTGCCCATTGAGAAAAATCCCACGGCGGCGTGGCGGTGAAGGTATGGGTCTGGCCAAAGACCGCCGGCAGGCTGCCGGAGCGCGAGCCTTGCCAGTCCATCACCATGCCGTAACCGGAGCGGCTGGTCATCATGTACTCGGCGCCAAAATGGCGCGCAGTGATGGGGCCGAAGCCTTCATTGATGTTGGTGATCGGGGCGTCTTCGGCGGGCTTGTCGGATTTGGTGTAGAGATTGCCCGAGGCACTGGTGTACGAGTCGCCGACGAATTCGATGCGGCGCTCGGGCCGCGCCGGAGGCGGCAGCAGCCCCTTGCCGTCATCCAGGACAAAGCCGTTGAAGGTGAATTTGGCCCAGGTGGTCTCATTGCGTTTTTCGATGCGGATGGAATGGCGTCCCGGGGCGAGGCCGGAGGCAACGGGATAGGTAGTGATCTCGCCGCTGGTGGGATGGAGGACCAGGGTGTCCGCGCCGTCGATGATGATGTTGTAATAGCAGAAATTATCCTTCATTTTGACGCCGATACTGGTGCCTTCGAACTCGGCGTAGAGGTAGACGCCCGGCCAGGAGTGGGCGGGGGCGAGGGGATCGCTGAAATCCCAGCGGCCGGAATACTGGATATTGGGATCGTTGGCGGGGATTTCGATTACGGCCCGCGCTCCAGACAGATGTACCAGCATAAGGGCGCACATGAAAAAGACCGAGGAGAGTTTTTGCATATTGTGATTTCCCTTGATTCGAAATTTACGGATGGAACGCTTCGGATCGAACGTTTCGGGTCGAACGTCCGGTGATCGGGCCATCTTGTGAATACCGACGGAGACGAGGACTCTACATCCCAAGCTGCTGGCGAATCTTGGCTACCGGATAACCGACGCCATCCATTTTCTTGCGGCGCTCCTCGCTGTTTTCCAGCTCCCGCAGCCATTGTTCGAGCAAGGGGCGCAATTTGGTTTTCCTGGCCGCCTGCCGGGGTGTATGGTTTTTGAGCATCGGGATCGGCTGGTCGATAATCCGGCTATAATAGTCATCCATATACCGGCTGATCAGCTGCTGTTTGATCTCTGCGGGTATCTCCTCTTTTTTCTCTGCTTCGGGATTCTCACTTTGCGCAGCAGCCATGAGTTTGGCCATATCTTTTATCTCAATTCGCTTGAATTGCAGGGCGCTTCCGAAGGTTTTTTCCAGCCATCCATGGAAGAAATCGGCCAACTCCGCGCTCTGCACCTCGACCCGCATGATATACGGATCCAGTGTGACCAGACCGAGGCTGCGTACTCCCGATTTTCCGTCCTGGCCTGGACTATCCAGTTCACGGTTAAACCGGGGATTGCGCAGTGGCCGCAGCAGTTCCTCCAGGCTACCTTTTTCCAGAAGGGAGAACACATACCGGTTCATTTTTTTCATCTTGTTCTGCCGGTCAGGTTTTTCCGATGCTTCGATGTCGGAAAATTCGATCTTCTCCTCCACTTTGGAAAGAATGGAGTGGATATCCTTAACCTTGAAAAAAAGAGTACACAACTGCATCGCCCCATACGGAGTATGTATCTTGAGATGGGTTCGGCCTTCGTGGATCTCCCGTTCGATTTGGAAAAAGATCGGCCAGAAGGTTTTGCAGAACTCGGCGTGACTGGCCTCTTGCAGTTGTTTGGCTGTTTTCTGGCGCAGCGCTGACATCATTTCCTGGATGAAGGGTTTGTCGCGTGGGGAAAAGCGGGTCATAGTTCCGGTAGCATAGTTCTTGCCGTTCAGGGAATAGCACCGGCACATGCAGATATCCCACTGGATCAGAGTCCGGGAAGCCGAGATGTCACTTACAAAATAGGAATGTCCGGTGACCAGGGAGGCCGCTTCGAATCCTTTCCCCGGCATTACCTGCAGAACTTCATAGAAATCCAGATGGGATCCGGCTTCCGCCTGAATGCGCTCTTTTTCTTCCGCAGAGAACTCGCTGAATTCCTGCCGGGAGAGCCAGGGGAAAAAACGGTCATTCAGAGCCGGGTATTTATAGTCGTGTAGCAAGATATCATAGATGCGCATCAGACGGCTGATCTTTTCCTCTTCCGGCAGCCGAGCGGTTTCTTTGAGAAACTGTTTGGGGTTTTGATCGAATATTTCCTCGATCACCTTTTCGAAGATGGGAAAGGTGTGTGCGGTCTCATTGTAGATCTTGATGACTTTGTCTTCGAAGGTTGCCATAAAGTTGCGCTCCTTTTTCGGCAGAGGCTCCTTTCTGCCAGCATAAAGGGAAAGACCATTTCGATCGGGATTGTGCGGTTCTGCGATTGATCCTGTCAGTCCATTTGGGTAAACATGAAATGAAATTAGCGATCATGTTTTTAATATCAAAACATAATCTGCAGGAGGGTGGTCGCCGTAATCCCCTGAATCGGAAACCTGCTTTCGCAATAATTTTAGTATTTTAGCTAGTATATATGGTTGAGACCGGAGCAGCGCTGCCGGAAAAAGAATTAATTCATCCCTTTGGATCAATCTATCTGGCACTTGCCTGCTAAATGATATACAGTCGCTATTTGCTTATAGGTATTTGTGACCATGTGTGACCAGACTGAAGCTGGTGCAGGAGTTCAGAAAAAGGGGTGGTTTCAATCCACGCGCCCGCGCGGGGCGCGACCGCACGACCTGGAAAAAGGAACTGGATTATATCAGTTTCAATCCACGCGCCCGCGCGGGGCGCGACCGCACGACCTGGAAAAAGGAACTGGATTATATCAGTTTCAATCCACGCGCCCGCGCGGGGCGCGACATGAATGTCGCTGCCGGATGATCGGTCGTGTAAAGTTTCAATCCACGCGCCCGCGCGGGGCGCGACAAGGTTGCAACGGCGGCATTGGCAAAGGCAAATGTTTCAATCCACGCGCCCGCGCGGGGCGCGACCCAGAATCCAGCGCTCAAGTAGCATGGTAAGTTTGTTTCAATCCACGCGCCCGCGCGGGGCGCGACTGTATATTTAATCGGGGTTAGGGAAACAGGACAGTTTCAATCCACGCGCCCGCGCGGGGCGCGACATGAGGTTTCGGGCGGGTCCCCGGCATATGCCAGGTTTCAATCCACGCGCCCGCGCGGGGCGCGACGTCATATTCCGGCAACATCTCTGAGACCGTAGAGGTTTCAATCCACGCGCCCGCGCGGGGCGCGACCCATGCCGGGTTGTAGCGCGGAGTCGTATATAACGGTTTCAATCCACGCGCCCGCGCGGGGCGCGACGCACAAGGATGGTCTGATAAATTATGATGCAGTAGTTTCAATCCACGCGCCCGCGCGGGGCGCGACAAACATCGTCTGCATCTCCGGCGGCCCCGCTGGTAGTTTCAATCCACGCGCCCGCGCGGGGCGCGACAAACATCGTCTGCATCTCCGGCGGCCCCGCTGGTAGTTTCAATCCACGCGCCCGCGCGGGGCGCGACCGGTACCGGCGGCTTTGGTGCGGTCATCGCTAAGTTTCAATCCACGCGCCCGCGCGGGGCGCGACGTTGGTGCGACAACCGCTACGCTCCTCAATGTCGTTTCAATCCACGCGCCCGCGCGGGGCGCGACGTCTGGATCCTGCTCCTGTCCAACAAAGCGGATAGTGTTTCAATCCACGCGCCCGCGCGGGGCGCGACCGGATACGCCGCCGCCGCTGCGCCCGAATTGCCCGTTTCAATCCACGCGCCCGCGCGGGGCGCGACAAATAAACCAGCCGGTCAGGCTTAATCTGTTTCAGTTTCAATCCACGCGCCCGCGCGGGGCGCGACGTCTGGATCCTGCTCCTGTCCAACAAAGCGGATAGTGTTTCAATCCACGCGCCCGCGCGGGGCGCGACCGGATACGCCGCCGCCGCTGCGCCCGAATTGCCCGTTTCAATCCACGCGCCCGCGCGGGGCGCGACAAATAAACCAGCCGGTCAGGCTTAATCTGTTTCAGTTTCAATCCACGCGCCCGCGCGGGGCGCGACCGGTACAGGCGGACACAATCACCGCAGCAACGCTGTTTCAATCCACGCGCCCGCGCGGGGCGCGACGCAGCATCTGCGAGACGGTCAGTGACCCATGCCCGTTTCAATCCACGCGCCCGCGCGGGGCGCGACTTGTGGCACCCGATACCTTATCCGCCTTGGCCGGTTTCAATCCACGCGCCCGCGCGGGGCGCGACTATTGACCACCCCGCCTGCATTGGCAATGGCTTCCTGTTTCAATCCACGCGCCCGCGCGGGGCGCGACTTGACCGACCACCCAAACCATCGGAGTCTTGTTGTTTCAATCCACGCGCCCGCGCGGGGCGCGACGCAGCATCTGCGAGACGGTCAGTGACCCATGCCCGTTTCAATCCACGCGCCCGCGCGGGGCGCGACTTGTGGCACCCGATACCTTATCCGCCTTGGCCGGTTTCAATCCACGCGCCCGCGCGGGGCGCGACGGGGCTCGCCTGGTGCGGCGCTCTGTCGGACTGGGTTTCAATCCACGCGCCCGCGCGGGGCGCGACGCAGAATATCGTCAATAATAACGTAATCAGAGGTGTTTCAATCCACGCGCCCGCGCGGGGCGCGACGCGAATCGTTTTCCGGCGAGTTCGCAAAGATCGTAGTTTCAATCCACGCGCCCGCGCGGGGCGCGACCGGTACAGGCGGACACAATCACCGCCGCAACGCTGTTTCAATCCACGCGCCCGCGCGGGGCGCGACACGGACGCACCGGGCGCATCGTGGACGAGATTGGTTTCAATCCACGCGCCCGCGCGGGGCGCGACAGAACAATTGAGCGGCGGCCTGCGTCTTCGAATTGTTTCAATCCACGCGCCCGCGCGGGGCGCGACAACATATGCAACCGTTGTGGATGCCGGAACATCGTTTCAATCCACGCGCCCGCGCGGGGCGCGACCCCCTTTCCTGTTGCAACGTCCTTGCTCATTTTGGGTTTCAATCCACGCGCCCGCGCGGGGCGCGACCATGCAGGACGATAGGCGGCTTTATTGGCGCGTGTTTCAATCCACGCGCCCGCGCGGGGCGCGACAATTCCGGGAGAAACGAATTGACGATCTGGACTGTTTCAATCCACGCGCCCGCGCGGGGCGCGACCGGAAAAGGATCCGACCTCCGACAAGCTGAAAGGTTTCAATCCACGCGCCCGCGCGGGGCGCGACACTATAACGGGGTGGATTGAGAGAGCTATCTCTGGTTTCAATCCACGCGCCCGCGCGGGGCGCGACGGGCGAGCTTGCCGCACTGAGGGTGGAAGTTGCTGTTTCAATCCACGCGCCCGCGCGGGGCGCGACATGTTCCGACATGCACGAAGTGAAGATCTTCAATGTTGTTTCAATCCACGCGCCCGCGCGGGGCGCGACGTATCTTTGGCCTGAAGGTTCTCTTTGGCGACCGTTTCAATCCACGCGCCCGCGCGGGGCGCGACATGGCCGAGTCGGCGATCAGTTCGTCGGTGGCGTAGTTTCAATCCACGCGCCCGCGCGGGGCGCGACCACCATGGCTGGCCGTCGATGCGGGTGGTGAACTTGTTTCAATCCACGCGCCCGCGCGGGGCGCGACCGCAGGGGCCACCGGCACGGCCACCATTACGATGGTTTCAATCCACGCGCCCGCGCGGGGCGCGACAGCCTGGGTCAATTCGTCTTTTTCCATTGTGGTGTTTCAATCCACGCGCCCGCGCGGGGCGCGACACGCTCGACAAAGTTGTTGAATTATCTGCAGTAGGTTTCAATCCACGCGCCCGCGCGGGGCGCGACGGAGGTTATCTGGTCCCCACCGAATACCGCCGCGTTTCAATCCACGCGCCCGCGCGGGGCGCGACGCAACTGGGGAAACACATCCTGATTGATGAGCCAGTTTCAATCCACGCGCCCGCGCGGGGCGCGACATCATGCGCCCATAGCACTACGGGATTTTTCAGGTTTCAATCCACGCGCCCGCGCGGGGCGCGACAGTGTCCGCGTCAAACGTCACGTCATCAATTTTTGTTTCAATCCACGCGCCCGCGCGGGGCGCGACAATCAGCATTACATCACCTCACTTGATTAGGCAAGTTTCAATCCACGCGCCCGCGCGGGGCGCGACATACGCTCGACAAAGTTGTTGAATTATCTGCAGTAGTTTCAATCCACGCGCCCGCGCGGGGCGCGACAGTTTGTGCTCAAAAAAAAATGATAAAAATGAATAGTTTCAATCCACGCGCCCGCGCGGGGCGCGACCGGCCTGGGTCAATTCGTCTTTT
>DAOLSP010000006.1 GCA_035419245.1 bacterium | reverse complement strand
CTGGTGGCGCCCGCGGACTTCAAATCCGTTGTGAGGCGGCGACGTCTCGGGTGGGTTCGATTCCCACACATTCCCGCAAAAACAACGCCCCCTTGATCGGAGATCAAGGGGGCGTTGCTCTTTATACCCATACAACGCCAGCGGGGTGGGAGCAAGAGTGTGGAGATGCTGCTATTCATGCCAGCGAGACACCAGGCGGGGTGAGGGTGAGAAATTGATCTTCAGGGATTGTGGAAATCCTGCATCGAAGAGCATATCCTGGGGGGCCATCAGAACCAGGCCGGGAAGATATCTCGGGCAGCTCACCTCAGGACCTTTCGCGAATGCTCCGCCTCTACTGAACAGTGCTCTGCCATGATCGCGTGCATCTCTTTATTTCGTTTTCCGGAAGGGGTCCGGCCTGGCCCCGTCCTGAGAAAGCCTGGATTAAATGCATCCTTCTGCTCTGAGTGCTATTTGCAGAATAAAATGCTTCCTTCGCTTCGTCCGCACCACCACGACCACGCACGAGTCGGTGTCATTACCGGAAATCAAGTCCAGAGCATCGCTGCCCTGTTGCGAATTTGGCTATTATACTCGATTCCCGGCGCGGAACTGGCCAATTTGCCGGCAAAGAGGAAAAGGGGAGAATTATGGCAAAAAAACAGGCGCGAAGCTGCACTTCACACCGGGGCAGGGGAAAGCCCCTCATCCTGGCGGCGGGAAGCTGTGTTTTATCAGATCTACATGCCTTTCTTTGAGGACAGCGATGGTGACGGCTGCAGTGATTTCGCGGGAATGACCTCCAGGCTGGATTACCTGCATGACCTGAGCATCAAAGGGATTTGGCTCACTCTGCTTCTGCAATCGTCCAAATGGATAAGCGCATGGAAGAGAACATGAGCGATCTTCCGACGCTCTTTTCCGGGAGCCATGATTATCCCCGGCTCATAGGCCGGCTGGCGGGCGGAAATCTTCAATGCGCCAGGACGCATAACCGCTAGCGCTCCCGCAGCCCGATCAAATGGGATGACAGTCCCCAGGCCGGATTTACCACCGGCACGCCCTGGATCAAGCTGCATGAAGAGTATCCGGAGGTGAATGTCCTGAAGTGCCTGGCGCGAGACGATTCGATCCTGCGCACCTACAAGGCGCTGTTGCGCTTGAGAAGTACGTAGAATATCCTGCGCTATGGACGATATGAACGCCTGGAGCGGCATCGGGATAGCTTTTTCCCGCCCGCGCCTGCAGAGACGATCGGATTACGGAGGGTGACGTTCAATTTCTTCGGCATCGCCATTGGAGCGGCCAGCCCTCATGCGGCTCATTGCTGGCATCGGGGCGGGCGAATTTGATTGCGTGCTGGTCTACAAGGTGGATCAGCTGAGCCGGTCCCTTCTGGACTTTACCTGCCTGCGCATTGGAGCTCTTCGAGAAGCACTCCGTGCGCTTCGTCTCGGTCACCCAGCAGTTCAACACAACCTGTTCCATTGGGCGTCTCACCTTGAACATCCTTTTATCCCTTGCCCGGTTCGAGCGGGAGATCGTCTTGGAGCGCACCCGCGACAAAATATTCGCCGCCCGGCGCAAGGGCGAGTGGGTCGGTGGAATGCCGGTTCTCAGATATGACGTGAACCCGAAAAGCGGAAGGCTGATCGTCAACGAGGGCGGCTCAGTGCCGGTTCGGGGGATATCCCCGCTCTGCCTGGAACACAAAGCCTTGATCCCTGTCGTTCAGGAAATCGAACGGCGCGGCTGGAAAAACAAGTAGTGGACCACCAAGAAGGGTCGGGAGCGCGGCGGATAGCCTTTCTCCAAGAACAGCCTCTTCCGGCTCCTAACCAACGTGATCTACTCCGGCAAGGTCGACTACAAGGGAACCATCTGCAGCGGCGAACAGAATGGGATCGTCGACATCGATCTTTGGCAGCGAGTGTAGGATGCTTCACGGTGGAGCGGCAGCAAAGGTTCGGGTAGAGTACGGCAAACGTATGGCGGAACTGAAAACCGAACAACGCAGCCCCGAGCGTGAACTCAACGGGCTGCCCGGCCTCGCCCAGGAGAATCCCCACGTCTATTTTTTCTCCTGTAATGGCAAATTCTGGATCGCCGGTCCCGCTGGGGCCGAGACTGAGCTGGAATCCCTACGGAGGCCGGAATTCCGTCGTCCTCGTTAACCCGGCACAGCACCGAGATCAGCCGACGCCGCGCAGTGTATTCGGCGTATTAAAAAAGCCGGGCGAAGAACCCGGCTTTTTTGTTTTCAGGACACACGGCAGCGTTATTTCATAAAGAGCAACCGGCGGATTTGCACCTCCTGCCCTCTCCGCAACACAGCGTGGTATATCCCGCTCGGCAGAGGATGCCCGGAGTCATCCCGGGCATCCCAATTCCAGCTTATCACCCCTGGGGCAAGGAGACCCTGTTGGAGCAGGCGCACCCTCTGCCCGCGGCTGTTAAAGATCGCAAGGCTGGCCTCCATCGCCTCCGGCACCTCGACTGTAATAGTAGTAGAGGGGTTGAATGGGTTGGGATAGTTTTGCTGCAGGCGCAGAGCGGTGGGAAAAGCGGCTTCCTCCTCCACTCCGGTGAGAGCGACCAGCACCCGCCAATCGACGCGGGCGGTGTCCTCCTTGTCCATCACCAGAGCGGTGACCAAATAGACCTGTCCCATCTCGATCGTCGGATAGAGTATCATCTGGCTGTCTGTGGAGGCGACGACATCATTGATCCGCCAGAGGTAGTGCAGGGAATCGCCGTCAGCGTCGTGGACAGTCGTCAGCGCGAAACGGAGGGGAGTGTAGTACTGGCCGTAAACCGGATTCTCGGTCGGGAAATAGGTGTAAATCTGCGGCGGCTGATTGGGCACCACCACCGGCAGGGCTGTGACCACCGCGCTGTCGGCCAGGGTGCTGCCGATCCCCTTGACCCGGGCATGAACGACGTATTCGCCCGGCTGCGAAGCTGAAAGGGTGGCCATGACGCGGCCCTGGGCATCGGTCAGGGTATCGGCGACACTCAGAACATAACCGCTGCCGCTCGCAAACAGTTCGACCGTATAGCCCGCGCCGAGGGGCTGGCCGCTGCTGTTGCGCAGGGTAGCGACGATATCCGACTTGGCGCTCCCGTCTCCATAGATGGGCGAGGAGGCAATGACACTCGAGAAAATCGCGCTCAGGTCGGCGGCCGGGTAGAAGAAAGTGAGCGGTGATCCGGCGATCTCTGCGCCGTCCAGCCATGCGGAGGCCTTGAGAAGATTGGCAACCCCCTTGTAGGGGCCGGGGGTCCAGTGGACGCTGGCATAACCCTCATCGTCGGAAAAGATTTCCAGACGCGTCTTACCGCGAAGGTGGCCTCCTCCCTCGAGCACCTCAAAGAGAACCGGTTGGTTGACGAACGGAAGACCGTGCTGATCCATGATGCGGGCGGTGAAATCATTCGCAAACTCCTGGCCTGGAGTGAGAACCTGACCGTCGCCCGACCCCTTGCTCATGGTCGGGATGCGTGCCGGCTCCGCGGCCGCAGGCTGTAAAAGCTGGCGGGCGGCCGCGCCTTCGATATCGATCGTCTGCTTATCGGTCAGGATGACGCGAACGTCGCAGGTGGCGCGGGTGCCGAGCCCGAAATGGAGCAGGACCGGGTTCTGGCTCATATAGCCGAACTGGCTGCCCACCTCCTGGTAGCCGATGATAAATCCGGCTTCGCCGAGGTGGCCCGCTTCATAGAGGATCACTTTCGAGCCGATGCCGCCCAGATCGCCGCCAGGGCCAGTGCAAAGGATATCGATCCAGTTATAACCGTTGTCGAGGTCATTGCGTACGAGATGGTTAGCCCCTTTGGCGCAGGCCATATAGATGTCGAGATCGCCGTCCTGGTCCACATCGGCCAGCGCCGCGCTGCGCGCATCAGCGGCCGAGACCTCCACGCCGCAGTTTTCGGCGAGGGTGAATCTCCCGCTGCCGTCGTTCCAGAAGAGCTGCGGTTTGGCGCCGGCATCTTTTTCGCCATTACGCAGAAGAAGCAGATCGAGGTCAGCATCGTTGTCCATATCGCCAAAGGCAGCGGTATAGCCGCTGACAGGCAGATTGTAGGTCGACGAGCGGTCGATGAAGTGACCGGTGCCGTCGTTGATCAGGACGTTGAGCAGGGGCACATTTCCTGAGGTCAGAAGATAGTTGACGACGAAGAGGTCGAGATCGCCGTCATTGTCAATATCCGCGAAAGTGGCGCCGTGGGAGCGGCCGTCGATTGCGGCTCCGCGCGACGCCGCCTCTTCTGTGAAGTGGCCTTGTCCGTCATTGATGAAGAGCCAGTTGGGCGCCGGCTGACTGGTCGATTCCTGACGCCGGCAGATATAGAGGTCGATATCGCCGTCATTGTCGATATCGCCGGAGGTTGCGCCCTGACGCCCGACAAATTGGGTATCCTCTACGCTTCCCTCGACCCCGCGCAACACGAGGGTAAAGTGGCCGTTGCCGTCATTCTCATAGAGTTCGTTGAACTCACCGGAGTTGACGATGAAGAGATCGAGATCGCCATCCCCCTCCATATCGAAAGCCACGCTGCCGTTGGATGTTCTCACCGTCTGCCGCAGGCCGGCCGCCGCACCGCTCTCGTTGAAAAAGCCGTCGCCATTGTTGAGATAGAGGGCGTTGATGCCGGCCGGATCGCCCGCTGCGAGGGGGACATTCCCGAAAAAGGCGTCCAGATCCGCGTCATTGTCGAGGTCAGCCAGCAGGATCGCTTTGGTCAATCCCCGGCTGATCGTTCCGCGTGCGGCAGCTTCTTCGCTAAAGGTTCCATCCCCCTCGTTCATGTAGAGCAGGTCAGGCATGGGGCCGTAGCTGGTGCCGTTGCTGACGAAAAGGTCGATCCGGCCGTCCTTGTCCAGATCACCAAAGGAGCTGCCCTGACCGTAGCCCGAGGAGGAATAGCCGCCGGTGAGGGAATAGGCAGTCACATCGGTAAAGCCCTTGCCCGAGGGATCAGGCACTTCGGTGGTATCGGGGGGTGGCGGTGGAGGAGGAGGAGTGCTGCCGTCCGGTCCATAGATGGTCAAATTGGAATAGATCGGACCGATCTGGGCTTCATACCCCCAAATCAGGTTCTCCTTGCCGAGGAAGATATAGCGGAAGGGTTCCAGTCGGCCGGAAAAGTTATGGTAGGTCCGGTTTCTGTAGTAGTCGCCAAGAAGGACATTGTTCAGGTAGAGAAAGGCCCTGTCGGCAGTCCAGACGATACGAAAAGTGTAGGTTTTGGATTTGTCCCAATCCTTGTTCAAGAGGTAATAGTCCTCCTCGCGGGAGTCATCCCCCGAGCCATGGGTCTGGGTGAGCCATTTAAAGCCCGCGCGCCCGTCACCGTCACTGTACTTGTCATGTCCGGAGGTGCGGATCTGGGTCCAGGAGGCCTGGGTCTCATAAGCATCCTTGTCCGCCTCCGGCCGTGACCAGATGTTGATGCAGTGATACTTGATCTCTGGATCATCCGCCTGCTCCGCGGGGTCAAAATTGGTCACGTCGACCTCAAGCGAACCCTCCCAGGGCAGTTCAGCGGGCAGGGTAATGAAAAGTTTACTGGTGGAGGCGACGGCCTGCCAGCCCTTGCCCGAAATAAAGACCCCGTCCGTGTTCTGCATTGTACCGATGGCTTTGGAGTTAGGGTTGTCGAGATTATCATGATAGAGCACCTGGGTGTGCCAGGGCTGTCCATAAAGCGGCAGTGCCAGGAGGATAAACATCCAGAGAACTATCGGGAGTATATTTTTGGATCGTTTACACTGCATGATGGGGTCTCCCGCATATTTTAGAATTGATAAAATGAATTCACGACTGCACCCGGTCTGAAGCCCTGAGGCAGGAGTGGTGTGCTGGTGTTATTACATACAGGCACAGCCGCAAGTTGCGTACAGGAGAGTTACCGCCTTGTGCGGGGGATCACATGGCCGGGTGAGGGGTGAGAAGCGTTTTCGCCGCCCCGAAATCCGGGACAGCGGAGAGCCGCGGAGTTTACCTGGGCGGGATGGTTTCACTTGCGGCGCGTTCAAAGATAATCCGGCCGTCAAGCACAGTGAGGACCACCGAGAGATCGCGGATCTATTAAGGCGGAATAGTGAAGTGGTCCCCGGGGAGGACGACCAGATCGGCGAGATTGCTTTTTTCAGCGTTTCCTTGATCTTTTCATCGAAAGAGGCATTGGTGCCCATCCGCCGGTTACTGGTGTGAAAGCGGATAGTGGGTGGGAGCGAGAGTATGGATTCGTATGGGCGCGAGAAGGGCGGGGCGGGGTGGTGCGCGGAACGAGCCCCCCGATCTCGGCCCCACCCGGATTCGCGTTCTACCATGACGAACCGGGTGGGAGCGAGAGAGGTAGAAGACCGGGTCGAAGCGAGAGCGGCAGTCGAACGGGTGGGAGCGAGATTTCGGGGCCAGGTGGCCACGTGAGCCAGGCGGCAAGATCTAGTTACTCTTGTTCTTTTGCAACTGGTAGCCCGCAGGCACCTCAAACTGTTCGCTTGCAACGGCGCCGACTGTGATGCTCTTCAGTTCGGTGGTGGTATGAAAGAAGCCCTTTTTCTTCTCGTCACCGCTGGCCTTGTTCTCTTTGGACTTGTCCGCCCGGGCTTTGGCCATCTCCTTCATCTTTTTGCCGAACATGCCTCCCAGGGCGCCCTTGACGTCCCGGACATCGGTCGTCTGCGGTTCTTCCTTTTCCTCCCCGGCGACCTCCTGGTCATCCCTGGATTTCTCCGGCATGGAATGGCGCGTCATCGAGAAGACCATTTCAGTGCGAACGGGGTAGCCCTCGACCTTTTTCATCTCCTCGGCCAATTTTTTCATCTGATCGCCATACTGGGCAGCCAGCGGACCAGCCAGCTTTTTCATTTCATCCAGACCAAGGGCCTGAGCCAGCCGCAGATCAAAGTCGGAGATCTGCTTCATCGCCTTGCCGACATTGATGCTGTTGAACATGTCTGCCGAGAGCACCAGGGTATCCAGCTTGCCGGTAGCGAGCTGTTTACCGATTGTGGTGACGGTCACCAGGTAATGGTTGCAGGCGAAATTGTTGATGGTCTGTTTTTCATTGAGGTTCTGAGCCTTGACGATCGGCGTCTGCCACTCATATTCCGGCTTGCCCTCCTCTTTCTCCCGCTTCTGCTCCTGAGGAAATCCCTTCAAGGCCTCTTCCATCATCTTTTTGTATTCGGCGAAAGTCATTTCGGTGTATTTTTTATCCTTGTCGTTGAACTTCCAGATGAGTTCCTTGTCGAGCCGAGTAATCTCGATTTCGGTCCCCTTGGGGCTCATGTGCTTCATGATCGAGCCCGTGAACTGCATTTGGCTTTCCTGACGGCGGGCATCCCCCTGAATGCTGGTCTTGACCGTTGAGGTCGCGGCGCCCATGCCCATGATGCCGTCGGTCGTTGTAACCGTCTCGTAGGTGACCTGCGCCTGAAGTGCGGAGAAGGCCAGCACGGCGGTCAGCATCAGGACAGCGGTGAGGAAGGTGTTTTTTTTCATAAACTTGCCTCCGGGTAGAATCGTTGCGGAATGATGCGATGGATAGGGACCCTGTAAGAGAGGGCCGGTACCATCTCTAACAGCACGGGCAGGGGCCGCATTTCCTCTTCCGTGCACTGAACGTGACCATCATCAAGAAAACGCTCAGGCTCTTAACCTCTATAATTACCTGCATCCGATTGATTTTGCAGGAATTTCCCGGATGTAAAGTTGTGTTTTCTACTTGTATTGCGGTGCAATTGTTCCGGCTGCAGGCCATCTTTCTTCGGCATCCAGACTAGAGGAATCCGTGTGAATTTCGTCTTTCTTTCCCCGCACTTTCCGCCTAACTATTTCCAGTTTTGCGTCCATCTCCATCACCTGGGCGTGAACGTCCTGGGGCTGGCGGACGAGCCCTATGAGCTGCTCAACCCGGCGCTGCGGGCGGTGCTCACCGAGTACTATCGGGTCAATGACATGCACAACTACGACGAGCTGCTGCGCGGGGTGGGCTGGCTCACGCACCGGCATGGCAAAATCGACCGGCTTGACTCGCAGAACGAATACTGGCTGGAGACCGAGGCGCGGCTGCGCACCGATTTCAATATCTTCGGCCTCAACGACGAGACCATCGCCCATGTCAAGCGCAAATCCCTGATGAAGGAAATGTTCGCAAAGGCTGGTGTTGCCTTTGCCGAGGGGGCTGTTGTCCATACCCTCGCGGAGGCCCGCAAGCTGGTTAGGCGGACCGGCTACCCAGTCGTCGCCAAGCCGGATATCGGTGTGGGAGCCTCACGGACCTACAAGATCCACAACGACGGCGAGCTCGACCGTTTTTTTGCGGCCAAACCGCCGACCGATTATATCCTCGAAGCCTTCATCCAGGGCAGTATCTGCACCTTTGACGGCCTCACCGACCGCGACGGCCAGCCGGTTTTTTACACCAGTCACCGCTACAGCAAGGGCGTGATGGAGACGGTCAACGAGGACAGTGACATCTATTATTATTCCTTGCGCGAGATCCCGGCGGA
Source organism: bacterium (assembly GCA_035419245.1). Classification (NCBI taxonomy): domain Bacteria; species bacterium. The sequence goes on along the minus strand of DAOLSP010000006.1, from coordinate 186,264 downwards.
TCTCGAGTTTGCCGGGCGCCGTATTCTCCGGGCTTACGATCTGCGCGAACGCTTTTTCCATCTGGAGTTTTTTCGCACGCAAAAGGAAGGCCGGATCGTCGCCCTCGAGGTGAACATGCGCCCGCCCGGCGGCATGACGACCGATATGTTCAATTTCGCCAACGACATCGATATCTACCATGAATGGGCGCATGTGGTCACTCATAACCGCTTCACCGCCCGTTATGACCGCCCCTACCACTGCTGCTATGCCGGCCGCAAGTACAACCGCCGCTATACCTGGAGCCATGAGGAGATCCTTCGCACCTTCGAGCGGCAGCTGGTGCATCACGAGGCAATCAACGGCGTTTTCAGTGCCGCACTGGGTGATTACGGGTACCTCTTCCGCTCGCCCGATCTTGAGGAGATCGAAGCGATCGCGGCTTTTATCCTCAAACAGACCTGAGCATCCCATTACGAGGAACACGTGCACACCGAACATCACAGCTGGTACAGCAGCCGTCTCGGGCAGGAGATGGGGATCAATGTCTACGGCCATGCGGGAAAGCCGGCTCTGGTCTTTCCCTGTCAGGGCGGACGGCACAACGAATACGCCGATTTCGGCATGGTCGAGGCTATTGCCGGCTTTATCGAGGAGGGCCGGATCATGGTCATCACCGTCGACAGCGTAGACGATCAGTCCTGGGCCAACTGGCAAGTCCATCCTCACGACCGCGCCGTGCGCCATGAGGTCTATGAATCTTATATCAACGACGAGGTGCTGCCCTTCATCTATTATCACCAGGGAGCGCAAGGCAAGCTGCTGGTGACCGGCTGCAGCATGGGCGGCTACCATGCCGCCAATTATTTCTTCCGCCGTCCGGATGTCTGCGATGCGATGATTTCGATCAGCGGGCTTTTCCAATTGGACTATTTCATCGGCGATTATATGGATGACAAGGTTTATTTCCACACGCCGCTCGCCTATCTCCCCGGTCTCCAGGACCCCTGGCACCTCGAGCAGTATCGACGCAGCCGGATCATCGTCGGGGTCGGCCAGGGCGAGTGGGAAGAGCCGATGGTCGCCGACGCCCTGCGGTTGCAGGAGATCCTGGCAGCGAAGCAGGTGCCAGCCTGGATCGATCTTTGGGGCCATGACGTCAACCACGACTGGCCGTGGTGGCGACGGATGATGCCCTATTTTCTCTCCACCCTCGTCTGACCTTGCCGGCATCGGGCGACGGCTAGAGACCGGCGGCTTGGATGGCCTGCCGGATGACCTCGGCCGAATGGCGTAATCCCGCCACCTCCTTCTCGTTGAGGGGCAGATCGATATGCGACTGGATGCCGCCGCGGTTGAGGATCGCGGGCACGCTGATGGCGACATCCGAGATCCCCTTGTACCCCTGCAGCAGGCTCGAGACCGTCAGGACCGAGTTCTGGTCGCGCGCAATACTTTCAATGACATAGAGGGTGGCCAGGCCGATGGCATGGTAGGTGGCGCCTTTTTTTTCGATGAGATGGTAAGCCGCGGTGCGCACTTGTTCAAAGATCTCGTCCTTGCGCAGCTGCGGGCAACCCTTGCCGCACTGCGCGCAATAGTCGTCCATGCGCAGGCCGGAGATATTCGCGAGACTCCAGACCGGCACTTCACTGTCGCCATGCTCGCCGATGATCATGGCGTGGACGTTGCGTGGATCGACGCCGCAATGCTGGCTGAGCAGGTAACGGAAGCGGGCGCTGTCTAGGGTCGTGCCGGAGCCGATCACCCGCTGCGGCGGCAGACCGGAGAGCTTGACCGCCGCGTAGGTGAGGACATCGACCGGATTGGAGACGACGATCAGGATGGCGGAGGTGGTGTGCCGCGTGATCTCGGGGATGATCTGGCGGAAGATATCGACGTTGCGCCGGGTCAGCTCGAGGCGGGTTTCGCCGGGCTTTTGCGCCGCTCCCGCGGTGATTACGATGATATCGGCGTCACGGCAGTCGGCGAAATCGCCGGCATAGATATGCGCCGGCCGCACATAGGGGAGGCCGTGGCTCATATCCTCGGCCTGGCCCTCGGCCAGCGCCCGGTTGGCGTCGATGAGGACGATTTCGGAGGCGAGGCCGCGGATCAGCAAGGCATAAGCGAAGGTCGCGCCCACCTGCCCGGCTCCGACCACGGCCACCTTGATGCTCAATTTATGTTCTTTTTCCATACAATCTCCTTTTGCATGAGTAACAGCGTCCACCGGGGGGTTATTTCATCCCTTTTGCCGGGGGCAAGCTGGATCCGGCAGATTCCGGAGGGCGCAGAAAAAAGTTGAAAAAGAACCGAAGGCTTTGTATACTTGAACAGCCTGCGATGCAACCTTTCCGGCCAAGAGGAGGCCATGAGCAGATTCATAAATTTCATTGTATTATGTATAATGCCTTTATGCTCCCTGACAAAGGAGGGTCCGGCCATGCCCGCAACCGGTCAACGAACGGCAAGACTGCTCAGCGGCTATGCGAAGAGCCTCTCCGGGACCGCCATCGACTATGAATCGCCGCTGCCCTGGCTTAACCACGCCCTGATCGCGCGCGCGAGTGATGGCCGGTCGGCGATCGCCTGGGAAACCGATCCCTGTCCGCCGGTCCGTGCTGGCGGCCGGCTGCGGTTCGTCTGGCTCGCCGGCCTCGGCTGCAACCTCGGCGAGCAGCGTTTCCGGCTCCATCTCAACGGCGAGCCGGTTCTGGAGTTCACCAGCCGGGATGCCGAAAGCTGGCAAAAGGGCGGGAGAGAGGGCATCGTGCTCTCCTTTCAAGGCATGAGCCGCGACCGCTATAACGATCGATTCGGGCTGATGATGCTTGACCTGCCCGCGAAGTGCTGTCCGGCCGGCGCTCCCCTGACTTTGACGGTCGTGGGTGACTCCGCCGCCAGCGCTGCCTGGTATATGACCTTCACCGGGCCTGTCCGGCAGGAGGTGCTGATCCAGCCGTCGAGCCTGCTGCTGCGCAATCAAGGCCATCCGGTGCAGCCGGTCCGCGTCGAGGTCATTTTTCTGCACCCTTCCGGCAGGGTGGTCCTGCGGCCGGAGGGCGGACCGGAACAGCGCCATCGCCTCCATTTCGGGCGCAATACCTTCACCCTGCTCTACCCCCCGGTTGCCCAGGAGGCGTCCCGTACCCTGCAGGTCGAGCTCGGCGGCGAGGTGCTCTCACAAAGCTTCGTCCTCAAACCGGTGCGACCCTGGGAGATCTATTTCGTCCAGCACACCCACACCGACATCGGCTACACCCGGCCGCAGACTGACATCCTCGCCGAGCATCTCCGCTACCTGGACTTTGCCCTCGACTACTGCGATCAGACGGATGCGCTGCCGGATGAGGCGCGCTTCCGCTGGACGTGTGAGACCGCCTGGGCGGTGCGTGAATACCTCAAGTGCCGCCCGTCAAACCAAATCGCCCGGCTGAAACAGCGCGTGCAGGAGGGGCGCATCGAGGTGACCGCGATGCTGCTCAACTGGGCGGAGGTGGCCGACGAAAACGCCCTGCTTCATTCGCTTGAGGCGGTCCGGAGTTTCCGGGAGGCCGGCCTGCCGGTGGAGACGGCGATGCAGGATGACGTCAACGGCTTCGCCTGGTGTCTGGTCGACTATCTGCACGACCTGGGCATCCGCTATGTCACCTCGGGCATCAACGACGCGCGCGCCCTCAAACCCTTTGCGGTGCCCACCGCCTTCTGGTGGGAATCGCCCGCCGGCAAGCGGGTGCTCGCCTTCCGCGCCGACCACTATATGACCGGCAACATGATCGGCCTCACCGGCGGCGGTCTCGAACGCCTCGAGGACGGCCTGCCGCGTTATCTCGAGCGGCTGGCGGCGGACGGCTACCGTATGAACCGGGTGAGTTTGCAATATAGCGGCTATTACACCGACAATGCCCCGCCCTCGACCGGCGCTGCAGAGATCATCCGCCAGTGGAACGAGAAGTATCTCTACCCGCATCTGCGCAACGCCACGGTGCATGAATTTCTCACTGCCATCGAGCGGGAGGAGGGCGCGGATCTGCCGGTGCTGCGTGTTGCCTGGCCGGACTGGTGGACCGACGGCTATGGCTGCGCCATGCGCGAGACCGCGGCCGGGCGCGCGACCCAGGCGGGGATGGTGGTGAATAAGGGGCTGCTCGCTATGGCGCAACTGCTGGGGGCGGCGCTGCCGGAGGCGGCGCAACGCCAGGCCGAGGCGGTGATGGAAAATCTCCATTTTTATAACGAGCACACCTTCGGAGCAGCGGAGAGCATCAGCGATCCCCTGGCCGAGAACAGCCAGGTGCAGTGGTCGGAAAAGGCCTCTTACGTCTGGCAGGCGGTGATGGGCGCCCGTCTGCTGCGCGAAACCGCCCTCGGGCAACTGCAGGCCCTGCTTCCTCCCGCCGGCCCGCCCTTGATTGCGGTCTACAACACCCTCAACTGGCCGCGCTCGGGTCTGGTCACCCTTTTTGTCGACAACCAGATCCTGCCCAGGGACAAGGCTTTCCGCATTCTCGATGACGGCGGCCGCGAGGCTGCGGTGCAGCTGCTCGCCAGCCGCGCAGAGGGCTGCACTTGGACGCTGTGGGCCGAGGAGATCCCCGCGCTGGGCTGCCGGACCTACCGGATCGTGGCAGGAGAGCAGCCCGCGCCGCTGGCGGAAAAATTTGTCCCAGCTGAGGGGATCATCGAAAATGGCTATTACCGGGCAGAGCTCGATGCTCGGAAAGGTACGCTGCGCTCACTGCTGGACCTTGAACTCGGCCTGGAGCTACTCGATCCGCAGCGGGAGTGGGATCTGGGCGCGCTGATCTATGAACGGTTGCAGGACCGCCGGGCGCTGGAGGAACTGCGGCTGGGGCCGCATACGCGAACCGCTCTCAAGAACGTCCGGATCGAGCCGGGCACCGATGGGCCGATCTGGCAAAGCATCCGGATCACCGGCGAGTGCGACGGCTTTGGCGGCACGGCGCCGGTGAGCTGCGAACTGCGGTTTTATAAAAAGATGAAGCAGATCGAGCTGCTCTTCCGGGCGCGCAAGCTGGCGGTGACCGATCCCGAGGCGGTCTATGTGGCTTTCCCCTTCGCCCTACCGGAGGGGAGTCTGCTGTTCGAGGCCCAGGGCGGCGTGGTCCGACCGGGGGAGAATCAGCTGGAGGGGACGGCCAGCGACTGGAACACGGTGCAGAATTTCGCCGCGTTGCACAACGGCCGGGCGCAGATCGTCCTGGTCAGCGACGACATCCCGCTGATGCAGTTCGGCGGCATTAATACCGGGCGCTACCAGCGCGCCGCCCGTCCGCTCTCGCAGCAGATCTTTTCCTGGGTGCTGAACAACTACTGGACGACCAATTTCCGCGCCGCTCAGGAAGGGGAGATCAGCTGGTCCTATCAGTTTACCTCGGGGACGGAGGCCTCCGATGAATCGGCGGCCCGCTTCGGTTGGAGCCGGCGGCTGCCGCTGGTGGCGAGGGTGTTGCCGGCAGCCGGCCAGGCTGCCGGACTGCGCACGGCGTTACCGCCGCCGGTCTCGCTATGGCCCTTCAAGCCTGCGCCGGTGCTGCTGGTGTCCGCCCAACCGGCCAAGGAGGGGGTCCTCCTTCACTTGCGCGAGCTCTCGGGCCGGGTGGTGCGGCTCGAGTGGCAGGAACCCGGCACCAGCTGGCAAGCGGAGGCCTGCAATCCCTTCGGTGAGCCGCTCGCCGATGCCAGCGACCTGGCGTTGGCCCCGCTTGAAGTCAAGTTCATCCGGCTGTGGCGCCAGGGCCGATGAAATAAATTTTCCGGCCCGGCTGTTTTCATTGCTGTAATGGATCCCAATGTGTTCTTTACAGTTGTCACCGTTAGGGGTGTCTCGCCACCTTTTTGCGAGTCTGAGATCATACCCTGCGTCCCTGTGGACCATGACCTGATCTGGGTAATTCCAGCGTAGGCAAACGAAGTATTCTTTTCGCACGCTTGAGCCGCCACCCTTGCAGGATGGCGGCTTTTTTTGTTGGCCTCAGTCACCCGGTCCGCAGCTGCGCACCACCTGTTTGAGGCACAACGCCATGAAATCTCTCCTTTTGATCTTTCTGACAGCCGCTCTGGCTGCGGCGCAGCCCTGGTCGCTCTCCGGTCAGGTCTACGACCAGCAGAACGGCCTGCCCCTCGCGGGGGCGCAGATCACCGTGGACGGCACCCTGCTGGGCGCCATCAGCGCGGACGATGGACGCTTTCAGCTGCAGCACCTTTCCAGTTCCTACGCTGATCTCACGGTCCGGCTGCTGGGTTACGAGACGGCCCATCTCTCGGTGCAGAGAATGCCCGAGACATCTCCAGCGATCCCCTTGCGGCCGACCGTTCTGCCCTTGCAGAGCATCCTTATTACCGCATCTCGCAGCCGCGAAAGCGAATGGTCGCCTTCCATCACCACCCTCAAGCAGCAGGAAATCCAGCGGCGCTATACCGTTCAGGATCTCCCCGTCCTTCTCTCCGAGATGCCCTCCAGCACCTTCTATTCGGAGAGCGGCAACGGCATCGGTTACACTTATCTCTCCCTGAGGGGCTTCGACCAGCGCCGGGTGTCTGTTCTGGTTAACGGTGTGCCCCAGAATGATCCCGAAGATCACATGGTCTATTGGCTGGATTTCCCCGATCTCGCGGCGAACCTTGAGGATATCCAGGTCCAACGCGGCGCCGGCAGCTCGTTCAGCAGCACCCCGGCCATCGGAGGAGCGATCAATCTGATCACCTCCAATTTCAGCCGCCGCTGCGGCATCACCCTGACCGGCGGTTATGGCGCTTTCAACACCCGCAAATACGGCCTCACCGCCAGCTCCGGGCTGGCAGACAACCGGTACGCCATCTATGGGCGGCTCAGCAAGATCAGCAGTGATGGCTACCGCGATAACAGTTGGGTCGAGCTGGGCAGTTATTTCCTTGGCGCTGCGCGCTTCGACAAGAACATGACCACCCAGATCAATACCTACGGCGGCCCGGTCTCCGATCATCTCGCCTATTACGGCGTCCCGGCGGCTGCTTTGTCGAACCGGACCGCTCGCCGGGACAATCCCATCCGCCGAAAAGAGGAGATCGAGAATTTCTCGCAGCCTCATTACGAGCTGATCCACGAGTGGCGCCTCGGCCGGACCACGCTGCACAATACCCTCTTTTATATCCGCGGCGAGGGTTTTTATGATTATGACGGCTCCTGGGCCCCCTACAGCTATTTCCGGATCACGCCCGAAAACGGTTTTGCGGTCACAGGCGATCCCGACAATCTCTACATTCCGAACACCTTGATCCACGCCACGGTGGCGAATGACCAGTACGGCTGGATGCCGCGCGCGCAGATCAACCACGATCGCGGTGTGCTCACCCTGGGCGGCGAAGCACGCCTGCACCGCTCCCTCCATTACGGCACGCTGAAATGGGGCGAAGCGCTGCCGCCGGGCGTCACTCCGGATTACCGTTACTACGAGTACCGCGGCGGCAAGCGGATGTTCTCTCTCTACGCCAATGAAGTCTATTCGGCATCCGGCAAGTTGCGGCTGCTGGGCGAGGCGACCCTGGTGCATCACACCTACCGGCTCTATGATGAAAAGTATATCGGTACCGACTTTTCCGTACCCTACCTCTTCTTCAATCCGCGGATCGGGGCGAACTACCGCTTCAGCCCGCGCTGGAGCGGTTATCTCACGCTTGCACGGACCAGCCGCGAGCCGCGGCTCAAGAATCTCTACGATGCCGCCGAGGCGAGTACGCCGGCCAGTTGGGGCGCGCCAGTGCGGCCGCAGTTCGTTGTGCGTGGCGCCGGCTATGATTTCGCGTCGCCCCTGGTCCGCCACGAGACCCTGTACGATCTCGAGGCGGGCGGCGGCTATACCGGCAGTCGGTTGGCGCTGACGGCCAATTACTACCGGATGGAATTCCACAACGAGATCGTCAAGAGCGGGCGGCTGGACCGATTCGGCCAGCCGGTCACCGGTAATGCGCGACGCACCCGGCACCAGGGGTTCGAGCTGGTGGGGCGGACGCGGCTCGGGCCGATGTGGCAGGTCAGCGGCAATCTCACCTGGAGCCGCAATACCCTGGTTCGTCACACCCAATACACCGGGGCGGGCGCGGTGCGGCTGGATGGCAATCCCATCGCCGGCTTTCCCGATCTGCTGGCCAATGCCCGGGTGAGCTACCACAGCGGGGCTTGGAACATCGCCCTGATTGGCCGCCATGTCGGCTCTTTTTATACCACCAATTTCCGCGATCCCGCCCGGCGGGTGGCCGCCTGCACCCTAGCGGACCTCCAGGTGACCTGTACCCTAGTGAGGGTGCCCGGTTTGCAGTCGGTCTCCTGGCAGCTGACGGCGACCAACCTCTTCGACCGCCTCTATGCGGCCGGGGGCGAGGGTGACGAATTCTTTCCCGGGGCGACACGGTCGCTCTTCGCCGGGATGAATCTGGAGCTGTGAGCGTTGGAGAGCAGACCACCCAATCCCAACCGGCCGCTTTTTCCCGTTTCCTCGGAAGCCGGATCGCGAGAGCCCGAGGCCCTGACAACCGGTTGCCGCTGCGACGCATCAGGCGGCATAGCTTGAGGCTGCGCGATGCATAACTGGACGAGCGCCCTGATTATCGGCAACGGCCCCCTGCCGCCGCGCCGGCGGATCTTGCCGCTCATCGCGTCCGGCACACTGATCGTATGCGCCGACGGCGGGGCCAACCGCGCCCGGATGCGCGGGCTCCGGCCCCATGTCATCGTCGGCGATCTGGATTCCCTGCGTCCGGAAACGGCGGCCGCCTTCCCCGAAGCCCGGATCGTACGCATTGGGGACCAGGAAAGTACCGATCTCGAGAAGGCCATCGATTATGTGCTAAAGCAGGGGATCGGCCGGGCGATCGTCATCGGCGCCACGGGGCGGCGTCCCGACCACGAGCTGGCCAATCTGAGCATTCTCGCCCGCTATCAGGGCCGGCTGGAGCTTTCCTTTCTGGATGCCTGGTCGCGGATCCGGATTGTTGACGGCGAGATCTCGTTGCCCCTGGAGATTGGCACCACGGTCTCCCTGCTGCCCCTGGGACGATGTGAGGGGATTACGACTCGGGGACTGGAATGGCCCCTGAACAATGCATCGCTCGAGCCGGGTGTGCGCGAGAGCATCAGCAACCGAGTGATTTCCTCCCCGGTCCTGATCCGTCTGCGCAATGGCAAACTCCTCTTTTTTATCATCGACCGGCTGTGATCCGCCGCCGACGGGAATACCATGGTCCACTTTGCATTTATTGATATATTTTTGATTATATTGTACTTTTCGGCCATTATTTGGGTGGGTTATCGCAGCCGCGGCGGGCAGCGGGGGACGAGCGGGAGCGAGAATCCGGGCGAGGCCGACTTTCTCCTCGCAGGGCGGACCTTGACGCTGCCGGTCTTCGTGGCCACCCTGGTCTCCACCTGGTATGGCGGCATTCTCGGGACCGGGGAGTACTCCTATTCGTTCGGCCTCGCGAGCTGGGTGATCTTCGGAGCGCCCTATTACGTCTTTGCTCTGATCTTTGCCCTTTTTCTGGCGGGACGGGTGCGTGAAACCGGTTTGCTGACGATTCCGGACAAACTGGCCTGCCATTACGGCCAGCCCGCAGCGTTGCTGGGAGCGCTGCTGGTCTTCCTGCTGGTCACTCCGGCCCCCTATCTGCTGATGCTCGGCGTGCTGGCACAGCTCATCTTCGGCCTGCCCCTGTCGCTGACTCTCCTCCTGGTGACCCTGACCAGCATAATCTATCTGATCAAGGGAGGCTTTCGCGCCAACGTCATGGTCAACCTCGTCGAATTCCTCCTCATGTTCCTCGGCTTTTTCCTCATCATCGGCTTCGCCCTCCACAGCTATGGAGGTCCGGCCTTTCTCCGGCACAATCTTCCTCCGGTCAACCTCACCTGGACCGGCGGCAACCCTCCTCAATTCATCCTGGTCTGGTTTTTCATCGCCCTATGGACCCTGGTCGATCCCGGCTTTCATCAACGCTGCTACGCCGCCCGGGACAGCGCCACCGCGCGGCGCGGCATTCTGGTCTCCATTCTCTTCTGGATGCTCTTTGATTTCCTCACCACCACCACCGGCCTTTATGCGCGCGCCGTTCTGCCCAGGCTGGAATCGCCGATCTTTTCCTATCCGCTGCTGGCGGAACGTCTGCTGCCACCGGTCGCCAAGGCACTCTTTTTCATCGGGCTGCTGGCTACCATCATGTCGACGCTGAGCAGTTATGCCTTCATCGGGGGTATGACCATCGGCAACGACATCGCCGGGCGACTTGCGCGCTGGCGGCGGGACCGTGAAGCTGGGACGCAGCCGGGTGGGCGTGATGCGACGCACCCGGCTGCAATCGATGCGCTGGTTAAACGCTGGACGCAGATTGGCCTGCTGCTCGCATCGCTCTACGGAATCCTGCTGGCCCTGGCCCTGCCCTCGGTCGTGCGCATCTGGTATGCGGTGGGTACCACCTGCATCCCGGGTTTATTGCTGCCGGTGCTGGCCGGTTACATGCCGGGCCTTGTGCTCAAGCCCCGGTATGCCTTTGCCGCCATGCTCGGCGGCTGGCTGCTCTCGCTGACGTGGCTGCTTTGGGGCGTTCTTCACCCCAGCGGGTATTGGTGGGGCATCGAGCCAATGTACCCGGGCCTGGCGCTGTCACTCCTGATCGGGCTGGCGGGCATCCGCCGCACCCGAATGTGATGACGCCTGCGCCATCACCTGCATGCGGCCGGCAGGGATCTCCGGCGTGATCCGCCAGGTATCGGAAAAGGGAAGGGGGTGCACCTTGAGGGGGGGCTGGGGATGCAGACGCTTGATGCGGAAATACTGGAGGAGCTGCCAGCCCGCGCGGAGGGAGCGGAAGCCCTCGGCCGGACGGGTGATCGCTTGACGCAACTTGCGGGCCAGATAGAGGGGGTGGAGGTGGAAACGGATCGTGGCACGGTCGCAGAACCGGTCGATCATTTTAGGGGTCAAGCTCGGCAGGTTGAGGACACAGCGGGACCATCCCGCGTGGGTGAGCCAATCGCGGAAGTTGAGGGTGGCCAGATAGCCGTGATGCTGGTAGTAGCGCCAGGCACCGGTCCCGGGATAGGGCATGATCGGATAAAATTGAGCGCTGTCGGGTTTGATGCGGCGGGCCCACTGATAGAGTTCCTCCATGCTGCGCCGGGTTTCTCCCGGAAAACCGACCAGGAAACACCCGTGGACCAGGATATCATGGCGGCTGGCGGCCTGCATGAAGGTGGCGATGCTCTTGTCACTTTGATGTTTTTGCATTTTTTCCAGGAATGAATAACGACGGGTATCAAAACCGACGGCGCAGTTGTGGAGGCCGGCAGCCTTGAGCGCGTCGAGGGTGGCGCTGTCGAGCTGGGCGCTGATATTGGCGAAGATCGGCAAGGTGATCCCGCGGACCTGCGCGACTTCCCCCAGCCGGCGGGCGAAGGCCTTGTCTTCGCCGAAGTTTTCGTCCTCGAAATTGATCTGGCGCACTTCCGGCATATTCTCCTGAATCCAGAGCATCTCCCGGACAATATTTTCCGCCGTGCGGTGGCGGTAGGTGTGGCCATGCGAGATCTGCGGAAAAGGGCAAAAAAAGCAGGTTGAGGAGCAGCCGCGTCCCGCCATGATCTGGACGAAGGGGTGGCGCGAGAGGTTGAAGGTGTAATGGGTGGGATGCAGAAAGCGTTTGTAGATAGGTGAAACAAAAGGCAGCTTGTCTAGTTCCTCGTTGAGCGGCCGCTCCACCGGGTGGCCATGGTGTAGGTGGCTTCGGGTCGCCACACCGGGGATGTTCCGGTCATCCGCGCCCGCTTCGAGCGCATCGGCCAGTTCGGTAACGCTCTCTTCGTATTCACCGAGAGCGATATAGTCGATCGCCGGGGCGCGCTCCAGGGTTTCATGCCAGAAGGCGGTGGCGTGGTGGCCGGTCATACAGATACGGGTGTGGCGGAGCTGCTCCTTCAGGGCCTGGGCGGTCTCGCAGTCGGCGTACCAGCTCGGGGTCGAGGTCTCCAGAAGAATCAGACCGGGATCGAACTGGACGGTCAGCTGGAGGAGTTGATCCAGACCGATGCCATCGGCCGGGCAGTCATGAAGCTGGATGAGATGGTTGTGCGCATCGAGCACCGCAGCGGCCAGGGCGAGCCAGTGCGGATAAAAGAGGTTGCCGGATTTCTCGACCGCCGGAACCCGGTGGCTGCGGCAGTAGCGGGGAAGGAAGGGGGGATTGACGACAAGCACACGCATGACCGCACCCTCGTATGGTTTTCATCCGGCGTTGTGGCGATCAGGAGCGCGGGCGGCAGGGTGAACCGCCAGACCCCAGGCTAGATCCGGCCGCGAAAGCCCTCGCCGAGCACCTCGTGAACGTTGTTGATGATGATGAAGGCCTGGGGATCGATCGACTTGACCACCTCAATAAGGGTGGCGATCTCCTTACGGCTGACCACGGTATAGAGCACCTTGCGGGGCTCGTTGGTATAGACGCCCTGGGCGGCGATGGCGGTCGCCCCCCGTCCCATGTCCTGGACGATGTGCAGGGAGATCTCCTCGGGCTTGCCGGAGATGATCATCACCGAACGGGCATAATCAAATCCATCGATGATCACATCCACCAGATGGCTGGAGACGAAGAGCAGGAAGAAGGCGTACAGGGTCAGCACCAGGGCCGGGCGTTCGGAACTGAGGTGGCGGTACTGGATGACAAAGCCGGCGAAGCTGATGACCAGTGAATCGACGCCCATGAAGACCATGCCGGGTTTGAGTCCCCAGCGCTTTTGTCCGACGGCCGCAAGCACATCCGAGCCGGCGGTGCTACCGCGGAATTTGAAGATGATGCCGAGGCCGACCCCCAGCAAGACGCTGCCGATGAGAATGAGAAAGAGGAAATCGTGCTGGCGCAGGTTGATGATGGCCGGATGGTCGTGCAGGTGGATGAAGTCTAAGCCCGGAGCCTCTCCGCGCAGCAGGTCGATGAAAAAGGAGTTGGCGGTGAAGCCGACGAAGGTGCGGGCGCCAAATTGCTTGCCCAGTTCCCGGACACCCCAGATGTAGAGCGGGATATTCATGATCCACATCATCATGCCGACCGGAAACCGGTCGCCACTGAGATAGTGGAAAGCCATGGCAAGTCCGCTGACACCGCCGGGGACCACCTTGGCGTCCACCAGAAAGATGGCGATGCCGGAGGCCATGATAAAAGCCCCCAGGAGGATGGCCAGATAATCCCGGAAAAGGTGCCTCCGGTTGATGGATTGGATCAATTGCTTGGCTGCGACCATGCCGATGAAATCCTCGTGATGCGGTCCCTGACCGGTTCCGGAAACTATTGCACAAGACCAAATTTACCATTATTTTAGGATAAAAGCCAGACAATTTTTACGCTCGACATATAAAAGGAGATCCCATGATAGCGATACGCATGCACCAGACCGGCGGTGCGGATGTGCTGCAGCCGGAAGAGGTCGCCCTGCCGCAACCCGGCGCGGGTGAGGTCCGGGTCAAGCTGGAGGCGAGCGGCGTCAATTTCATCGATATTTATCACCGCACCGGCCTTTACACGGTGCCGCTGCCCTACACCCCCGGCCAGGAGGGCGCGGGGGAGGTGGATGCAGTGGGGGAGGGTGTGACTGCGCTGCGGCCCGGTGATCGGGTAGCCTGGGCGATGCATGCCGGCGGTTATGCCGAATATGCGGTGATCCCGACCTGGAAGCTGGTACGCCTCCCGGAGGGGATGGACGCCGGCCTCGCCGCGGCGATGCTGCTTCAGGGGATGACCGCCCACTATCTCGCCGTTGATACCTTCCCGCTCCAGCCCGGCGCGCAGGCGCTGATCCATGCCGCTGCGGGGGGGACCGGCCAGCTGCTGGTGCAGATCGCCCGGCTGCGCGGTGCCCGCGTAGTGGCGGTGGTTTCGACGGCGGAAAAAGCGGAGATCGCCCGCCGTTGCGGCGCCGAGGAGGTGGTGTTCTCGAGCGATCCCGAATGGCCGCAGCGCGCCCGGGCGTGGAGCGGCGGCCGCGGTGTCGATGTGGTCTTCGATTCGGTGGGCCGGGCCACCTTTGCGGGAAGCCTGGTCGCCCTCAGGGAGCGTGGCATGCTGGTGCTCTTCGGGCAAGCGAGTGGTCCGGTGCCGCCCTTCGATCCCGCCCGTCTTGCCACCGGCGGCTCGCTCTATCTCACCCGGCCAGTCCTGGCCCATTACGCCACCTCCGCCGCTGAGGTGCAGCGGCGCTGCGGCGATCTCTTCACCTGGCTGCAGGAGGGGTGTCTGCAGGTGGCGATTGCCCGGCGTTTCCTGCTGACCGAGGCGGCAGCGGCCCAGGCGTATCTTGCCTCCCGCCAGGCCCTGGGCAAGGTCCTGCTGGTACCTTGACCGGCCCTGCGCCCTTGCAGCCCTGTTTTTGGCATGCCCGTTGCAGGAGAAGGTTGAGACGGAACACACGCAGCCAGCAGCCGGCAATTCTATCCAACATAAAAACAATATGATAATTGAGGGAAGCCCAAGCCGCTGCAGTTTCCGTCTGGCCCGCGCAGGGGACATCAAGACCGCAGCGATGTCCCCTGCGACGGGACAAGGCCATGGAACAGGTGGCAGCGGCCGCCGGGAAGCGGTCCGGATGGCGGAGAGGGTGGTGAGGCGAGATGGGATGGAGAGGAGGGTGGGCGGCCGCATGCGCCATTTGGCTGGTGATAGCGCCGGCCGGCCTGGAGGCGGCCTGGCTGGAAAAGGTGCCAATAGACCTGCAGCAGCCGGACGGCCGGGTGTTCATGGCATACATGACCGGGGATGAATTCTGCAACTGGCTGCACGACGCGGCGGGCTACCCCCTTCTCAAGGAGAGCGGCGGATGGTATGTCTACGCCCGTCGTTCCGGTGTGGCCCTGCTGCCGACAACCTTGCACGCCGGTTCCACTGATCCGGCCGAGGCGGGATTGATGCCCGGCATCCCGCTGGCCGCTGAAAAACTGGAACTGGCGAGGCAGAAGTATTGGCAGGCGCCGGCCCTGGTGTCCCGGATCGCAGCTCAGACCGCGCCCAAATCGGGCGTGCTAGAGAACCTGGTCGTCTTCATCCGTTGCAGTGATGACCCCGAATTCGGCGACGCCGCTGCAATCTACGAGACCTCCTTCAACAGCAGCGGCGTGGGTGTCAACTCTGTCGTCAATTATTTCCGTGAGGTCTCTTACCACCAGTTGACCGTGCGATCCCATTTCCTTCCGCTGCCCGGGGAGACTATCCTCTCGTGGCAGGATGCCCACCAACGCGGCTATTTCAAGCCCCGGAGCGACAATCCCCTGGGCTATGCCGACGAGGCCGAGCGTACCCGCCGCGAACAAACCCTGATTCGCGATGCCCTCGAGGCGGTCAAGAGCCAGGTTCCCTCCAGCCTCAATCTGGATGCAGATGGAGACGGCTTGATCGATAATATTGTGATCATCCTCCAGGGTACACCGTCGGCCTGGAACACTCTGCTCTGGCCGCATGCCTGGGCTCTCTATCAGTACGCGGTGACCATCAACGGCAAGCGGGCCTACTCCTATAATCTGCAGACCCAGAGTTTCGTCAGCAACGGCAGTACCCAAACCCTGGTACATGAAATGCTCCACAATATCGGCTTTCCCGATCTCTACCATTATTCCTATGACGGCCTCAATCCTGTCGGGGTTTGGGACGTCATGGCCAGTCCTACCGATCCGCCGCAGCATCCGGGCGCCTGGTGCAAATACAAATACGGACACTGGATTGGCGCCTTGCCGGAGATCTCCGGCAACGGCACCTACACCCTGAATCCCCTGACCAATGCCACGAGCAATGCGTTCCGCATTCCCTCCCCAGCGGTTCCCGATGGCGGGCAGTTTTACGTGGTTGAGTACCGGCGCCGGGCCGGCAGCTTGTTCGAGTCGGCGCTGCCCGATGCGGGTTTGCTGCTCTATCGCATCGACCAGCGTGATCCCGGCCATGAGGGCGACGGCGCCCTGCCGGATGAGGTCTATATTTACCGGCCCAACGGCACACCCATCGCGAACGGCAGTTTGTGGAGTGCTTCCTTGAGTGTGGAATCCGGGCGGACTGCCATCAACGATGACACCAATCCGGCGCCTTTCCTCGCCGATGGCGCGCCCGGTCATCTCGATCTGTTCGGGGTCGGCGCGGCCGGGGAGACAATCTCATTCTCCCTCGCCATGCAGCTCCCCGAAGCACCCACGCCGCTGAATCCCGCCAATCGCGCCCGGGACATCCCGCGTTCGGTGGTTTTTTCCTGGCAGGCCGCTCCGGGAGCGCTCTCCTATCACCTCCAGCTCGCCGCGGATTCCACATTCAGCCAACCGCTCGTCGACACACCGGGCCTGACGCTGCTCTTCTGGCCGGTCAACGGCCTGGAGGCTGCTACCACCTATTATTGGCGTCTGCGCGCTTCGAGCTCTCGCGGCGCGGGCGGATGGTCGCCGGCGTGGCGTTTTACCACCCTGCAGCCGGCCGATTTGCCGGTCGAGCTGCTTTCCTTTTCCGCGTCTGCGGAGACAGATGGGATTGTGCTGGAATGGACTACGGCCACTGAGACCGAAAACTTCGGCTTTGAGATCGAACGCCGCAAGGGAGAGGCCGAAACCGCGAGCTCCTGGGAAAAGATTGGATTCCGCGAGGGGCACGGCAACAGCAGCAGCCGGCAGAGCTACCATTTTCTTGATCCCATCCGCACCGCGGGAACCTATGGCTACCGGCTCAGGCAGCTCGATTTCGACGGCACAGCGTTCTATCATCCGGCGCGGGAGGTGACCTGGACTCAGCCCCAGGCCTTTTCGCTCGGACCAAATTGTCCTAATCCCTTCAATCCAGCGACGACGATCACCTACCACCTGGCGGAAGGCGGCGAGGTCTTCCTGGGGATCTACAACAGCCGCGGCCAGCTTGTGCGGCGGCTGGCGACGGGCCCGCAGCAAGCCGGCTCCTATGCGGTGCGCTGGGATGGCTGCGATGAGACGGGGATTCCGGCCGCTAGCGGCGTCTATTATAGCCTCCTGAGATGCGGCAATAAGGCCGATCGCCGCTCTATGATGCTGCTGCGTTGAGGGGCATAAATTTTCTTGCATTTGTCCCCCGTTATGATGAAATTCTCTTGAACCGTCCGGATAGACCCGGACCACAGACCAGGAATTTCATCCGAAGGGTGGGTAGCCATCGTGCCCGGCAGCAAGCCAGAGAAAATCGAGGGAAAAGCAGCGAAACGCAGGGGGGGCGCCTGCCCTGCCGAACCAGCGAGCCCGGCGCTTACCGAGGCGCCCGATTTCGCAGACTGGCAGCAGATGCAGGAGCAGCTGCGGCGCAAGGCGGAAGAGCTGGAGACGATCAACCGGATCGTCTCGCTCACCAATGCCTCGCTCGACCTGGAAACCATCCTGGAATCCGCCCTCGAAAGTGTCATCCATGCCGTGCAGGCTGATCTGGGTGTGATCTATTTATATGTCCCGGGAACTACCCTCAAGCTTGTCACCAGCCGGTATCGCGGTCTGAGCCCGAGCGAGGCGGAGGTGCTGGTCCCCACCCCGGAAGTCTCCACCCAGACTTGGCGGGCCATCCGCGAGCGCCGGGTCATCTATGTCCCCGACGTTCAAGCGGTGGAAAGCTTTCCGCCGCTTTACAGCCTGGGCATTTCCAGTTTTATCACCATCCCGCTCTACAGCAAGGATCTGCCCCTGGGATCGCTGAATCTGGGTATGCGCGACCGCAAGCCCCTGCGGCTGTTATCGATGGAAGCCCTGACCAGTATCGGCAACCAGATTGCTGTGGCGATTGACCATGCCGGGCTGCTGAAAAACCTGGAGCGCGAGAACGAGGAACGCCGCAAAGCTGAAGAAATGGCGCGTGAAAGCGAACTCCGTTATCGCCAGATCATCGATACCTCGCCGGAAGCCGTGGCCTTGACCGATGCCGCAGGAAATTACCAGATCGCCAATGACCGTTATGCGCACCTTTTCGGGTACGAAACCAGCGCCGCGTTTCTGGCGGCCAAACCGTGCGCTCGCCAGCTGATGACGCCTGAATTCTTGGCCGAATTGACGGCCCGGCTGCAGCAACTCGAGGTTGGCGACTCCATGCGGAACCTTCACGGCCAGATGGTGCGGCGGGATGGCACGCTCTTCACGGCGGAGATCAGCGCCTCGATGATCCGCGACCTGAGGGGAGAGATCAAAGCGGTCATCGGTATCGTCCGCGACATCACCGAACGCCAGTCCATGGAAGAGGCGCTGCGTAAGAGCGAAGAGCGCTATCGCACCCTGGCGGAGGCCGCCAATGACATGATCTTCATCATCGATGCGGAGGACCGCATCGTCTACGCTAACCGCTACGCCGCGAACCATTTCAATGTCGAGCCCGACGAGCTTGTCGACAGAGTCAGCACCCGTTTTTTCGGGGGTGACGCCAATAAAAGCCAGCTGATAAAACTGCACGAGGTTTTCAGGAGTGGCAAGCCGATTTATTTCGAGTCCAAAACCCCCTTTTGGGGACGGACACTCTGGCTGGGTACCTGGCTGGCGCCCATCTTCGACAAGGAGGGCCAGGTCTTACAGGTCCTTGGTGTAGCCCGTGATATCACTGAGTACAAACTGAATTCGCAACGCCTTGCAGAATCGGAGCAGCGCTTCCGTGAGACCATCGAGCGCTCGGTGGACGGCTATTATTTTCTCGACAAGGACGGTGCCATTACGGCATGGAATGAGGCCTTTGCCAGGATCCTCCAGATCAAGCCGGAGGAGATGGTGGACCTCCATCTCTTCAGTCGGGCAACGCCTGAAGTCCATTCGAAACTGGCCAAATTATTTGCCAAGGTCAAGGGGGGGCAGAACATCGCCAACGAGGAGATCAACGTCACTCTCTTCAGCGGCGAGATCCGCTGGCTCAGTTTTAATGCCCGCCGGGTGATCAAGGACGGCATTGTCATCGGGGTGGAGGGATTCGTGCGCGACGTCACCGAGCAGAAATTGGTGGCCGAAGCGCTGCGGATCAGCGAGGCACGATACCGCACCCTGTTTGACAGTATCCGCTATGAGGTGTACGGCATGGATCCGGAGGGGCGTTTCCGTGAGATCAATGCGGCCTTTCAGGAGGCCTGGGGACCGGTCCTGGGCTGTACCGTGAAGGAAGCGATCAAGGAGCGCACGGCCGCGCGTAATTTCAAGCAATTGGTCCGGCGGGTTCTTGCCACCCAGGTGACGGTGCAGGCCTCGTTCTCGCTGAAACGGGCGAGCGGTGTGGTTCATTATTCGGCAACGCTTAGCCCGGTTTTGACCAAAGACGGCCAGCTGATTGGTTTGGTCGGGATGAACCTGGATGTAACCGAGCAGGTGACGACTCTGGAAAGCTTGCGCCGCGTCTCCATGCGGCTGGTGCAGGTACAGGAGGAGGAGCGCCGCCGTATTGCGCGTGAGATTCACGACGCCCTCGGTCAGCATATGACTGCGCTCCAGCTTGAAATAGCTGCTGCCAGCCAGTCCCTGGGCACCAGGGGTGATGCCTCCAGGGCCCTTACGGACGCCCTCCAGACGATTGAGGAGTCGATCGAGCTGGCACAAAACCTCTGCTACGACTTGAGGCCGCCGCTGCTGGACGATTTCGGGCTCGAGGCCGCCCTGCGCGATTTGTTTTCTGAATTTCAGGAGAAATGGGGCATTCCCATCGAATTCGAGACAGAGACGCTCCATTCTTTACTCAGCCGGGATGCGGAGACCGCTCTTTTCCGGGTTACGCAGGAGGCGCTCACTAATGTGCTCAAGCACGCCCAGGCCAGGCGGATACGGATCCGCCTGCGGCGGGTCAAGCATAATATCGTCCTGCAGATCCAGGACGATGGACGGGGATTCGAGATGCAACAGATGCGTCGGCTCGAACGCAGCGGACATTATGGATTAATGACCATGAAGGAGAGAATTAAACTGCTGGGTGGTGAGTTCGAGGTGGAAAGTTCAAACGGCGGGGGTACGACGATCACCGCCCTGCTGCCCGCTGAATTGGGGGAGAAAGCATGAAACACAACCGGATCCTGCTCGCGGATGATCATGCCCTGCTGCGGGATGGACTGCGCATGGTGCTCTCCTCTGAGCCTGGGTTCGAGGTGATCGGCGAGGCTGAAGACGGCCTGAAAGCGATAGCTATGGCGGCTGAACTCCAGCCGGATGTGCTGTTGCTCGATGTTCAGATGCCGAACATGCGCGGCACCGAGGCCATTTCTGAAATCAAGCGCCTGGTTCCACAGATCCGGATCCTGGTACTGAGCATGCACGACCGGGAAGAGTATATCCTCGAAGCGCTCAGGAGCGGCGCCGACGGCTACATTCTCAAAAAATCAGCCGCATCCGAGCTGATCTCGGCTCTCCATCACGTCGTGGATGGCGAACTCTACCTCAGCCCCGCAATAGCGCGGCATGTGGTGCGCAAGTGGGTGCAGGATAGCCAATATCCTCCCCAGGCGATGTCAGCGGAATCGGAACTCTCCGACCGGGAGCGAATGGTGCTCAAACTAATCGCTGAAGGTCACTCCAACAAGGAGGCCGCGGAAATGCTGCATATCAGTCCTAAAACGATCGAGACCCACCGCGCCCGCATTATGGACAAGCTCGGTTTGCGGTCCGTCCCCGATCTGGTTCGGTACGCGATTAAAAACGGGCTGATCGAGCTCTAATTTGTTGCAATTGAATAAAAAAGGCTTTATATTAATAATGTAACGCGGTACCACTCCCGCACAGCAGCAGGAAAGGGGAGAATCCTTACACGATAATACATGATTTTCCCTATTGTTTGTTTCGCAGCCACGTTGTATATTATGTTGTTAAAAGAAACCTTTCTGTCTGGTTTAATGCCGGGCGTCCCCTCGGTTGTTGGTAACCCCCCTAATCCCAACGCCATGGACGGCTCGGCATTTTTTTTGCCCTGATAATTTTGCCCTCATAATGGATCGAAACGGTCGCGGCTCGCATAGCAGACCGGACAAATCCACTCCTCCGGCAGCTCATCAAAGGGCGTTCCCGGCGGAATGCCCCGTTCGGGATCCCCTTCCGCGGGATCGTAAACGAAACCGCAATTCGTGCAAATGTACTGCTCCATCACCTGTTCCTCCTTCTGCTGCTCCTGTTCCTTTTTCTGATTTCTTGTCCTCGATCCGGGTGTCACGACCGGATCAAAGCCTCCCCTCTCACTGGATATTGAAGTATTTGGCCTGCGGATGGTGCACGATGAACGCCGAGGTGGATTGCTCCGGTTCCATCTGGTCCCCTTCGGTCAGGGTCACGCCAATGCGTTCGGGCCGCAGGATCGCGAAAAGCTTGCGATTCTCTGCAAGGTCGGGACAGGCTGGGTACCCAAAGGAGTAGCGCGAACCGCGATATTTTTGCACAACCAACTCTTCCACACTGCTGCCGTCCTCCATTGTTATCCCCAGCTCTTCGCGCACCCGGCGGTGCCAGTATTCGGCGAGGGCCTCGGCGCTTTCCACGCTCAGTCCATGCAGCAGCAGATAGTCTTTATAGATGTTCTCCTGATAGAGCCGTTTGGTTTCTGTGCTGGCGCGATCTCCGACGGTCGCCACCTGCAGCGCAATGAGGTCCCGGCGGCCGGAAGAGCGTGGCAGAAAATAGTCGGCGATGCAACGGAACGGGGCCTGGCGCTCACGCGGAAAGGCAAAGCGCACCCATTCCGTTCCGTCTTCGGGATGGAGGAGGATCACCTCGTCCCCCTCGCTGTTGCAGGGATAATAGCCGTAGACCACCCGTGGCACTAGGAGCTTTTCCTGCTTGCAGCGCTTCTTGAGCGCCCTGAATTCGGGCAGAACGTGCTCCTCCAGCAGGGTCTGATATTCGGCCGCTGTCAGCTTGCCACGGCGGTAGCCCCAGCGGCCACGGAAGAGGACCGACTCGGTCAGATATCCGAAGACGGTGTCGAGATCGATCTCCTCGACGATCCGGTCGCCCCAGAAGGGCGGAACCGGGATATCGATGTCGCGGCGGATGGGGGCGAATTCCCGGGCTGGAGCCGGGGGCGCCGGTGCAGCGGCAGGACGTGGCGCCACGGCTGCGGACAGGGCGAGGGTGCCCTCACGCAGCCTGCCCATGGCTGCCAAACCCTCGAAAGCGTCGGCGCAGTAGACCACCGGGGCGTCATAAACCGGGGCGCAGACTCCCTCGACATAGCTGCGGGTGAGGGCGGCGCCGCCAAGTAGGACGGGCAGCCGCAAGCCGCGGCGCTGCAACTCCTCGAGATTCTCCCTCATCACCACCGTCGATTTGACCAGCAGGCCGCTCATGCCAAGGGCGTCGGCGCTTACTTCGCGGGCTTTATGGATCATGGTCTCGATTTCGCATTTGATGCCGAGGTTGTACACCTTATAACCGTTGTTGGTGAGGATGATGTCGACGAGATTCTTGCCGATGTCGTGGACATCGCCGCGTACGGTGGCCAGGACGATGCTGTTCTGCGACGGCACCTCGCTCCGGTCCATAAAGGGCTGGAGCTTGTCGACGGCGAATTTCATCACCTCAGCTGACTGCAGGACGAAGGGGAGCTGCATGCGGCCGCTGCCGAAGAGGTCGCCGACCTCGCGCATCGCTGGGATGAGCAGGGTGTTGATGATCTCCACTGCAGTGGCACTCTGCATGGCCTCCAGGAGCATTGGTTCGAGGCCGGAGCGGTTGCCGGCGATGATGCGTCGGCGGATGCGTTCCGCGATGGGGAGCTGGCTCTCGTCGCCGGCCGCCTCTGCCTGCTTGCCTGATTTTTTATCGAAATGATTGATGAAATCGAAGAGCGGATTCTCGCCACGGTTGTATATGAGATCACGGCAGTGTTCGAGATCCTCCGGATCGATCTGGTACAACGGGAGGATCTTTTTGACGTTGACGATGGCCAGATCGAGTCCCGCCTCGACCGCTTCGGCGAGGAAGACCGAGTTGAGGATTTCGCGGGCATGGGGGGCGAGGCCGAAAGATATGTTGCTGACCCCGAGCAGGGTGAAGACACCGGGCAGTTCTGCCTTGACGCGGCGGATGCCCTCAAGGGTGGCGATGCCGGCGGTTTTGAGGGAGGCATCGCCGCTGCCGAGAGTGAAAGTGAGGGTGTCAAAGATCAGATCCTGGGGTCGCAGGCCGTGACGGCCGACGGCGATGTCATAGAGACGACGGGCCACGGCTAGCTTGCGTTCGACTTCAAGGGCCATGCCCTGTTCGTCGATGGTCAGGGCGATGAGCGCGGCGCCGTAGCGCCTGGCAAGACCGCAGATTTTATCGGCTCGTGCTTCACCTTCCTCGAGGTTGATGGAATTGATGACCGCACGGCCGCCATAGCGCTGCAAGGCCTCTTCGAGGACGCGGACGTCGGTGGAGTCGATGAAGAGCGGCAGCTGCACCCGGGCCGCAAAGCGGCTGACGGCCTCGCGCATATCCGCCATCTCGTCGCGACCGGTATAGGCGACGCAAAGGTCGACGCCGTGCGCGCCGGTCTGTTGCTGCTCTATGCCGATCGCGACCACGCCGTCCCAGTCGTTCGCCAGTAGGTAATCGCGAAAGAGCTTGCTGCCGTTGGTGTTGGCGCGTTCGCCGACGAAGAAAGGGGCGGGTTCCTGCCGCAGGGTGACGCTGGTGAAGAGGGATGAGATCGCGGCGGCTGGCTGCGGCTGGCGGGGATGGGGCACGACGCCGGCGAGCTCTGCAGCGAGGCGGCGTATGTAGGTTGGGGTGGTGCCGCAGCAGCCGCCGGCCAGTTGCACACCCTCCTGGCGCACCATCGCCGCCAGATGACGGACGAATTCCTCCTCACCCAGGGCATAGACCATCTCGCCATTCACATTCTCCGGCAGTCCGGCGTTGGGCTGGCAGAGCACGGCGCCGGGGAATTCTGCGGCGATCTGCTGGATGTACGGCCGCATCGCTTCGGGCCCCGTGGCGCAATTCAAACCGAGAATGTCAATCCCATAGGGGGCCAGGGCAGCGAGGACGGCACTGATCTCAGAACCGACCAGCAGGGTACCGGTGGTCTCGACCGTCACCGAGACCGCCAGGGGAAGGTCACAGCCGAGCGCTTGCATCGCATCGCGGCAGGCGAGCAGCGCCGTCTTGATCTGCAGCAGATCCTGGCAGGTTTCGATCAGCAGCAGATCGGCCCCGCCCTCGATCAGCCCAAGGGCCTGTTCCAGATAGCTGGCGTGCAGTTCGCTGAAACGGATCTGGCCGAGGGAGATGAGTTTGGTCCCCGGCCCGATCGAGCCGGCCACATAACGCAGCGGGCCCCCCGCTGCGGCGGCCGCCCGCCGCGCGATTTCAGCGGCAGCGCGGTTGATGGCGCGGGTCTCTTCCTCCAGGCCGTATTCCGCCAGGACGATACGGTTGGCGCCAAAGGTGTTGGTTTCGACCACATCGGATCCCGCTGCGAAATAAGCCGCATGGATGGCGGCGATCCGCTCCGGGGCCGTGAGATTGAGAATCTCGTTGCAGCCTGTTTTGCCAGCCCATTCCGCGTCACGGATTGGCATCCCCTGGATCTGCGTGCCCATGGCACCGTCGAACAGGAGCACCCGGGGCTGCTGCAATTGCTCACGAAAGGTCATCGCTCTCCCTTCTGCTGATGGAATAAATCCCATGAAACTACTAAAATAATGGCAGTTTTTCAAGCCCTTAGTGGGAGAATGATTGCAGGACAGGCGAAAAATAACTATATTTTCCTCTGTTTGAAAACGCTCACCCGGAAAGGAATGCAATGGCGAGAGACACGGAAACGACCAGCGGGGATAATCGCCGCTTTTCACGGCTGGTGGAGATCATGGCCCTGCTGCGCAGCGAGCAGGGCTGCCCCTGGGATCGCGAACAGACGCACGCCTCGCTGCGCCAGCATCTGCTCGAGGAGGCCTACGAGGTCATCGAGACCATTGATGAGGGACGCTATGAGGAACTGGCGGGCGAACTCGGGGATGTGTTGCTGCAGGTGGTCTTTCACGCGCAGATGGCTGCCGAAGCGGGTCTCTTCACCATTGAAGACGTGCTCGAGCATATCAATAACAAGCTCGAGCGTCGTCATCCCCACATTTTTGGCGACGCTGTCATCAAGACCGCGGCGGAGCAGACCGTGGCCTGGGAACAATCCAAGCTGGCCACGGAGGGCAAGAAGTCGGCCATCGATGGAGTGCCCAAAGAACTGCCGGCATTGATCCGCGCCTATCGCATCCAGAACAAGGCGGCGGCGGTGGGTTTTGACTGGCCGGACGCGGGGCCGGTCTGGGACAAGATCCGCGAGGAGGTAGGTGAACTCGAGGAGGCGGTCGGCACTGCCAGCGCCGGGCGAATCAGCGACGAACTCGGGGATTTGCTCTTCTCCATCGTCAATGTCTCCCGATTCCTCAAGGTCAATCCTGAGGATGCCTTGCGCGGCACCATCGAGAAATTTTCCCGGCGATTTCACGCCGTGGAGGAGGAGTTGCACCGCCAGGGGCGGCGCATCGAGGATTCGAGCCTGACGGAAATGGACCGGATCTGGGACGAGGTCAAGCGGGAGGAGCGCTCCTAAAACAGGCCGCGCAGGGCTTCCCAGGACTCCTGCAATCCCTGCGAGAGCACCTTGGTGTGGCCGGTGACCGGCATGAAATTGGTGTCGCCATTCCAGCGCGGGACGATATGAAAATGGAGGTGCTCATCGATCCCCGCCCCCGCAACCTGGCCCAAATTCATCCCGATATTAAAGCCCTGAGGATGCATCTGCGCCCCCAGGACCTCGGTACAGCGGCCGAGCAGGGTCATCATCTCGAGCCGTTCTGATTCGGTCAGTCCGGCCAGATCGGCGGTATGACGGTAGGGGACGACCATGAGATGGCCGTTGTTGTAGGGATAAAAGTTCATGATGACGAAGCAGGAGGCACCGCGATGCAAGATCAGGTTCTCGCGGTCGCGCGCTTCGAGGGGTTTATCGCAAAAGATGCACCCCTCCGGTTTTTCCTGCAGGATATATTCCATGCGCCACGGCGCCCACAGCTTGTTCATACGCTCTCCTTTGCAATAAAAAGCCCTCCCCTGCGAACCAGCGGGAGGGCGTGTTGGTTGCGACCGTCCGCTTAATGCGCGGCGGCTTTTTCCGCCTGGGCTTCTGCGATGACCTTGGCCTCGACCTCTTTGGGCATCGGATCGTAGTGCGAGAATTTGCGCGTATACGAGGCGCGCCCTTGGGTCAAAGAGCGCAGGGTGCTGCTGTAGTTATGCAGTTCTGCGAGGGGAATCTTGGCCTTGACCACTTGGAAGCGGCCGATCGATTCCATGCCCATGATGCGGCCGCGGCGGCTGTTGAGGTCGCCCATGATGTCGCCCATATTCTCCTCGGGGCACTTGACCTCGATGTCGTAGATCGGCTCGAGCAGGATCGGCTTGGCCGACTGGACGCACATCTTGAATACCTCACGGCCGGCGATCTGGAAAGCGATGTCCTTCGAATCGACCGGGTGCTCCTTGCCGTCGTAGACGATGGCCTTGACATCGACGATGCGATAGCCGGCGATCGCGCCCTCCTCGAGGATCTGGCGGACACCCTTTTCGATAGAGGGGATAAACGGACCGGAGATGGAGCCGCCGACGATCTGGGATTCGAATTCGAATCCGGCACCGCGGGGCAGGGGCTCGATGCGCATCCAGACCTCGGCGAACTGGCCGGCGCCGCCTGTCTGCTTCTTGTGACGGTACTTCTCATCCGCCTTGCCCGTGATCGTCTCCCGGTAGGGGATCCGCGGCTTCTTCTGTTCCACCTCGACGCCATAGCGCTCCTTGAGGCGGTTGACGATCACGGCCAGATGGATCTCGCCCTGCCCGGAAAGGACCGTCTGCTTGAGTTCGGGATTGATTTCGATGGTGAAGCTTGGATCGGTCTCATTGAGGGTATGCAAGCCGCTCGAGATCTTGTCCTCATCGCCCTTGCTTTTCGGTGTCACCGCCACCTGGACCACCGGCTCGGGGAAGATCACCGCCGGGAACACTACCGGCTTCTTGCGGTCGGCCAGGGTGTTGTTGGTATGGGTGTTACGCAGCTTGACCAGGGCGGCGATATCGCCGGCGATGAGGGTGCCCATTTCCTTGCGGTTGCGGCCGTTGAGTTCGTAGATCTGGCCGATCTTTTCGGTGACGTTGTTGGAGGTATTGAGCACCTCGTCGCCCGATTTGATCTGGCCGGAGTAGACGCGGATGAGCGAGAGCTCGCCGACATGCATCTCGGAGAGGGTTTTGAAAATCAAGCCGCTGAAGGGAGCCTTGACATCCGTGGCCACCTCGACCGCGGTTCCGCCGGCATCGACAGCTGCGACGGCCGGCCGGTCGCTTGGAGCGGGACCGTAATCTGCGATGAAATCGAGCAGTGGGATGCTGCCGATGTTGCGATTCGCCGCACCGCAGAGCACCGGATAGATCGACGCGTTGCGGATGCCGGCGCGAAGGCCCCGGGTGATCTCCTCGGCTGTCAGCTCGCCGGCATCGAAGTACTTTTCGAGAATGGCGTCATCTGCCTCGGCTATCTTTTCAATCAGGGCATTGCGCATCTCATCGGCACGGCCTTTGAGGTCGGCAGGGATCTCTTCAATCTTGTATTTACCGCTGCCATCCGTCTGAAAGGTCAGCTTTTTCATCGTCAGCAGGTCGATGACGGCATCGAACCCCTCGCCCTCACTGGCGGGGAACTGCACCGGGATCACACTGAAACCATAGGCCTCCTGGGTCTCGGCGACCACCTTGCTGAAATCGGCGTGCTCCTTGTCGAGACGGTTGACGAAGAAAAGACGCGGCGATTTGTTCTTTTCGAGAACCTCCCAGGCCATATCGGTGCCGACCTCGATGCCGGAAACGCCGTTCAGCAAGACCACAGCCAGATCGGTAACGCGGATGCCACAGTACACCTCGCCGATGAAATCGGGGTACCCCGGGAGATCGAGGAGATTGAACTTGCACTTCTTCCAGTCGATGGTCATCAGGGCTGCACTGATGGATATCTTGCGATCGATTTCATCCTGGCGATAATCCGAGGTGGTGGTGCCGTCGTCGATGGTACCGAGACGCGTGACGGCGCCGGCGGCGAAAAGCATGCCTTCAACCAGTGTTGTTTTGCCTGTCGATTGGTGTGAGACCAGGCCGACATTGCGGATATCATTGGGGCCGTAATCTTTCACGATGGTTCTCCTTTTATTTGCCCTGCCAGAGGCAGGGGGCGGTCTGTTTATAATGAAATGAACTATTGTTTGCCATGGGCAGCCTCGCTGCGCAATTTGTTTTTCAGGATCCTTCCCGTCGTAGTCTTGGGCAGTGCACTCACAAATTCGATATACCGGGGGGTCTTGTAAACCGGTAGATACTCCCGGCACCAGGTTATGAGCTCATCGCGGCTGAGGGTCACGCCGGGACGCAGCACCAGAACGGCCTTGACCTCCTGGCCTTGCGTTGGGTCGGGGATGCCCACCACCGCCGCTTCAGCGATCGCCGGATGGCGGGCGAGGATCTCCTCGACCTCGAAGGAAAAGATCTGGAATCCTCCCTTAGTGATGATGTCCTCCTTGCGCTCCTGGACAAAGAGGTAGTGCTCGTCATCGAGGTAGCCGATATCCCCGGAGAAGAACCAATCGTCGCGCAGCCGCTGCAGGGTTCGGTCCGGTTTGTTGTGGTAGCCCTGCATCATGCTGGGGCTCTTGACCCAAATCTCGCCACTCTGGTGCGGGCGCAGCTGCACACCCTCTTCGTTGAGGATGCGCACCTCAACGCCGAGCAGGGGCAACCCGGAGGAGCCGGGCTTGCGTTCCCGGTTGATCCGGGCGGAGGTGACCAGAGGGCCGGCTTCGGTGAAACCGTAGGCCTCGAGCAGATGGCAATGGAAGTTGGCCTCAAAGGCCTCGACCACGCCGGGCTGCAATTGGGCACCGTAGCTCAGCGCGTATTTCAGGGTGGTCACCGGGGGATCGGGCGGCCCCAGTTGTGAGAGGATTTTGAACATGTCGGGCACCGCGGCCAGATAGGTGATCCGGTGATCGCGCAGGGCGGCGACCACCTCGGCGGCGACGAAGCGCGGCTGCAGGACCAGCGTGGCGCCGGTATAAAAGGTGCCATGCATCACCAGGGTCTGCCCGAGGGGATGGAAGAGCGGCAGGACCGCCAGGATGCGGTCGTCAACCGTCATGCGGAACATCTCGGAATAGGTGGTGGCGCTGGCCACCAGGGCGGCATGCGTGAATTCCGCGCCCAGAGCCTCTTCAGCGCTGCCGGCGAGATAATTGATGACCGCCAGATCATCGGGGCTGCTCACGGGATCGTAACTCTGTTCTGGCGAGCGCGCGATCAATTGGGTGAGGGAGAGGGCCGAACGGGGCATGGTATCACCGAGGAGGAGCCAGAGGGTGCACTCACGCGCCTGGGTGAGGGCGGATTGCACCTGCGCCGTGAAGCCGGTCCAGGAGATGATGGCCCGGCAGCCGCTGTGTTGCAGGATGGCGGTGAGTTCCGCCTCCCGTGAGAGGATGTTAAGCGGGACGACGACAGCGCCGATGTGCAGCAAGGCATAATAGCTGATACAAAAATGGGAGACGTTGGGCAGATGAAGCGCCACGCGGTCGCCGCGCTGAATTCCGAGGCTCTGGAGCCCGGCGGCAAGACGGCAAACGGCTGAATAAAAGCGGCGATATTCAATTCTGTGACTGCCGAAAACCATGGCGCAGTTTTCTGGCATTTTATTTGCGACTTTAATCAGATGAGCATTGAGCGTTGACAAAAAATATACCTGTAATAAAATGATTATATTATTATTAAGATACTTCTTCAGGAAAGGCCGGAGGCCGCCGCCGTGTCAAAACCGGACAGGGGTGGTTCATCTCGGGCTTCCCTGATGCCCTTTCGCCTTTAATTATATCTGAAAAAATTACTTCTAAACTTTGAAAATGTCAAGAGAATTTTCTCTTGAGGCTTGTATAACTTAGATTTTTTCATTAACTTTACGCATGTCTCACCTCCGCCCGAAATCTCGAAGACTTCTTGCCGTCGGCATCACCCTGGCCGCAATCACGCTATGGATCGGCCCCGCTCGTCTGCTCCAGGCCGCCCAGCGCGCCTACAGCAAGATGATGATTCTCTCCATGGTCCTCGACAAGATTGAGCGGTTCTATGTAGATGATCATGATCCCGATGATCTCATCGACCATGCCATCACCGGAATTCTCAGCGCCCTCGATCCCCATTCGGTTTATCTCACCCCGGTGGAATTTGCCAACTACAAGGGAACTTACCAGGGCTATCAGGGGATCGGCCTGAAATACAACCGCCTGCCGGAAAAACTCTTGGTCGCCGCCGTCGTCCCGGGCGGTCCAGCCGCGGAGGCGGGCATCCGGCCCGGGGACAAGATCATGCGCATCAGCGGCCGCATGGCCCAGTACATCGACGACAAGGAGTTGCCGGCGCTGTTGCAGGAGCCGGTCGTCCGCCTCGATATCGAACGCGAAGGGGTGCGCGATCTGCTGCCTTTTGCCATCAGCAAGCGCGTCATTGTGCCGCAAACGATCAGCAGCGCCTTTATGCTCAACGATTCGGTCGCCTATTGTCATCTTGAGCGATTCATTCAGACCACCCCTGCTGAATTCGACCAGGCCTGGAGCCGGCTGCGCGGCGCCAAGCCCACCCATCTTATCCTCGATCTTCGCGACAACTTCGGCGGGGATCTTCAGGCCGGCATCAAGGTGGCCGACCGCTTTCTCGCCGCGGGCCAGTTGATCGCCTACACCACCGGCCGGGGCCCAGGGGCGAACATGGAATTTCGCGCGGGCGCGGAGGCTAAATTTCCCCCCCTGCCGATCATTGTTCTGATCAACGGCGGCTCGGCCAGCGACGCCGAGATCGTCGCTGGCGCCCTGCAGGATTGGGAACGCGCTCTCCTTATCGGCCGACCGAGCTATGGCAAGGCGCTGGTGCAGAGCGAATTCACCTTTCAGGACGGCTCCGCGTTGCTGCTGACAACCGCGCGTTTCTACACCCCGCTCGGCCGTTCGATGTCGCGCGCCGGTACCAGCACCACGGGCGCCAAAACCGCCTCGGACGGAACCGGGGCCGCCTTCGTGCGCACCGCGAGCGGCCGCTTGCTGCCGGCCAGCGGCTGCATTGCCCCCGATGTCGAGTTACCCGAGGATTCCGTGGATTACGCTCCGGCTCTGCGGCGCCTGCTGGCGGCCCAAGAAAATCCTCTAGCCATCTTCAGCGAAACCTTCGCGGCGGCCCACCCCGAACTGGCGCGAAACCGCAATGCCTACATTCGCGAGTTTCAGCCCTCCGAATCGCTGTTGCGTGATTTTCAGCAGGTGGCGCGCCAGGCCGGCGTCCATTTCACTCCGCAGGATCTCAACCGTAATCGCGACGCGGTGCGCTTTCTCCTCAAACGCGAAATCGCCGCCATGATCTGGGGAGAAGAGGGGCGCACCATGATCACCGTGCTCGAGGACAAGCAGGTGCAGAGTTGCGCCCGCTACTGGCATCGCGCCCGCTCGCTCGTCCGTCGCTGAGGCGCGCCGGATCCCCTTATACCCGCTTCCGTCCCGGCTGGACTCCTTCTCCCCGCTGCGCCCGGGCCGCAGAATCACAAAAAATAGCTTGACATAGTCTTGTGGAAATTGTATGTTTACTGGTCGGTTTCCGGCCAGTCTTTACTCCGGCGGCGGGAAAGGCCTGCCTCACTGTTTCCGACAGGCCACAGGGCGGGGTGGTGTGGAACTCCCGCGAGGGAGCGTGTCGGCGGCCACAGCAACGCCCAAGGAATGTTTTGCTTTCACGATGAGGTTTTGCCTGGACAATGCTGTGGACCCACTGAATCGTGTTAACAGGCCGCTGATCCTGGTTGTCGATGACCTCCCGGTCAACATCCAGCTGATTCAAAACTACCTTTCCGCTGTGGGCTATGACACCATGGCGGCCACCAACGGCGAAGAGGCCCTGTCGCGCATCCATGAACGGTTGCCCGATCTCATTCTGCTCGACGTCATGATGCCGAGGATGGATGGCTTTGAAACCTGCAGGCGCCTCAAGAGCAACCTCTCCACCCAATACATACCCGTGATCATGGTCACGGCGCTCAACGAGCTGGATGACAAGATTCGTGGCATCGAGGCCGGGGCGGATGATTTCATCAGCAAGCCCTTCAACCGGCTCGAGCTGCTCGCCCGGGTCAAATCGCTGCTGCGCGTCAAGACCCTGCACGATCAGCTCCAGGTCAAGATCCGCCAGCTCGAGCAGATGAAGGAACAGCTGCGTGCTCTGGCGGTCACCGACGGCTTGACCGGAGTCTATAACTACCGTTACTTCAGACAATACCTCACGCAGGAAATCCGCCGGGCCGAGCGGCACCAGCTCCACGTCTCCCTGGCGATGCTGGATATCGATTTTTTCAAGCGGTTCAATGATGCCCATGGCCATCTGGCCGGCGACGAGGTGCTCCGCATCGTCGCACGGCTGATGAAAAGCCATACGCGTGCCATCGATGTGGTGGCCCGATACGGCGGCGAAGAATTCGCCTTGATTCTGCCCGAGACCAACAAGGCCCAGGCCCGGATCGTGGCGGAAAAGGTGCGCCGCCTGGTGGAGAATTTCCCCTTCCCGCAAAAAAACAGCAAGGAGCAGGCGCATCTCACGGTCAGCGTCGGCGTGGCCGCCTACACCGAGGATGCCAGGACGGCGGATACCCTGATTCATATCGCGGACCAGCGCCTCTATCGCGCCAAATCGGAAGGACGGAATTGTGTTGTGGATCAGTAATGGGAGACTGCATCAGTGAGCAACTGGATCGCGCTACAACTCAAGAGCAAACTCTTCCGCAAGCTCTTTCTTTACACCTTCACCACCGCCATGCTGCCGCTGGTCCTGATGGGTTTTTACTGGCTGCGGTGGACCGATGGGGGCAGCGCCGTACTCTTCCCCGGGTTCTTCAGCGTCATCGTCCTCGCCTTGCTCCTGGCCGGTATTGTCGCCTTTTTCCTCTCACGCAACATCACCCTGCCGATCTCCGATCTGGCCAAGAGCGCCACGGAGATCGCCCGCGGCAATTTTTCCCACGAGATCAAGGTGCTCTCGAATGATGAAATCGGCCGTCTTGCCCGCCTTTTCAATTACATGACCACCGAACTGCGCCGCCTCGACAACATGAACCTAGCCCAGATCATCGCGGAACGCAACAAGACCCAGACCATCATCAAGAACATCGCCGATGGCGTCGTCGTCACCGATCCCCGCGGCAATATCTTGCTGCTCAACGCATCTGCCGAACGCTGGCTCGGCCTGCGTGAACGCGATGCCCTGCAACAACCCCTCGAAAATTTCATCAGCGAGGAGAAGATGCTGCAGCTTCTGGCCGATGCCGGCGAGAACAAACTGAGCGCCCTGCCGCCGCTCGAGATCACTCTGCGGCCGTCGGGCGAATGGAAGCCGCGGATTTTTCAGGCCCATGCCGCGCGCGTGCTCCAGGAGGATGGCGAACTCATCGGCATCGTCACCATCCTCAGCGACATCACGCAGCAAAAAGAGATCGACAAGATGAAGACCGAACTGGTCTCGATGGTGGCACACGAGCTCCGCTCCCCGCTCACCAGCATCTCCGGCTTCAGCGAACTGCTCCTCGATCCCGAACTGAGCCGCGAACAGCAGGAAGAAT
The DNA here is from genome assembly GCA_035419245.1 of bacterium. Lineage (NCBI taxonomy): Bacteria > bacterium. The sequence goes on along the minus strand of DAOLSP010000006.1, from coordinate 152,603 downwards.
ATGCCGGAATCATCCTCAAGGAATCCAACCGCCTCGGCGAACTGATCAATAAATTTCTCGATATCTCCCGCATCGAATCGGGACGGATTCAGCCCAAGAAGAGCCCCATCGATCTAGCCGAAACGGTGCAAATGGTCGTCGGCAATAACTCCTACCTGGCCGCCAAGAAGAACATCGAGGTGGAGGTGCACCCTCCGGACGAGCCTGCGGAGATTCTGGCCGACAGCGGCATGATGGAGCAGGTTTTTCTCAACCTCCTCTCCAATGCGATCAAATACAGTCCGGAAAATACCCGTATCACCCTCCTGCTGCGTCAGAACGAGAAGGAGGTCATCACCGAGGTACACGATCAGGGCTACGGCATCCCCCGCAATGCCCTTGGCAAGATATTCGACAAGTTCTTCCGTGTCACCGAGCATGAAGCGGTGCGCGCGAACACGGGAACCGGGCTGGGGCTGGCCCTGGTCAAACAGATTGTCGAACTGCATGGCGGCCGGATTACCGTCGAGAGTGAAATCGGCAAGGGCTCGGTCTTCACCGTCTACCTGCCCAAGGCCCAGCCGGGCCATGCCGACGGCGCGGCGCCGGAAGAAGACACCGAAAATATGATCCGCTGACACAAGAACGGAACGACCTCTGGGAGGCTAGGACGATGAAAAAGGGCACAGTGCTGATGGTGGATGATAACCTGGATATGCTGCTGATCGGACAGCGCATTTTCACCAAGGCCGGATTTGAGTACCTGTCGGCGCGCAGCGGCCAGGAGGGACTGAACAAAATGTCAGGCGAGGAGGTGGACCTGGTGATCCTCGATTATATGCTCCCCGACCTCACGGGCCAGCAGTTCCTCCAGGCGCTGGGTGGGGAGCCGGCCTGTGCCACGCTCCGCTCGATCCCCGTCATTGTGCTGACCGCGCGGACCGACTATCTCGAGGAACTGGATCCCTATTATGCCGCCAATCTGCGCGCCATCCTCACCAAGCCGTTCGGGCACCGTGAGCTGGTGAATGTGGTTGACAACACCCTCCGGCTCGAAAAGAGTCTCAAGAGTTTGCGGCAAAGCGCTGCTGCAACTCCGGCCGCCGCTGCTGTAGAAGCCCCCCTGCCCGCCGCCGCGGCTCCGGCACCGCGCTGGGCCGATGATCTGCGCATTGCTGCCAACACCATCGCCAGGCTGGTGGCAGAATTGCGCCAGGAACTGCCCGCAGGTCTCAGCGAACAGCAGCACCTCGACCTGGATGCGGTGCTGACCAGCAGCCGGCGACTGGTGCGGCTGATCGAAGAACACTTTCCCGCCAGCGAACTCTTCACCGAGACGACACTGACAACCTGACGACCCGCAATCCCGAGGCTGGAGCGATGCAATTCGACTATGAGGAACTGATTGAGAGCGTGCAGGACATGGTCTTCGCCGTGAGCCGGCCCGGCAGGCTGATCTACTGCAACCGCCAGTTTGCGGCCTTCGCCGGCCGCACCAAGAGCGGACTGCGCGCTTTCCCGCTCATCGAGCTGGTGCATCCGCAGGACCGTCCGCGGGTTCAGCATATCCTGCACGAAACCTGCCGCGGTGCGGTGCGCAGTTTTGAAGCGCGCTTTCTCTCCCGGGACGGGGTGCCCTTTTACTTTTCCACTAACATGACCCCCATCATCGAAAATGGTCATGTGACGGGTGCAGTGGGCATCTCGCGCGACATCAACGAACGCATCATGCTCGAACAGCAGATCACCGGGCTGAAAAATTTTCAGGAGAGTATCCTCAAGAGCATGCAGGCGGGGCTGATCACGGTCGACCTCGAGGGCCGGATCACCTCGTTCAATGCCGGAGCCGAGGAGGTACTCAAAATCAGCGCCCGCGAAGCGCTCGGACTGCCGCTGGCGCAGATCGTCGGCGAGGAGGCCGCTCGGACCTTTCTCCAGCAGGCACCGCGCGGTGATTTCCCCACCAACCGCGAGATGCCCCTTAAAACCCGCGCCGGCCATGAAACCGACATCGGTTTCACGGTCACGCCGCTGCTCGACGACAGCGGCGCCCATACTGGCTCCATCCTCAGCTTCAAGGATATCTCGGCGATCAAGCGCATGCAGGCGGAGGTGATGCGCATGGACCGTCTTGCCTCCCTCGGGGTGCTTGCCTCCGGCATCGCCCACGAGATCAAGAATCCCCTGGCGGGCATCAAGGCGATGGCGCAGACCCTCCAGCAGGATGTGCTGCCGCGCGAAGAGAGCTTTGACTATCTCGAGCGCATCGTCCGGCAGGTCAACCGCCTCGACGCCCTGCTCAAGACCTTTTTTGACTACGCGCGGCCGCGGCCGCCACAGCGCAAGCGCCACCGCATCCAGGATATTCTGCATGAGGTGATGACGCTGGTCGACAAACGGCTGCAGGAGCATGAGATCCGCTTCGACTCGCGCATTCCGGCCGAGACGCCGCCCATATTCGCCGACTTTCACCAGATCCAGCAAGTGCTTCTCAACCTGATTATCAATGCCATCGATGCCATGGAGGATGGGGGCGAACTGGTGATTCAGGCGCAACCCCGCAACTTCGCCCCGGCGCCCTATCCCGCCGCCACCGGCGCGCCCGCGCGCGGGGGAGTGGAGATCTCCGTGACGGACACCGGCGTGGGCATTCCGGAAGAAAACCTTGAGGTCATCTTCGATCCCTTTTATACCACCAAGGCGCAAGGGACCGGCCTCGGCCTTTCGATCGTCTATCGCATCATCGCCGCCCATGATGGGGAGATCACCGTCACCAGCCGGGTCGGAGCAGGGACCACATTTCGCGTACTACTGCCTACGGAGGAGGAGAAAAGATGAAGGCGAGTATTCTCGTCGTCGAGGATAATGAGGATCTGTGTAAAACCATCGCCGACGTGATGAAGCATGAGGGCTACGCCGTCAAAACCGCAGCGAGCGGGGAGGAGGCGATCACCCGCATCGAAAAGGGATTGATCGATTTGGTGCTGCTGGACATCAAACTCCCCAAGAAGAGCGGGTTGGAGGTGCTGGCGCGCATCCGCGAGCTGCAGCCAGAGCTGCTGGTGATCATGATCACCGCCCTGACCGACGCCCGTCCCGCCGTCGAGGCCCTGAAATCGGGGGCCTACGATTATCTGCTCAAGCCCTTCGAACTTGACGAGCTCAAGCTGGTGGTAGCCAAGGCGCTCGAGACGCATCGCCTCAAGCTCGAGGTCGCGCGCCTCAAGGAGCAGCAGCGCCGCCGGGCTCCGGAATCGGGCCTCTACGGCGAGAGCGCCGCCATCCAAGAGGTGCTCAACCTGGTCAAGATCATCGCTGAAACCCCGCGCACATCGGTGCTGCTGGAGGGCGAGAGCGGCACCGGCAAGGAACTGGTCGCCGATGCCATCCATGCAGCCAGCGCCCGCGCCGACAAGCCGATCATCAAGATCAACTGTGCCGCCATCCCGGAAAACCTACTCGAGAGCGAACTCTTCGGCTATGAAAAGGGAGCCTTCACCGACGCCAAGGGGACCAAGCGCGGACTCTTCGAACTGGCCCACGGCGGCACCATCTTCCTCGACGAAATCTCAAGCATGAAGCTGTCGCTGCAGCCCAAACTGCTGCGGGTCCTTGAGAGCAGCACCTTCCGCCGCATCGGCGGGACCACCGACATCACGGTCGATGTGCGCGTCATCGCCGCAACCAACCAGAATCTCGAATCCTGCGTCCGCGACGGGCTGTTCCGCGAGGATCTCCTCTACCGCCTCAAGGTGATGGTGATCCAACTCCCGCCCCTGCGCGACCATGCCGAGGATATCCTCCCCATGGCCAAGCTCTTTGTCGAACAGAACAACCGCGAGTTCAACCGGTCGATCAAGGGGATCTCGGCCGAGGCGGCGGAGATGATGCTGCGCTACCCCTGGCCCGGCAATGTGCGCGAACTCAAGAACGTCCTCGAACGCGCCGTGATCCTCTGCAAGCGCGACGAGATCACCCCGGAGCTGCTTCATCTTGAACCGATCGAGGTTCCCGCCGCCACGTCCCAGACGGCGCTGCCGGTCCGGAACTCCGCTGCTGCTGGCGGCGATGCGGAGACCCTGGCGGAGATTGAGCGCCAGCACGTCCTGCGCACCCTGGAGAAGTACCATAACAACAAATCCCGGACCGCCAAGATGCTCAACATCTCGCGATCCACTCTGCGGGAAAAACTCAAGGAATACGGACTCGAATAGAGGGTCAGCGTACGTTGCCCTTGAAGGGGCGCTCCCGGTTGAAATCGGGAAGGAAGGGGTCCTCCGCCTCGACCGGGCCCTCCAGCGGCTGCACGAACAGGTTTCGGAAGCCCAAATCAAGCGCATGCTCGTAGACGCGGTAAAACTCCTCGTGCCGTAGCGGGCGGTTCAGTTCCGCCTGCCGCACCATCCGCGCCGGGCGGTACTGGGACATCAGACTCAGCGGCAAATCGCGGCCGAATTCGGTGAAGAGGGTGGAGAGGGCGTCTATGGAGTTGGTCACCTGACCAGGCAGGACGAGATGGCGGACCAGGACGCCGCGGCTGGCGAGGGGCTTGGCCGCGGTAAAATGGTCGAGAAAACCCTTCTGCCGCACCATCTCGCAGAGGGCATCCAGGGCGACCAGGGGGTAATCGCGACATCGCGAGAGGGCATGCGCCAGATCGGCATTGCTGTATTTATAGTCCGGCAGATAAATATCCACGCTGGTTTCGGCCCACCGCAACATCTCCACCTTTTGATATCCGGAGCTGTTATAGACGACAGGGCGATCGAATCCCTGGCCGCGCAGTCGCTCGACCAGATCGAGGATGTGCGGCAAAAAGTGATCCGGCGTCACCAGATTGAGGTTATGGATTTTTTGCTGCCGCACCAGTTCGAGTATGCGCGTCGCGATCTGCTCGACGCCGACGATGGCGCCGAGATGCAGGCCGGAGATTTGAAAGTTCTGGCAAAAGGTGCAGAGCAGGGAGCAGCCGCTGAGAAAGAGGGTTCCGGAACCACAGCTGCCGCTGAGGGGGGGTTCTTCACCGAAGTGGGCTTCGAGTGAGGCGACGCGCAGCTCGGCTGATTCGCCGCAAATCCCCACTTTGCCGGCGCTCCGGTCCACTCCGCATTCGCGCGGGCAGAGGGCGCAGTGCTGGTAGGCCACATAGGGATCTGCCGGAATCATGCCGTCTCCCTCATTGCGGCGCCGCGAAAGTCAGATCGATGGTCACAATCTCGGGCCGGTTGCCGAGTCGCAGAGGCGGACCCCAGGTACCGGCGCCGCAAGAGACGTAGTACTGGGTTCGACCTTTGCGCAGGTAACCCCAGCTCATCTCATAGATCCCTTTGGTGATATACTGGAAGGGGAAAATCTGGCCGTGATGGGTGTGGCCGGAGAGCTGGAGATCGATGCCCTGCGCTTCGGCTTCATCGAGGTGGAAGGGTTGATGGTCAAGGAGGATCAGCGGCTGATTTTTATCGGCTTTTAGGACCAGTTCGCCGAGCACAAGACGTTGGCGTCCGAAGGCGTGGCCCTGGCGGTCGTCACGGCCGATAAGCCAGACTGCATCCGCCGCCTTGACGACACTGTCGCGGAGCACGATAATCCCGGCGCTGCGCATATAGTTGAGAGCATGGTTGATGCCGCTGAAATACTCATGATTGCCGGGGATGGCATAGACGCCATGCCGCGCCGAGAGCTGCTGCAGCACTTCGGCCATGTTTTGTTTGGAGAGGGAGAGTACATCCTCGTCGAACAGGTCGCCGCCGAGGAGGATGAGATCGGGTGTCTGGGCGTTGATCAGCGAGACGATCTGCTGCATCCGCGAGTTGTGGATCATCGTGCCGAGATGGATATCAGTGGCGAGGACCAGACGCAGCCGGTGGACGGGTGCCGGTTTGGCGATTTCGAGGCTCAGATGCCGGACGCGCGGATGGCGTGCATTCACCGCTCCGGCTGTGGTCAGTACGGCGATGAGGACGAAGGTCAGCCAGAAAAACTTCAGGCTGGCCGGCGTATGACTGCCCCGCCAAGATGCCGGCATGAAGGCAAGGAAATGGTCGGCAAGCCGGATGAGATCGATGGCCAGGAGGGCCACCAGGGTCAGAACGAGCATGCCGGTATAATAGGCGCCGATATGGACAAGCAGATTGCCGAGCCAAGGGCTGGGGCTGCGCTCCAGCCAGCGACCCATAGGATAGGCGGCCGCGAGCAAGACAATGAGGAGGGTGAAGAGGCCTCGCGACCAGCTTTGCGCTGGCAGGGCCTGCAAACCGCGGCGGATAAGATAATAATTCATCAGGGCATAGAGCCCCAAAGCGATGGAGATGAAGAGGATAAAGCCGCTGTGTTTCATCTTTTGCAGCACTCCGATCAAATTAATTTCCGCAAATTTACGATTTTTTGCATATAAAACAAAAGGGAATCCTCGATCCAGACTGCACAGCCATAAAAGGCTTGATTCTTTGGTGAATTTTATCTAATTTCAGTAAATTGATTTTCTTACCTTGGGCACATGATGATGAGACGCCAGAATCTGGTTATTCTATTGCTGCTCCTATGCGTCGTCGTTGGGCGCGCCGGCATGCCGGTCTCCGGTTCGCAGGAGGCGCTGGTACAGATCCGCAATGATCTTGATTATATCTTTTCCGATCCCTCCTTTAGTGCAGCGCACTGGGGGGTCGCGATCCAGTCGGCACAGACCGGGGAGTACTTTTACCTGCGCAACGAGAACAAGGCCTTCATGCCGGCCTCGAACATGAAACTTTTCACCACCGCCGCGGCCCTGCTCGGCCTAGGCAGCGAATACCGTTTCGTGACGCGGCTGGTGGCGCACGGGCTGATCACCACCGATGGGGTGCTCGAGGGGGATCTGATCATCCGTGGTTGCGGCGATCCCTCGATCAGCGGGCGCTGGGAGAATGACAAGATCACCGCGGTCTTTGAGCGCTGGGCGGACAGTTTACGGGTCCGTAAAATCACCACCATCGCCGGCAAGGTCATAGGCGATGGAAGATATTTCACCGACAGCCGAATCGGCTCCGGTTGGGCCTGGGACGACCTGACCGATTATTATTCGGCGCAAATCAGCGCCCTGACCTTCAATGACAACTGCGTCGACATCGTCTTCAATCCCGGCGATTCCCTGGGCGCTCTGGCGCGCTATGCGCTTTATCCGAACACGGCCTATGTCCAGATCGTGAGCCGGGTCCGGACCGACCAACGCACCCGGCTCTCCTTCTGGCGCGATCCGGGCAGCAACAAGATTTTTTGCGACGGCACGATCGGCCTGAAGACCAAAGATCGCCGCGACTGGATCACAGTGGAAAATCCGGCGAAGTATGCCGCCACGGTGCTGCGCGAGATTCTGCTCAGTCGCGGGATTCGCGTCCTGGAAGAGGCCTTCGAAATCGAGGAGCTGCCGGGCTATCTGCCGATCGAATACAAAACCGTGCAGCTGGCTTCGCACACCTCGCCGCCGCTGAGCGAAATCGTCCGCGAGGTTAACAAGAACAGCAATAACCTCTTCGCCGAGCTGTTGCTACGCACTGTTGGACGCGAGCTGATGCAAGATGGCAGCGCCGCAGGCGGAGAGAAGGCGGCGAAGCAGCTTTTCGAGGCGGCCGGGATCACGCCGGACATGTTCTACGCCGCCGACGGCTCCGGGCTCTCGCGGCAGGATCTGGTTTCGCCGATGAGTGTGATCCGGCTGCTGCGCTACATGCATGAGCAAACCGCGGGTCAGTCTTTCTTTGACAGTCTGCCGGTCGCCGGCGTGGACGGCACCCTGAAGGGGCGGATGCGCGGCACCGCTGCGAAGGGTACGGTGCATGCCAAAACCGGATTCATCGGCCGGGTGCGGGCTCTTTCAGGCTATGTGACCACGAAGGATAATGAACTGCTGGTCTTTTCCATGATTGTCAATAATTACAGCGTTCCCACGGGCACCGCGAACCATCTCCAGGATCTGGTTTGCGAGCGCCTGGCCAATTTTACCCGGAAATGAGGGCTTGCGGAGCGCCGGGTATCGGGATCGATTCGCAGGGACTGCACGTGCACACAGATGCCCTGGTGATGGCGGCCCGGGAGCGCAACAGGCGAGAGGGATGATGGGTAGTGGACTGCGACATATAACGCGCTGGTTTGGATCGGCCCCACTGAGGGTCAAGTTGATCCTGACCATCGGACTCCTCTTCATTGGTCTGATGTCGATCCTGAGCTTTGTCGTGATCCAGCAGGGCAAGAGCATCCTCAACGAGCGTCTGGCCGAGACCTGTACCATGGTGATGCGTCATGTCTCGGTGGCGATCAAGGATGATCTGCTCCTCTATTACCGCACGGATATGAATCCCAACAGCAGTTCGTTGCAACTGGGGCATATTCGCGAATCGATCCTCTCGGTCTATAACGAGAATATCGCCGGTTTGGCTTACGTCGGCGTCATCGACCGCACTGGCATGATCCTCGCCCACACCAATACGGAGCGGCTCTATCGCAAGCTGGCGCCGGCGGACAGCAGCTGGCTGCTTGCGCTCGAGACCACCATGGTGCGGGAACGCGGTGAAAATATCGAGTACATCCATCCGATGTTCACCCGCCGCGAAAATGCCGGAGACCGGCGGATCTTTCTCGGGATCGCCGTGCTCGGCTTCACCAAAGATATCGTCATGCATCCGATCCAGCGGGTGACACGGGCGATCCTCTCGGCGACGGCGCTGATTATCATCGTCTCGATCGTCATAATTTTTATCATCGCGCGGCGGATGACCGCGCAGATCGAGATGCTCGGGAGCGGCTTGCGCCAGGTGAGCAGCGGCAATCTCGGCGTGCAGATCCCGGTGCTTGCGGCCGATGAGCTTGGCCGGCTGACCATGGAGTTCAACGCGATGATCGTGCAACTGCGCGAAAAACTGCAGATGCAAAAATTCGTCTCCAAGCTGACGTTACAGATGATCCGCTCCAGCGCCAATGGCGAGGTCCGCTCCACCTCGGCGGGCCAGCGCCGGGTGATCACCGTGCTTTTTTCCGACATCCGCAGTTTTTCGGCGATGACCGAGCGGCTCGGGGCTGAGGAGACCATCAAGCTGATCAATATCTATCTCGACCTGCAAGCCCGTATCGTTGAGGAGAACAACGGCATCGTTGATAAGTTCATGGGCGATCAGGTGATGGCCATCTTCCTCGGCGAACGGCAGGCGGATACCGCAATTCACGCGGCAGTCGAAATCCAACGCTCGATCCGCGAGCTGAATCTGCGGCGTAGCCGCAATGGCGAGGTGACGCTGCAGGTGGGCTGCGGTCTGCACATCGGTGAGGCCATCCTGGGGCACATGGGCTCGCAGGACCGTCTCGATTACACGGTGATCGGCGAGGTTGTCAATCTGGGTTCGCGGCTCTGTGCCCTGGCCAAACCGGGGCAGATCATTGTGCCCGGGGAGATGGTGGGACAGCTCAACGGCGAGTATCCCACCCTCCATCTCGACCATGTCCAGGTCAAGGGGCGCACCCAGCCTGTTGAGATCTATGAAGTAGATTATGACCGATCGATGATCGTTTAGGCAGATCCGGATGAGGATTCTCCTGCGAATAACCGTCCTGGCCCTGGCTGTTGGAGTGAGTTCGCCTTCCTGCCTTTTCCCCCGCTCGATTCCATCCTATCAACCCGGTGTGCGGCCGCTGCTACAAGGGGCGCAAGGCACGCTCGGCCTCAGCGACCTCTCTGCCCTCTACTGGAATCCTGCAGGGCTGGCCCTCTTCCGCGGCATGCAGGGCTATCTCTCCTTCGCTGAATCCTTTCGCATCGAGTACGGCGGTTTTTCGGGTTTCTTCCCGGTGATCGGCACGGCCGCCGTGGCAGCAGGAAGACCGCCGTTATCTTCAGGAGGCAGTTTCACTTCAGCCGGTGTCGGGCACTCTTTCTTCAACCGTCTGCACACCGGCATCAGCCTGACCAACCACCCGGATGGCCGCACCAGCTATACCGCGCTGGGGCTTGGGGTGATCTGGCAGCCGCTCGATCTGGGTGGCCCCCAATCCCCGGCCTTGCCGCACTGGCTGGCTCCCCTCGCCGCTGGCGTTGCGCTCAGTAACCTCTCCCTGAATCCTTCTTCCGGTCCTCCATATCAAGGCTCAGCGGCTCTTTCCTATGCATTCACGGGGCTGGGCCCCCGCTTGAGCTACGGCTACAGCTGGCAAAACGGGGCGGGATGGCACCATCTTGGAGCCGCGTTCTCCCCGATCTCCTGGCTGACTCTGATGGCGGGGATGGCCGATTTCAGTAGTGACGGCATCGCCGCCGGGGTGAGCATCCATGCCGAAAACCTTCAGATCGATGCCGGATATGATTTTGGCGGCGAGAGCGGCAAGGTCGCCCTCGCCTTCGAGATTGGTCGTGCGCCCGCCGAGCGCTCCCGGCGCGCCCAGGAGAGGGCTACGCAGATGCTGCAGCAGGGCAATCAGCGCCAGGCGCTGCATTACGCCCAGCACGCCCTGGCGTACGATCCGGCGAACAACGAAGCCCGTGAGATTATCCACACCCTTTCGGGGCATATGCGCATTAAGGACAGCGCCGTCGATTCTCTGTTACAGCGCGCCCAGCGCGACCTGCAAAAAAAGTGGTACATCAGCGCTGCGGTGCAATACCAGAAGGTGCTCCGGATCGATCCGGAGCACCACTTCGCCCGCCTGGCCTTGCAGACGATCGCCCCGAATGTCGCCCAGAACGGCGAGCGCTGGTATCAAAACGGCCGGCAGCTCTTTGAACGGGGCGACCTCAAGCGCGCGCGCGAGGTCCTCGCATCGGTCCGCCAGGTCCTGCCGGATCATCCCGGGGTCAAGGAGTACCTCGATCGGATCGACGAGCAGATCGGACAAAAAGTGCAGGAATATTATTTCGCCGGTTTGGGCTATTATACCCAGAAAAAATATTACGATGCAGAGGAGCAGTTCCGCAAGGCGCTCAATCTGAATCCCGAATTCCGTGAGGCCTCCGAGTACGTGGAGCGCATTCTGGCGGAACGCAGAGAGAGCCAACAGGCGGTCGACCATCTGCTGCTTGAGGCGCGGAAGCGGGAGGAAGCCAGCGACTGGCTTAAAGCCCTGCAGCTCTACCGTCAGATCCTCGGAATCGAGCCCGATTTTGCTTATGCGCGCAAGCGCGAGACCGAGATGGAGAACAAGGTGACGGCGTACATCAATCAGCAGTATGCCAAGGCTGAGGCCGCCTTCAACAGCGGCGATAACGAGACTGCGCGTAAACTCTTCCGTGCGATCCTGGATATCCGTCCCGGCCATGCGGGTGCGCTGCGGTATCTTGAGAACCTGCAGCCGGCTACCGCGAACAAGGGACAGTATTTTCTGGATCTGAGTCGTCGCCATTTCGCCCAAGGCCGCTGGGAGGCCACACTCTCCGCTCTTGACTCGCTCAGCCGGTATGAGCCGGAAGCGGCGGAGATCGTGGAACTGCGCCGCAAATGTTACGCCAACCTGCCGGTTGACCGGCTGGTCCAGATCGGCCGGGCGCGGTATCAGGCGGCGCGCTATCTGGAGGCTTTGGAAATGGCGCGCGAAGCTCTGAAAAAGGAGCCTGGACGTCTGGACGCCCGGGATCTGGCCGAGCAGTGCGAAAACAGCGTCACGCGACTTGTGGATACCTATTTCAACCGCGGCCTCAATTATTATACGGAAGAGAAATACCGCGCCGCGATCGCCGAGTGGAACCGGGCGCTGCTGATCAATCCGGCGCACCAGGGTTCCATCGAATACAAGCGCCGTGCCCAGGAGCGGCTGGATGCCCTCAATCAGCTGCCGTGAGGCTACCTCCCCCTGTCCGGAAAAACGATGCGTGCACAGCGGCGCCGTTCAGCGTCGCGGGGGCCTTATCGTCTGCGTTTCCAACCGGATGGTCGTACGCATTGAAAGCGGCAGCAATCCGCTGGATATGGTCACGGAGTAGGCTGATGGCCCGGATGGATGCCCGCAAACATTCGCGTCTCGCTCTGCTGACCGCCGACGGCCTGGCCCTTTCCCTCTTCGAAAGCGTGATGCCCCGCCCCCTCCCGTGGATCAAACCGGGATTGTCCCGGATTGCAACCCTGGCGGCACTCTATCTGCACGGCTGACTGTCGATCTGGCCGCCAGGCTGTTCCTCCTTTTCACCGACCGCAGCGGTAGAGCATGGGGAACCTGACGCCCTCCCGACGGTTTAACCGGATGGAGATGCCGGCACAGCAACGCTCTTTTTTTCAGTTGTTATTTTGCCCGGCAAGATGTATTTTAGAATCTAAATCGTCGCCGCCGAAAACGGGATAGACCATGCGCCGAAATTGCGCCTTCCTCCTCATCGCCGTGACGCTGAATCTCCTCAGCGGGTGCGCCTATTACAACACCTTTTACAATGCGAAGCAGTTTTATCACGACGCCTCCAAGGAGCGCAAAAAGCGCGAGCGGGTCCAGGTCGTCGAACTCTCGCCGGAAGAAAAGGAGCAGGCGCGGCGTCAGGGTAATCTCAACACCGCCAGCCAGGGAAGCAAGCCTGGCGCGACAGAGATGCAGAATTACCAGAAGGCCATCGAAAAAGCCTCCAGCGTTCTCGAATATTATCCCAAAAGCCGCTGGGTCGATGATGCGCTGATCATGGTAGGTGAATGCTTCTTTTACCGCCAGGAGTATACCAAAGCGCAACGCAAATTCGAGGAGATTATCAGCCTCTATCCCCACAGTGAATTCGTCCCGCAAGCCGAAATCCTCCTTGGCAAAACCTTTCTCGCCCTGCGCGAGTTCGATGCCGCCGAGAAAAAATTTCGCGAGATCACCCTCAACGATCATTTTCCCAAGAGTATCAGGCAGCAAGCCGAGTACGAACTGGGCTCTCTCTACTTTGAAAAAGACAATTTTGAGGCGGCGGCTGAGGTCTATACACGCACAGCCAGGCAGTCGGATGATCGTCTGACCCGAGCCATGTCGCTCTACCGCCTGGGGGAGTGCAAGGTTCAGCTCAAGAGCTACAGCGAGGCGGTGCCCGTCTTCAGGCGCGCCGTGCAGGAAAGCCCGAACGAGGATTTCAAATCCCAGGCCTCCTACAAGCTCGGAGAATCCCAGATTCTGCTCAAAGAGTATGACGCGGCTATCCGCACTTTTTCTCTCCTGCTCGCCAAGGAACTGGAAGTAAAGCGAATCCCGATGATCAAGCTGATGTTGGCCAACAGCTACCGCTTTCGCGGCGATGAAGCGACCGCCGTCAAATGGTATAACAACATCCTCGAGGAACACAAGGGGACTGAAGCTTCGGCCCGCAGCTATTACAACCTGGCCGAAATCCAGGAGTACAGCAAGGGGGATTTTGTCAAGGCCAAGGAATTCTATGACCTAGTGCGCGGCGAACAGTCTGCATCGCTGATTGCCACCACCGCCAAGCTGCGTTCTGACAACATCAAGCGGATGCTCGAGCTGCAGCAGTCGATCAATGAGCTGCTGGGCATCGTGACGAGCAAGGATTCAACGGGTACGGCGGCCAAAGGGGAGAAGAAGGCGGATCTCGATGATGCGCCGATCGATCTTGGGTCGGAGGGGATGTGGATGAATTATGCCGGCCGCGGTCGGCGGCCGCCGCGGGATTACGACAGCGAGGATCCCGCGGCCCTGCTGGCGTCCACCGCAGGCTCCTCCGTCAAAAGCGAAGCCGATTCTCTCAAGGGGGATGCGGCCGTGCCAGACAGCCTGCGCAGCCTTAAGGCTCGGGAAGTGGCAGAAAAAAAGAAATCCGTCACGCTGGCCGAAAAACGCCTTGAACTGGCTGAGCTGCTGATGTTCAATTTTAATCACCCCGATTCTTCCATGAAGCTCTTCTTGCAGGTTGTCGAGAGCAAACCGGACAGCATCCTGACTGCCCGGGCGCTCTATTCGATCGGGTATATCATGTACGCGATCAAGCAGGATACGGTACAGGCCGACTCCCTCTTCCGCAGCTTGGTCTACCTCTATCCGAAATCACCGCATGCCGAAGGGGCCCGGCGGATCCTCGGCTGGCCGCTGCTGAGCGAGAAGGTGGATTCCGCCGGTGTGGCTTATCGCGAGGCCGAAAAGGCCTACTGGGACGGGAGGGACCTGACCCGGGCCCTCGCCCTCTATGATTCGATCACGGCAGCCTATCCGCACTCGCCCTATGCCATCAAGGCGGAATTCGGCAAGGGATGGCTCTACGAGCACGACCTGCACGACTATGACAAGGCGATTGCCACCTATAAGGAGATCATCGAAAAATATCCCGAGTCGGCTTATGGCAAGAATCTGAAAAACAAGCTCACGCGTCATGAACAGGCGATCAAGGCGATTGAGGAGCGCAAGAAGGCTGTCGCCGATTCGATCAAACTGGCGGCTGAACAGGCCCGGGCTGCGGCCGATTCTCTGAAAAAAGGCGTGGCGCCGGGCGGCAGCGTCCATGATGCAGTGGCCGATTCCACTACCGGCCCGGCCGCCCTTGATAACACCCTTACGGCACCGGCGCAAGGCGTGGTGCAGCCGGCGGGGGCGATCCCAGATACCGCCGCCGTGGATGCCGATCTTCGGCGTGAGCAGGAGATCGAAAAGCGGCGCGTTGCTCATCCTGCCAGCGACCGGCAGCCGGGTACGCCGCCGGCAGATCAGAAGCCGACGGATGCCAGCCCGCCTGCACCAAAGCCAAAAGCGAAACCGCTTCCGGTGGAATAGCCGCAAGGTGGCCCCCGGCGAAGAAGGAGAGCGATCGTGACTAAATCGATGCTGCAAGCACGGGTGATTGCGGTGAACGCGGCGGCGGCCGGGACGGTGCGGCTGACCCTCGAGGCACCCGACTGGGCAGCAGCGGCGCATGCGGGCCATTTTGTCAATATCCAGGTGCCACAGCGCTGCGATCTGCTGTGGCGGCGTCCTTTCAGCCTGCACCGCGCTGATCCCGTGCGCGGAACGATTGATCTGCTGATCGCTGCAGTCGGCCGCGGCAGCCAGGCCCTCGCCCGCTGTCAGACTGGCGACCGGCTCGATGCCATCGGCTTGCTCGGCAATACCTTCCCACTCGACCCGGCTGCACGCGAGATCATCATGGTTGCGGGCGGTATCGGCATCGCCCCCTTTGATCTGCTGCTGCAGGACGCTGCGGAGATCCGCTGCCGCAAAACCCTGTTTTACGGAACCCGCTGTGCGGAGGCCCTCTGCCGCAGCCCGCTCTGGCAGGAGCATGGCGTCGAGTTCCATCTCGCCACGGAGGATGGCAGTGCGGGATACCGGGGCCGGGTGCTGGAGCCGCTGCGTCGCTATCTGGAGAGTGACCAAGATCGTTCCGGTCGGATTCTCTATGGCTGCGGTCCGACGCCGATGCTGGCGGGACTGTGCGCGCTCGCCCTGGAAACCGGATTTCGGGGATTTATATCTGTGGAAAATCTCATGGCCTGCGGCTTTGGGGCCTGTGTCGGCTGCCCGGTTGAGCTGAGGGTGCCCCGCCCGGATGGGCAAAAGTATCTCCTGGCGTGCAAGGATGGTCCCGTCTTCCCAATCGAGGAGATTCTGCTCCATGATTGACCTCTCCGTCCGGATCGGCGGATTGCAGCTGGCCAATCCCATATTGACGGCCAGCGGGACCTTCGGCTATGGCAGCGAATTCGCCGACTTTATGGATCTGAACCAATTAGGCGGGATCGTCACCAAGACGATCACTCTCGAATCGCGCCCAGGCAATCCTGCGCCGCGAATTTGCGAGACGCCGGCGGGCATGCTCAATTCGATCGGCTTGCCGAACCTCGGAGTCGCCCGGTTCATCGAAGAAAAGTGGCCTTTCCTCTCCACCCTGCGTACCGCTGTAATCGTCAATGTTGCGGGCCGGAGCATGGACGATTTTGTCGCCGCCATTGAGGCGCTCGAGCCTGTGGCGGGCATTGCGGCGTACGAGTTGAACTACTCCTGTCCCAATGTGAAGGAGGGGGGGCTGGCATTCAGCAGCGAGGCACAGGTTGCGGCCAAGCTCACCCGGAAGATCCGCGGGGTAACGCGCCGGCCGCTGATCGCCAAGTTGACGCCCAATGTCGCCCGCATCGGCGAGATCGGACGCGCCTGCGAGGCCTCCGGGGCCGATGCCGTTTCCGCCATCAACACCCTCGTCGGTATGGCTGTCGATATCCGCACCCGCAAGCCCCGGCTCGCCACGGTAACCGGTGGGCTCTCGGGACCCGCCATCCGGCCGGTGGCTTTGGCCAAGGTCTATGAACTCGTACAAACCCTCTCCATCCCGGTCATCGGCATCGGCGGGATTGCCACCGCCACCGACGCCCTCGAATTCATCATCGCCGGAGCGGCCGCGGTGCAGATCGGGACGGCCGGCTTTATGAATCCCTGTGCCGCTGCAGAGGTGGTGAAGGGGCTTGAAGCGTATTGCCACCAGGAGAGGGTCGAGAGCCTGGCCGAATTGCGCGGTTCCCTGCGACTTTGATATTTCTTACAGGAGGCTGACATGAAACGACGATGTTTCGTGCTTTGCTCCCTTTTTCTTCTGATCGTTTCCTGCTACCCGAACACCCGCTGGTGGGATATTGGACCCGCAGCCGGGCCAGAGGACAGCGAAACGACGGCCAGACCCGCTGCCGATAAGGGTGATCTTCGGGCCGACCAGGCGCCGCTGCGTTTGCGCGACACCGAGACCGGCATCGCCTCCTATATGGCCGACGAGATCAATGGCCGGATGACCGCCAATGGCGAGCTTTACGACATGCGCCGCCTGACCGCGGCCCACCCCAACCTGCCCTTCGGCACCATCGTCGCCGTCAAAAACCTTGCCAACAACAAAATCGTGGAGGTGCGGATCAACGACCGCGGTCCTTATGTGCCCGGGCGCATTATTGACCTCTCCTTTCAGGCGGCCCGCGACCTCGAGCTCGCCGAAAAGGGCAGCGGCATGGTGGAGATCAAGGTGATTCAGTTGCCCCGTTAAGCGCCGTTCACATCCGGATGGTTTTACCCTTACCCTGATGGAGGAACCTTGAATTTTAAATCCTTTGGCATTCGCACCTTGATTGCCTTGCTCTTCGGTCCGCTCATTGTTCTGGCCGTTTTGCAGGGAGGACTCTGGTGGCTGACCTTTGTCCTGCTCGTCGCCGTCCTCTCGGTCTATGAATTCTATGGCCTCGCCCGCCATAAAGAAAGTATAGCTTACTATGCGCCGGGACTGGTCTGCGCTACCGCCCTGGTTATCTCCCTCTACTTCTTCGATGTGCGACTCGTTTTGCCGATCATCCTGCTTTATCTGGTCTGGGTGCAATTCGCGGCCCTTTATCGCGGCAGCGGCTCCACCCTCCTCGATACCTCGGTCAGCGCCTTTGCCGCTCTGTATTATCCGCTCGCATTCGGCAGCTTCATCCTTATTCGTGAACTTCCTGCATCGCGCTTCGGCCTCGACAGCTCCCCTGCCGGCGGCTGGATCCTGGTCCTGATTTTGAGTATATGGGTGTGCGATACCGCCGCCTACATCGGTGGATCCTATCTAGGCCGGCATAAGCTGATGCCGCGTATCAGCCCGAACAAGTCGATCGAAGGGTCGCTCCTGGGTTTCCTCTTTGCCTTGCTCACCGCCTGGCTTTGCCATCACTGGTTCATCCGGGGCCTGCAGCTGCATGATTCCCTGGTGATTGGCGCGATCGGCGGCAGCCTGGGGCAGTTCGGCGATCTCTTTGAGTCCATGTTCAAACGCGATGCCGGAGTCAAGGATTCTTCACGTCTCATACCGGGGCACGGGGGGATCCTGGACCGGTTCGACAGCCTGACCATCACGGCGCCGGTGGTCTATCTTTATCTTTACCTGCGATTTTTTGCGTACTAGCTGGAGGGAGTCCTCGAAAAGCCAAGCGGCACCGCGCGTGCCTGGCTTTTCGGGGCGGAAAATGGCCGGGGTTCAGACTGATTTGGCGAGGCGGAAAAGAGCGAGGAATTGACGGTAGAGCCCGGGATAGTCGGCCGGGTGGCAGAGAACGCTGCGCATGCCGCTCCGTTCTGCGCCCGGAAGCAGCATCGCGGCCTCGGCCATCTCGACCTTGGGAAAGAGATATTCGAGCGTCAAGGGCGGCGTAAAACCAAGCGGCGGGTGGGTCGCGATGGCCCGGACTGCCGCCTCCGCTTCCCTGCGGATCGCTTCGAGACTTTGCGAAAAGGGCTCGCAGACGGCACAATTGCGGCCGCGCCCTTCCTTGACGACCACTGCACCCACGCCGGGCAGGAGGGCGCGCGCTTCCGCGACGACGGCGCGGTCGCCGGTTACCAGCAGGGTGGGAACGCCGTAGTAGCCGGCGAGCCCGGCATTGAGTCCGAATTCACCGACTTGCACACCATTAATACGAATCGCGTCGACATAAGAGTAGGCCCAGGTGTGCTCAAGGACCGCCAGCGGTGTCCCAAAGGCGGCATGATAACCGAGAAAAAAAGCGCCGGCGCAGGAGCCATCGATCTCCTGCATCATTGAGAAGGGCTTGCCGGGGCCGGAAACCAAGCGGGCTGCGGGATGGAGGCGGTCCACGGGCAGGTTGGCCATGTTGTTGTGCGAATCGTTGACGATTACTTCTGTCGCACCGCCGGCTACCGCACCCTCGATGGCCGCATTGACCTCGGCGACCATCCAGCCTCGGGCCATCTCATACTCCCGGGTGGTCGGGTCGACCTGCTCACGCAGTACTACCCCGTTGACCCCTTCCATGTCTGCGGTAATGTAGATCTTCATGGGCCCTCCGATAGGCCGTGTCCGGCGTTTGAACTACATCAGAACCAGTTTGCCATGTTCGAGAATTTTGCGCCCATCGATGGCCACGCTAGCTTGATAGACGATGGCTTCCAGGTGGATGGGCACATCATTGCTGCCGCCGAATGAGAGATTGTTGCCGACTGCCACGTGGATCGTGCCATGGACCTTTTCGTCCTCGAGGGGATAGCCGCTGAGACGGGCGCTCTCATTGGTACCGATGCCAAATTCCGCGATCAGACGGCTCTCCGGCCCGTAGGGTGCCAACTGGCGGCGCAGACGGTTGGCCGCTACACCGCCGGCGATCCGCACGACGCGGCCGTCCCGGATGTGCAGGACGGTGCGCTCGTGATCGTTGGGCTGTACCCCCATGCCGCTGTCGATGACCACCTCGCCGGAGGTGCCGGCGAATTCCGGCGCGAGCGAAGCCTCTCCAGCCGGCAGGTTGGAAAAAGCCCCGGGCTGCGTTACTTCTCCGGTATCGGCATAACCTTTCGCCCGGGCTGCGGCAATCCGCAGTTGCGTGCCGTTGGGCGCCGAAATCTCGATCTCCTTGGCGATGGTCAGGATATCGGCGAGCTTGCGGCTGAGCCTGGCAATGCGGGAAAAATCCATCTCCGCAATGCGTGCGAAGGTGTCGTTGGTGATGGCCGTCATGGTGATGCAGCGTGCTCCCTGCCGGCAGGCTTCCCGGCGGCTGGAGCTGTGTGATATCGAGGTGGAGGTCAGGGCGAGGATGACATTCATCTCCAGCATTAGCCGTTCCACCGGGCCGCACAGGGCATTACGCTGGAGATAGTCGCGTCCTACCTGGAGCAGGTGGATATGGTTGGACTTCTTTTCGGCAGCTGCGAAGAGGAGGTGGGCAAGGTCGAGATAGGGTTCGTCGGCGATGATAAGGACAGACTCGCCCTTGCGGAGATCAAGGGCGCGGGTGATCACGGTCTGCGCCGCTTTTTCCAGTTTGTTCATTCGGGTACACTTTGTAAATAATACGGCTGCCCCCCGCCAACATAGCAATAAAATGAGAAAAGGTCAAGTGAAAAATCGTCAGCGCAGACGAGGGGAGCACGAAGGGGGCGGGGCTCGCCGTGTCGGCTGGAAGCATGCGGCTGGTACCGGCCTGGGCGGGAATGAGAAGCTGGTGCCGGCCCGGGTGGAAAAGCTACTTTTGTATTGTATTTGCCCGCCAATTTCTGTATATTTCCTTGATTTAACCGACAGTTAATTATGGCCTTTTTCAACGATATCACCTTCGGTCAATATTTTCCCGCAGCCTCCTTTCTCCATCGGCTCGATCCCCGCAGCAAACTCGCCGCGGCTTTTTGCCTGACGGGCGGTCTGCTGTTAACCTATAATTTGTATGTTCTGGCAGGGATGGCGGTTCTCTCTCTCCTCGTAGCGCGAAGCGGCGGGATCCCGCTTCCGTTGCTGATGAAGAACCTCCGCCCTTTCCTCTGGCTTTTTGCCCTGACCTGGATCATCCACATCTTCTGGAGCGACGGCCGGGTGCTGTGGGTTGTGCCCCTGACCAGCCTTGTCGTGACCCGGGAGGGGCTGGCCCTCGGCGGGATTTATGTGACACGCCTGGCGCTGCTGATTCTCTATGCCGCCTTGCTCACCCTCTGCACCTCGCCGCTGGAACTGACGGATGCCCTGGAGCGCATGACGCGGCCGCTGAAACGTTGGGGAGTGCCAACCCACGAGTTGAGTCTGATGTTGACGCTCTCGCTGCGCTTCATACCGACGCTGCTCGAGGAGGCCCAGCGCATTCGTAACGCCCAGCTCTCGCGGGGTGCACGGTTCAACGGATCCCTGCGGCATCGCATCCGAAGTTTACTGCCGCTGCTGGTGCCGCTGTTCGTCTCCGCCTTCCACCGGGCGGATGAACTCGCGTCGGCTATGGATGCCCGCTGCTATACCGGAGGCGAAGGACGGACCGTCTATACCCGCCTCCATTTTGCCTGGACCGACTATCTGGTGATGACCGGATCCCTGCTCTTCTTCACTCTCTGTATCTGGCTTTGAGACGGCGTGCGTAATATCAGGCTGACATTGGAGTACGACGGCAGCGCGTTTTGCGGCTGGCAGGTCCAGCCCGGGCAGCGTTCGGTGCAGGGAGAACTGGAGATGGCCCTCGGCCGTCTCACCCAGAGTGAAACCGCGGTCATCGCCGCCGGGCGCACCGACAGCGGTGTCCATGCCTTGGGCCAGGTGATCAATTTCCATACGCCGAGCGTGTTGCCGGTCGAAACCTTCATCCGCGGCGCCAACGCCCTGCTTCCCCCCGATGTGCGGGTGATCGCCGGTGAGGAGGCCACGGAGGAATTTAATGCCCGGCATGACGCCATCAGCCGCGCTTACCGTTACCGCCTCACGACCCGGCCGCGCGCTGTCGGGCGTCAATATGCCTGGTTCCTTCCGCTGCGGCTGGATCTCGTCGCGATGCAGCAAGCCGCGTCGGCTTTGCGGGGTGTGCATGATTTTGTTTCTTTCTGTCGGAGCGGTTCGGAACTGGAGCACCATCGGTGCCAGGTTTATAGTGCCGAGTGGCACAGCGAAGAAGACGAGTTCATTTTCGAGATCCGCGCCAACCGCTTCGTTCACAACATGGTGCGGATCATCGTCGGCACCTGCGTCGAGATCGGCCGCGGAGGCCTGGCGCCTGCAGTGATGACCGAGATCCTCGCCGCCCGGGACCGTTGCGCTGCGGGACGCACCGCCCCGGCGCACGGGCTCTTCCTGTTGCAGATTCTCTATCCATCGGATATCCACCCCTTGCCAAAGGAGCGAGCATGAAATTTTTCATCGATACCGCCAGTCTCGAAGAGATCAAAAAGGCGATGGCCCTTGGCGTCGCGGACGGGGTCACCACCAATCCCACCCTGGTCGCCCGCGAACCGGGCAAGCCGGAGGAGATCTATCGCGCTATTTGTGGTTTGATCGAAGGGCCGGTCTGTGCCGAAGTGATCAGCCTCGACAGCGAGGGGATCATCCGCGAGGGCCGGGAACTGGCCAGGATCGCCCCCAATATCGTCGTCAAGATCCCGGTAACCCGGGAAGGCCTGATCGCCGTCAAGGTGCTGGAGGGAGAGGGGATCCGCACTCTCGTGACCCTGATCTTCAGCCCGTTGCAGGCCCTGCTCGCTGCCAAAGCGGGGGCCTCATTCGTCTGCCCCTTTGTCGGCCGCCTCGATGATACCGGTCAGGTGGGCATGGAACTGGTTGAGCAGATTCTCTCCATTTACGCCAATTATGAATTTCCGACCGAAATCATCGTCGCCAGCATCCGCAATCCGCTGCACGTCCTTGATGCTGCCATGATGGGCGCCCATATCGCCACGATACCGCTCAAGGTCATTGAACAACTGGTCAAACATCCGCTAACCGACGTGGGCATTCAGCTCTTTCTCAAGGATTGGGAGAGCGTGAAGAAGCGCCAAGCCTGATACCAAAAAAGACCGATGCAAATCAAACTCATGACAGGTCGTACAGTCCCGACGATCCCCTTGTCGGCGGCGCGCTGGTGGTGTTGGACCCTTGCACTCCTGATCAGTGGATGGCTCGGGTGCAGCGCTCTCTTCGTTCCGGCCGTCTTGGCCCAGTCCAGACTTTGGAGCGCCTCAGAGCACCGCGCTCCAGCCAGCGAGAGGGGAGAGGCTGCGGTCCAGGATCAGATCGCCAATTCACGGCACAATGCCATCACCCGCGCGGTGGCCGAGGTCAGCCCGGCCGTGGTGGGCATCAATGTGGTGCAGGTGCGGCGCTATTATCCCAGCTCGCCCTTCGATGACGACCCTTTTTTTCGGCAGTTCTTTAGAAATAATCCGGTGGAAAAGCGGGTGAAGAGCCTGGGCTCCGGCTTTATCATCTCGCGCGAGGGGTATATCCTCACCAACCAGCATGTCGTGGCGGACGCGACTGAAATCATCGTCACCCGCACCGGCGGCAAGCAGTATGTCGCCACCAAGGTGGGGGAGGATTATATTTCGGATGTTGCCATCCTCAAGATCGAGGGCGCCGACTTTCCCAGCGTGCAACTGGGGGATTCGGACGATGTCGTTATCGGCGAGTGGGCGATCGCTCTCGGTGACCCCTTCGGCCTCTTTGATATAGGCTCCAAGGCCACCGTTACGGTGGGGGTGATCAGCGCCACCGATCGCGATTTCGGCCGGCGCGAGGACGATCGCATCATGGAGGATATGATCCAGACCGACGCCGCAATCAATGCCGGTAACAGCGGTGGGCCCCTCGTGAACTGTCATGGTGAAGTGATCGGCATCAATACCTGGATCCTCTCCGGGACCGGTACCAATACCGGCGTCGGCTTTGCATTGCCTATCAACCGCGTCAAGCGCATCCTCGACGACCTGATCAATTATGGCAAGGTCGAGCGGCGTTGGTATACCGGGCTGCGCTATGAGGCGATGTCACTGGCCACCGCGCGGTATCTCGGCCTGGCGAGCCGGCACGGGGTGATCATCTCTGAAGTCGAGCCCGGCAGTCCGGCCGCCCGCGGCGGATTGCAAATTGGCGATGTCATCATGGGCATCAACGGCAAAGAAGTCGAAGCCTTCGAGGATGTCAAGGCGATTATCGATGGGCTGGATCTGAAAAGGGGGGATACCCTGGTTTTCCGCATTTATCGTGGACAGCGGTATCTCAATCTGGGCATTCAACTGGAGTACCGCAACAACGCGACAAGAGGGCGCAGCCGATGATCAAGCGTTATTCGCGGCCGGAGATGGCCGCCATCTGGACGGACGAACACAAATACGCGACCTGGCTGCGCGTCGAGATCGCGGTATGTGAGGCCCAGGCCGATCTGGCGCTCATCCCTGCTGCGGCTGTGGCCGCTATCAAGGAGAAAGCCGGCTTTTCCGTGGAACGCATCGAGGCGATCGAAGCCGAGGTGAAGCACGATGTCATCGCCTTTTTGACGGCGGTGGGCGAGAAAACCGGCGATGAAGCGCGTTACATCCACCTCGGCATGACCTCCTCGGATCTGCTCGATACCGCCCTTGCGTTGAATATCCAGGAGGCGGGGGAGATTCTGCTTTCAGACATGGAGCGGCTGCGCGAGATCCTGCGCCGTCAGGCTCTCCAGCACAAGGAGACGATCTGCGTCGGCCGCAGCCACGGGATTCACGCTGAGCCCACCTCCTTTGGCCTCAAGTTCGCTCTCTGGTATGATGAGATGGGCCGCAATCTGGAGCGTATGCGCACGGCGCTGGCGGACGCAGCGGTGGGCATGGTCTCGGGCGCAGTCGGCACCTTCGCTTACATCGATCCGCGCATCGAAGCAGCGGCCTGCGCCCGTCTTGGATTGCGGCCGGCGCCGGTCACCACCCAGATCATTCAGCGCGATATTCATGCCCAGGTCCAGACGGCCATCGCTCTCTGCGGCGCCGGCCTCGAGAAGATCGCGGTTGAAATCCGGCATCTGCAACGCACCGAGGTCCTCGAGGCGGAGGAGCCCTTCAGCGCCGGGCAAAAAGGCTCCTCGGCGATGCCGCACAAGCGCAATCCCATCGGCAGCGAGAATATCGCCGGGCTGGCACGCCTGCTGCGCACCAATGCCCTGGCTGCCCTTGAAAACATCGCCCTCTGGCATGAGCGGGATATCAGCCACTCCTCAGTGGAGCGGATCATCTTTCCGGACAGTTTCATCCTGCTCGATTACATGCTGCACCGGCTGAGCCGGATCCTTGAGGGCCTGGTGGTCTATCCCGACCAGATGGCTACCAACCTGCGCCGGACCCGGGGATTAATCTTTTCCCAGCCGGTGTTATTGGCATTGACCGGCAAGGGGATGAGTCGCGAAACGGCCTATAAAATTGTTCAGGAGAACGCCATGCGGTGCTGGCGTTCCGGTGAAGAGTTCAAAGAGATCCTGCTCGCTGATCAACGCGTCCTGGCGCTGCTTTCCCCCGCCGAGATCAGCGCCTGCTTTGACGAACGCATCGGACTGAAACACGTGGATGCCATTTATCGCAAGGCCGGGATTATCCAATAAGTATTTTATCGCTCCGGATAGTCGACAATGAGAGGAGAGGAGCTTGAAAAAGAAAAAGGTCTATGAAGGCAAGACCAAAAAGGTCTATGAAGGCGAGCATGAAACCGAACTCATTCTCGAATTCAAGGACGATGCCATTGCCCTGACCGGCTCGAAGGCGGTGCATACCCGCGGCAAGGGCAGCCTGAACAATCAGATGTCGACCTATATGTTCCGGCTGCTGGACAGCTACCACATCGCCACGCACTTCATCCGTGAACTCTCTGACAAGGAGATGCTGGTGAAAAAGCTGGCAATGATCCCGGTTGTGGTCATGGTGCATGATGTCGCCGCCGGCAAGCTGGTCAAGAGCTATGGCCTGCCACAAGGCAAGGAGCTGGAATGCCCGATCATCGAGTACTACCTCAAGGATGATGAGCGCGACGACCCGATGATCAACGAAGATCACATCGTCTCTTTCGGGCATGCGACCTCGTTGGAGATCAAGGAGATGCATCGCCTGGCTTCCAAAATCAACGCGGTGCTGAAGGCCTTTCTGCGCCGCCGCGATCTGCTGCTGGTGGATATCCGCCTCGAATTCGGACGCCATCAAAACCGGTTGCTGGTCGCCGATGAGATCAGCCTCAACACCATTCGCTGTATCGATCTGCGTCATCCCGAAATGGACATACTCGATGGCGACAACCCCAAGGTGCTGGAACACCTTGCCGAAGTGAAATCCCGCTTCTTCACCGCCTGATCGCACCCAATCGAGAATTCTCTCGACAGGCGTTAGCCGATGGTGGCCGCCCTGCGCGGCCCTGAACCCCAACCAATAGGGAGCATGATCGCTTTGGGGAAAACGATCGAAGAAAACCATGAATACCAGTAAAAAAAGGACGCGGAAGCAGCGCTCTTACATCAACGTTCCCAACCTTTTCACAGCCTTGAATATCTTTTGCGGTTTTGTCTCGGTGATCCAGACCATTGAAGGCAACTATGTGACCGCCGCCTGGCTGATCTTTTTCTCCGCAGTCTTTGATGCCCTCGACGGGCGCATCGCCCGCGCCACCGGCCAGAGC
This sequence comes from bacterium, assembly GCA_035419245.1. Lineage (NCBI taxonomy): Bacteria > bacterium. The sequence goes on along the minus strand of DAOLSP010000006.1, from coordinate 126,817 downwards.
AACGAATTCGGTCTGCAGATGGATTCTCTCGGCGATGTCCTCTCGGCCGGCCTCGCCCCTGCGGTACTGGTCTACATGATGCAGCTTAAAACCCTGCATCCTCCAGTGGGCTTGATCGTCGCCTTCTTTCCCGTCCTCTTTGCGGCCTTCCGCCTGGCCCGCTTCAACGTCTTTACCATGGCTGAGGGCAAGAAAGCCGATTACCTTGGCCTGCCGGCCCCGATGGCGGGGGTCACCCTGGCCAGCTGTGTCATTCTCGCCGACAGCGCCGAGTGGACCATGCTTCTCCGCGGTCTGGTGGTGATCGTCCCGGTTATCAGCCTGCTGATGGCCAGCACCATCCGCTATGAGGGATTCCCGCGTTTCTCGATTCGGGAAAAAGGCTCCAACCGCTTGAAACTGCTTTTCTTCATCACGGTGTTCATACTCTTTCTGATCTACCCATCCTATGTCCTCTTCCCCTTCATGGTCCTCTACATCCTCATTGGAATCGTGAACGCGGTCCGCTCCCTGCTCCGCGGCGGAGACAATGGCGAGATCGCGATCATCCCTGAAGCGGACGAACTTTCATCTGACCGTTGAGGGGAGGGAGGAAGCCATGCTTTCCAAGGACAGATACCGCATCAAACGGAAGCTTTCGTTCGGAACCCTGCTGCTGGCGGTGGTTCTCGGCGCTTTGATCGGTTCGGCAATCGGCCAGGCCATCGGCGTCCTCCTGCCGCAAGGAGTGGTGCACGATTTTCTGTTGCGCTCGGCCGGTTTTGGCATCACGCCATTCCAGCTCAATCTCGCCATTATCTCCTTCACCCTGGGTTTCACCTTCAATCTGAACATCATCGGCGTGATCGGCATCATCCTTGCGGCTTACATCTTCCGCTGGTATACGTGAACAATTTCTCTTGCTTCTGAACAGCCAGCGCCCTATATTTTTCTATTATATCTTTGGAGGAGACAATGCTGCCCGGTGTAGGTTTGGATGAGATGTTTGTCATCCTTCTGGTCGCGTTGATACTGTTCGGTTCCAAACAACTTCCGGAGCTGGCGCGTGGACTTGGTAAAGGCCTGCGCGAGCTGAAAAAAGCCACAGATGATGTGAAACGGGAACTGGACCTCACCGATCATCTACCCAAATGACCGATATCAGAACCAAATGGAGGTTTATATGGGCATTGGCCCAACAGAATGGCTGATTATTATTTTCCTGGTTGTGCTGCTCTTCGGCTCCAAAAAGATCCCTGAGTTGGCCAAGGGACTGGGACAGGGCATCAAGGAGTTCAAGAAAGCCGCCAACGACATCAATGATTCCACGTCCCATACCAGCAGCCAGGACGAATTGCCCCCAGCGGACAAAAAACAGGGATAGAAGCTGCGCACTTCCTCTCGTCCTGTAAGGATCAATCGATTGCATACCGGTCTTGCTGATTTCCAATCCCTCAAGCCGCTTCTCGCCGGCGGGACGCTCAGTTGCACCCGCCTGGTAGAGACCTATTTGCAGCAAATCGATAAAGGCGCTCATCTGAACGCCTTTGTCACTCTGTTTTCAGAGCATTTGCTTGAAAAGGCCGCGGCCATCGATCGCAAACGCAGCCAGGGCAAGGCTGGCCGGCTGGCCGGCATGGTTCTCGGCATCAAGGACAACCTGGCCTGGACGGAGGGGACGACCACCTGCGGATCGAGATTTCTCAGCGGCTATGTTTCCCCTTACGCCGCAACGGTGCTGCAGCGGCTCGCGGCGGCGGATGCACTCTTCATCGGCAAGACCAACATGGATGAATTCGCCATGGGTTCATCCAGCGAGCACTCCGCTTTCGGACCAGTGCATCATCCTTTGGACCTGGATCGCGTCCCTGGCGGTTCCTCCGGCGGTTCCGCGGCGGCGGTCGCTGCCGGACTCTGCACCGCCGCCCTGGGCAGTGATACCGGAGGTTCGATTCGCCAGCCCGCATCGTTCTGCGGCATTGCGGGGCTGCGGCCGACCTGGGGCCGGGTTTCCCGCTATGGCCTTGTCGCCTTTGCCTCTTCTCTGGATCAGATCGGTCCGCTCGCACACTCGGTCGCCGATTGTGCGGAGGTATTACAGGTCATCGCCGGTCAGGATCCCGCCGATGCAACCTGCGCCGCCGTTCCGGTCCCTGATTATATGGCTGCCTTGCAGCGGGACCTCAAGGGCTTGCGCATCGGTCTGCCAAGCGAGTATTTCCAGGGGGGGCTGGAAGCCGCGGTGCGCGATGCGGTAGAAGAGTGCGGCCGCATCCTGAGCGCAGCCGGCGCCGAGCTGATGCCGGTCTCCCTGCCGCATACCGAGTATGCGATCGCCGCTTATTACATCATTGCCGATGCCGAAGCCTCCGCCAATTTAGCCCGGTTCGACGGGGCCCGCTTCGGACACCGTTCTGCCGGTGCTACGACTCTGGAGGAGATGTACTTTCGGTCGCGCAGCGAGGGATTCGGCGAAGAGGTCAAGCGGCGCATCATGCTCGGCACTTTTGTGCTGTCGAGCGGCTATTACGAGGCCTATTATGGCAAGGCGCAGAGGGTGCGAACCCTGTTGCAGCGGGACTTTGCCGAGGCTTTCTCGAAGTGCGATCTGCTGCTGACCCCGGTCTGCCCGACGACCGCATTCCGTCTCGGCGAAAAAGCCGCTGATCCGCTCTCCATGTACCTCTCCGATGTCTACACGGTCTCGGTGAACATGGCGGGTTTACCGGCACTGGCGCTGGCCTGCGGACGGGATGCAGCAGGGCTGCCGATCGGCGCCCAGCTGATCGGGCCGGCCTTCTCGGAGCCGTTACTGCTGGCCGCCGGCCATTATCTTGAAAGTCGGATGGTTGCGGCGTCAGGGGGGGAAAGCCGCTCATGAGTGCCCGTTTTGAGCCGGTCATTGGGCTCGAAGTGCATATTCAGCTGCAGACCCGCAGCAAGATCTTTTGCGGCTGCAGCACCCGGTTCGGGGCGGAGGCCAACAGCCAGGTCTGTCCGGTCTGCATGGGCCTGCCCGGCGCCCTGCCGGTGTTAAACCGGAAGGTCCTTGAATCCGCCTGCCGTCTGGCCCTGGCCACCGGCTGCCGGGTCAATCGGGTTTCGCTTTTCGCCCGCAAGAACTATTTCTATCCGGATCTGCCCAAGGGATACCAGATCTCCCAATTTGATCAGCCCTTCGCTGAGGCCGGAGAGATGCCGATCAACCTTCCGGACGGGCGAGAGCGGGCGATCCGCATCCGCCGCATTCATCTTGAGGATGACGCCGGCAAGTCGATCCATGCCGAGACCTTCGTCCGCGCCGGCGAGACGCTGCTCGATCTCAACCGCTGTGGCGTGCCCCTGATTGAGCTGGTCACCGAACCCGATTTCCACGCCCCGGCTGAGGCGGCTGATTTTCTGCAAAAGATGCGCCAGCTGGTGCGCTACCTGGAGATCAGCAGCGGGAATATGGAGGAGGGCAGTCTGCGCTGCGATGCCAATATCTCGCTTCGTCCCGCCGGCAGCACGGGGCTCGGGGTCAAGACCGAACTCAAGAACATGAATTCCTTCCGCCATGTTGAACGCGCCCTGGCTTTCGAAATCGAACGCCAGAACAGGCTGCTGGCAGAAGGCGGTCGGATTGAACCGCAGACCCTGCTCTGGGATCCCCTTCGCGGCGCTGTCGAGCCGATGCGCAGCAAGGAGGAGGCCCACGATTACCGCTATTTCCCGGAGCCCGATCTGATGCCGGTGCGGCTTTCCGCAGCATGGATCGAAGAGCAGCAGCGGCTGCTGCCTGAATTGCCGGCGGCGCGCAAAAGCCGCTACGAACGCGTTTACGGATTGCCAGCCTACGACGCTGCGGTTCTGACCAGCGACCTGGCCGTGGCGGACTATTTCGAGCGGCTCGCGAGCCGGGTGGAGGATAAAAAAGCGGCGAGCAACTGGGTCATGGGCGAGGTCTTGCGGGCTGCCCGGGTGCGGAACTGCCCGGTCAATGAACTGGCCGTTATCCCGGAGCATCTGGCTGAACTGCTGCAGGCGCTCGGCCAGGGCCGGATTCCTCCCCAGACCGCCCGGCGGATCTTTGAGGAGTGCCTGGAGAACGGCCTCCCGCCGGCGGCTGCCATCGCGCGCGAGGAGCAGGCCCAAGTAACTGACGGCGAAGCACTCCGCGCGCTCGTACGGGAGATTCTTGATGCCCATCCGGAGGAGACGGCTGCCTGGCTGAACGGCAAGGATAAGCTGATCTCTTTTTTCGCCGGGATCATCATGCAATCCCTGCAGGGCCGCGCCGATCCCCGCCGTGTAATGGCTCTGCTGAACGAGGAACGGGCGGCACGCAGGACCATCGAGAAATAAAATGGATTCAAACCTGATTGTATAGAGGAGAATGAGCATATTTTATGGCAACAACGGCGGATTTCAAGACGGGTTATGTGATCGAACTGGAAGGGGACCTCTGCTCGGTGGTGGAGTTCCAGCATTTCAAAATGGGCCGCGGCGGCGCTTATGTGCGCACCAAATTGCGCAGCCTGCGTAGCGGCAGGGTACTCGAGAAGACCTTTCGCGCCGGCGACAAGGTGGAGGAAGCGGAACTGGAACGACGACCCATGCAGTACCTGTACCGTGATGAGGATGCCCTGATGCTGATGGATAGCGAGACCTATGAGCAGTTGAGCGTGCCGGTGGAGATGATCGGCGCCAACGTCGGCTTTTTAAAGGAGAGCGAGCGCGTTACGGTCCTGCTGCATCGGGAAAATCCGATCGGCGTCGAGATGCCCAATTTTGTCGAGCTGACCGTCGCCTCGACCGAGCCGGGCGTGCGGGGGGATACGGTTTCCGGGGCTACCAAAAAGGCGGTGATGGAAACCGGCGGCGTGGTGCTGGTTCCTCTTTTCATTGAAGAGGGGGAGAAGCTGAAAATTGACACGCGCACGGGTATTTACGTCGAACGCGTGAGATAAGGGAGCCTACATGCATGCCAAAGAGATCAGAGAGCTGGTCCGGATCGTCGAAGAAAGCCAGATCGGCGAGTTGGAGATCACCTATTGGTGGGGACGCAAGATCCGCATCAGTAAGGCGGTCTCTGCGGGCAGCAGCCGTGGCGGCGGCGTGGAGATTGTGACTTCCACCAGACCCGCTGCCGTAACACCCCAGCCGCACCATTCGCCGGCGGCCGTTGCAGAGGATCTCCCACAATCCTCGGGTAATTATCTCGAGGTCAAGGCCCCGATGGTGGGAACCTTCTATCGGGCCTCCGCACCGGATGCGGAGCCCTATGTGCGCGAGGGGGAGACGATCGCGCCCGGCAAAGTGCTCTGTATCATCGAAGCGATGAAGCTGATGAATGAGATCGAAGCGGAAATCAGCGGAAAGGTAGTCAAGATCCTGGTGCAGAATGGCCAGCCCGTCGAATACAACCAGACCTTGTTCCTCGTCGAACCGGCCTCCTGACCGGGCCGGAGTGAATCTGCGAACCCTTGACAGAGAAACGATTGTTTAAAAAGATCCTCATAGCCAATCGCGGCGAAATTGCGCTGCGCATCATCCGCGCCTGCAAGGAACTGGGCATTGCGACGGTGGCGGTGTACAGCGAAGCCGACACCAACAGTCTACACATCCGTTTTGCAGATGAAGCGGTTTGCATCGGTCCGCCCCCCAGCCATAAGAGCTACCTCAACATTCCCCATATCATCAGCGCGGCCGAGATCACCAATGCCGAGGCGATTCATCCCGGCTATGGATTTCTGGCCGAGAACGCCCAATTTGCCGATATTTGCACCTCCTGCGGCATGGTCTACATCGGCCCGACGCCAGAAGTGATCTCGCTGATGGGTGATAAGGCACGGGCCAAGGATACCATGCAAGCGGCGGGCGTGCCGGTCATCCCCGGATCGGATGGCGTCGTCCACAGCATCAAAGAGGCCGGAGAGATCGCTGCCCGTATCGGTTATCCGGTCATCATCAAGGCGGTCGCTGGCGGTGGCGGACGGGGCATGCGGGTGGTCCAGTATGCCCACGAACTGGCCAATGCCTACAGCACCGCTCAAGCCGAAGCCAAGGCTGCTTTCAATAACGACGAACTCTATCTGGAAAAGTACTTCGAATCCCCACGCCACATCGAGGTGCAGATTCTCGGCGATAATTATGGCAATTGCGTAGCGCTCGGCGAGCGCGAATGCTCGGTCCAGCGCAAGCATCAGAAGCTGATCGAGGAGAGTCCCTCACCTGCTGTCTCACCACGTCTGCGCCGCGAGATGAGTGCGGCGGCCGTCAAGGGCGCGAAACGGGTGCGTTATAACAGCGCGGGGACCATCGAGTTTCTTCTCGATCCCAAGGGCCATTTCTACTTTATGGAGATGAACACCCGCATCCAGGTGGAACATCCGGTTACCGAGATGGTGTTCGGACTGGACCTGATCAAGGAACAGATCCGGCTTGCCGCGGGTGCCCGGCTGCGCGCCGACCTGCGCTTCTGGAAGATGCGGGGTCACGCCATGGAATGCCGCATCAACGCCGAGGATCCCGCCCACGGGTTCCGCCCTTCGCCGGGGCAGATCACCACCCTGCATTTGCCGGGGGGGCTGGGAGTACGCGTCGATACCCATGCCTACGCGCGGTATGTCATACCGCCCAACTACGATTCCCTGATTGCGAAACTGATCGTCCACGCCCCCACGCGGGAGGAAGCGATCATCCGCATGCAACGAGCGCTCGATGAGTTCATTGTGGAAGGCATTTCGACCACCATCCCTCTGCATAAGCAGATACTCGCCGAAAAGAATTTTCGTTCCGGCAATATCAACACGAAATACATCGAACAGTTCATCCTGACCAACAATGGAGGTGCATCATGACAGCCCCGGAAAATCTGCTATACACCAAAGAACATGAGTGGGTTCGTGTTGAAGGCGACATCGCGGTGGTTGGCATTACAGAATACGCACAGGGCGAACTCGGGGATGTTGTATTTGTCGAGTTGCCGCAGGTCGGCGCCGTCCTGACCCAGAACGACCCCTTCGGCACTATCGAAGCCGTCAAAGCGGTCTCGGATCTCTTTGCGCCGCTCTCTGGGACGGTTACGGAGACCAATACCCAGCTGACCGATGCCCCGGAGACCGTGAACAAGGATCCCTACGGCTCGGGCTGGATGGTCAAGGTCCGGATCGCCAATCCCGGCGAGATGGCTGCCCTGATGAAGGCTGACGCCTACAAAGCGATGATCGGCTGAGTTGCTGATCCCGGCGGTTGTACTCTGCAGTGGCTGAAAGTTGGCCGGTTGTTCCAAAAATGAGACACATCGGCTGCTGCAGCCCATTCTACCTTACCGGGACATGATTTGCAACTATAAGTAAAGCAATGGTTTGTTGCAGACCTTGCCTCATTGCAGCCGCCGCTTCACTTTGGTATGATTATTGTAACTCATGCCGTAAATGTAAAAAAATGCTTGCAAATTTCTTTTTTCATTGTTACTTTTTAATACAGAAAAAGAGTTTGATCGTACAGGAGAAAGCCTATATCCATTCGTTAGAGTTTTTTAACCAGTCTGTTTAAAACACGCTGCAACTGGTGTTGCTTTAACGAATACGTATAGGCTTCTTGCACTATTTCCGAATGCCCATGGGCGAGAAGCTGTAACTATTCAGCCCGACATTCGGATTTTTTTTTGACAAGCAGCAAATTGGATTGTGTGTTCACCGGGAGGAAGTCATGAAAAACCTGTTTAGATGCCTCATTGCGGTCGTCATCCTCGGCTCCTTCGCTTCGGCCCTTGCCGTAAGTGAATCCGCCGTGCTCTTTCTCCAGATCTCACCCGGTGCCCGCGCCGCGGGCATGGGCGAAGCCTTCGTCGGTCTGGCTGATGACGCCACTGCCGTCTATTACAATCCGGCCGGCCTGGGATTCCAGCGGGGCCGGGAGCTCACCCTGATGCATACCAACTGGCTGCCGCAGCTTGGCACCGACCTTTTTTACGAGTTCGGCGCCTACCGCATGCATTTCGAGAACATCGGCACCGTGGGCATCAACGTCACCTACCTCAATCTGGGCACCCAGTCGCGCACGGATGAATCGGGCCCCGATCCCATCGGCGAATTTTCCAGTAACGAATATGCCATCTCGCTGACCTATGGCACCCAATTGAGCGAAAAGTGGGCCGTCGGCCTGGGCGCACGCTTCATCCAGTCCAACCTCTCGCCATTCGGCGCCGGATCGGAACAAGGCGATGGCCGCGCCAGCGCCTTCGGCTTCGACCTCGCAACCCTCTACAAGGTTTCCAACGCTTTCAGTGTCGGAGCCAACCTCTCCAATATGGGCCCCAAAATCACCTATATCGACGCCTCTCAAGCTGACCCCCTGCCCACCAACCTCCGGGTCGGCTTCGCCGCGCATGCCATCAACAATAAATACAACAAGCTGACCTTCGTCGCTGATCTGAACAAGACGATGGTCAAACGCTATGCCGATGGCACCTCCGATCCCTTCTACAAGGCGATTTTTACCTCGCCCTGGGTGGAAAAGAAGCGGACCGGCGCATCCAATGACACCAGCAACGTAAAATATGACAACGTGTTCAAGGGGATCGTCAGCGGTGGCGCCGAATATTGGTATAACGACCTCTTCGCCTTGCGCGCCGGGTATTACTGGGACCAGGACGGCAAGGTCGACTATTTCAGCCTCGGCGCCGGCATTGCCTACAATCTCTACCGTTTCGATTTCAGCTATGTCTCCGCCGATGAGGGCCATCCCCTCGCCAACACCATGCGCTTCTCCTTGAGCATCGGCTTTTAATTGACCATTTGACCGTTCTGAAAAAGGGCAAAAGCTTGCGAAAGCTTTTGCCCTTCGCATATTGTCCCCCGCGCAGTACCTAGGTTATTCATTTTCCGGGTCGGATCATGCCACGACGCTTTCTCCTCTCTTTCAGCGCCCTCTGCTCTTTCGGGGCCTTCCTGGCTGCTCTGGCAGCCCCGTTGCATGCGATCGGCGTGCCGGGCGCGCGTATCCTCGCCGCTCCATTGGCCGCACCGCGTCTGGCGCAGGGCGCGGTGCGCATTCTCGCTCTGCGGGTCGAGTTTGTCGCCGATGCGGTCGCCACGACGACCGGAACCGGCCGCTTCGACTATAGTACCACGGCCACCCATCCACTGGACCGACCGCCGCATAACCGCACCTATTTTCAGCATCAGCTGCTCGGCCTGGCCAACTATTTTGCACGGGTTTCGGGCGGCCGCGTCCAGATCTCGTCCGATGTCTTTCCCGAAGCGGAGAATGAGGCCTATCAGCTGCAGCATGACATGGTCTGGTACAGCGGCACAGAAGACGAGAAACTGCAGCAGCAGCGCTGGGCGGAACTGCTGCGCGATGCACTGCAGCTGGCTGCGGCCGGGGGCGGGATCGATTTCAGCCGTTATGACGCGCTGATGGTTTTTCATGCCGGTGCCGGCCAGGATTTCGCCTTCGACATCGACTACACCCCCTATGATATCCAGTCGGTCTATATGGATGCCGCGGCCCTTGCCGGCGGCCTGGGCCTGGATCCCGCGACCTTCAAGGGAATCGCCTGCCCGGGCGGCGTCTATTTCCACGATGGTATCATCCTGCCCGAAACCCAGAATCAGGAATCCTATGACCTCGGGCTGCTCGGCACCATGACCCTGCTGTTCGGCAGCCAGCTTGGCATGCCCAGCCTTTTCGACACCCGGAGCGGCCGCGCCGGCATCGGCTCATGGGGGCTGATGGACCAGGGCTCCTACAATTTTCAGGGTTATATCCCCGCCGAGCCCAGCGCCTGGGAAAAAATCTGGATGGGCTGGGAGACCCCGGTTGTTGTCCAGAGCGGCAGGGGGGTGCGTATCGGCACCTCACACACCGTCTCCGCCCCGCACATTATCAAGGTGCCGGTGACTTCCAGCGAATACTATCTGATCGAAAACCGCCAGCGCGACCCCAACAAGGACCACCGGACCATCGGTCGTGATGAGAGCGGCAAGAAAGCCGAATTCGACTCGACCGGCCGCGTAGTTGCCGCGTCCGGCATTGGCGTACTGACCCGCGTTGACGAGTACGATTTCGGTCTCCCTGGGAACGGGCTGCTCATCTGGCATATCGATGAAAAAGTGATTCAAGCCAACCTGGCCTCCAACACCGTCAACGGCCAAATCGATCACCGCGGTGTCGATCTAGTCGAATGCGACGGCGCCCAGGATATCGGTTATGTCTACAGCATGCTCGATGCCGGCTACGGCACCGAAAACGGCGACTGGTGGGACCCCTGGTGGTCGGGCAATGAATCGCATCTCTATGTGAACCATGCAGATGCCGTAGTCTTTTCGGACTCTTCCATTCCCAGCAGCAATGGCTACAACGATGCAGTCACCCGGATCCGCTTTGACCATTTTTCAGGGCTCGATACGGTTATGACGCTCGATATCTCCTCTGGCGCCATCAAGTCCGGCTTCCCGCGTCTCGAGGCACTCAACAGCGCGCTCGATCCCGCCACGCTGTCCGGGCGTCCCGGCAAGGATGCCACGACTGGACTGATCACCGCGGCCACCCGGGAGGGACAGCTCTATCTCTGGCGCAGCGACGGCGGCGTCTTCTTAAGTGGCGGCGGGTATGTGGCCGCCTGGCCCCTCGCCGCTCCGGCCGGCGCCCCACTTTTTGCTGACCTCGACCAGAACGGGACCGATGAACTTTATTACCCCGCCGTTACAGGCGAACTCTATGCCTATAATCTCGCCGAAAAGGCCTCCGCACCGGGACTCCTCGATCTGCGCGGCATCGTCCCGCTTAGCGATTCCGGGATCATGCGCCTGGCCGTGCTCGGCGGCGATCATCCCGCCTTGCTGCTTGGCGACAGCCGCGGGCGAATCTCGCTGCTTCGCTACGACGGCACCAACGGTCCGCTGAAAAGCGTGGCGAGCTTTGAGGGTAATGGATCCGCCGTCTCCGGACTGGCCGTTGCGCCTGATGGTCTGGTAGTGGCTGCGTGCAATGACGGTCTGATCACGGCCTTGCGCCTCGAACCCTTGACTCTGCTCTGGCAGCGGCAGAGCGGCCTTGGACCGAGTCAGCCTCTGATTGCGGATTTCGATGGCGTGGCCGGCTACGAGATCGCCGCGTTGGACAGCAACGGCGTGCTCGCATCAATCGCCATCGACGGGACCTTGCTCGGCCGCTACCAGGCGCCGGTCCGGCTCAGCGGCGCCGGCCGCCCGGCCCTCGGCGACATCGACCTCGACGGCCTGCCGGAAATCCTTTGCGCCACCCGTGAGGGCGCGGCGGCCTTTGAGTTCAACGGCGCTCTGGTGCTGAATTTCCCGGTCGCATCGCCATCGGGCGGTGGTATTCCCGCGAGTCCGCTGTTCATCAAGGCGAAGCAGGGAAACGAAGCCTGGCTCCTCTTCGCGGGCGGCGACGGCCTGATCCACGCCTGCAATCGGCGCGGCAAGACACCGGCGGGATTTCCGCTGGGCGCCGGGACGGCCGCCGGCGCGGCGCTGCTCCTCGAAGACCTCGACGGAGACGGCACTCTGGATCTGGCGGCGGCCGGCACCGACGGCAGTCTCAACCTCTTTGACCCCGGGCTCCAAGCCAGCGACAATTCTGTCTGGGGCGAGGCCGGCGGCGCGCAGCGCACCTTCTGCCTGCCGGGAAGTTCCGTGGCGCCCACCCCTGTTTCCGATCTGCTGCCGGCCCGGAAGGTCTTTTGCTACCCCAACCCCGCTGCGGAAGGCCAGGCCACCATCCGATTCACCCTGAGCCGCCCGGCCGATGCAGTCCGCGTGCGGATCTTCGATCTCGCCGGCAACTTTGTGGAAGAACTCAAACGCACCGGTCTGGGCCCCGGCGATCACGAGATCGTCTGGAACGTGGCACGAGTGCAGAGCGGCGTCTATCTCGCCAGGGTGATAGCCGAGACCGGCAGTACAAGCCGTTTCGAAATAATCAAAATAGCGGTGACCAATTGAGCGGGAGAGTCTGGATTTGACCTGTCAGGGGAAGTCTGTATGAAACACAGAGCCGCAGGAATGGTGATCCTGATTCTTGGTGTGAACTGCTGCCGGGCTCTTGCCGTCTCGGAAGCGACGGCCTGCCTCTTTTTGACCATTTCGCCTTCTCCGCAAGCCATTGCTATGGGTTCGAGCTATGGTGCGGCAGCCACAACATCGCCGATGGCTGCGATCATGAATCCGGCCGCCCTAGGACTTTTCGGCCGGCATCATTTTTTCGGCCAGGAGTACTATCCGGAGGAAATCGCCTGGCTTCCGCAACTCGGCGGGGACATGACCTATGATGCGCAGGCGACCGCGATAGGCATCAACCTGAGGCAATTCAGCCGGATCCCGATCTCGATCGGTGTCGCCCGTACCAAGGTTGCGCTGGATCTGGGGATCCTCTACCGGACCAGCGAATCGAGCCCGGAACCCATAGAGTCCTCTTTCGGTTTCGAAAACAGCGAAGGCACAAGCCTGGCTTTGGCGGTGGATTATTTCCTCCGGGTGAGCCTGGGTTTCACCTGGAAAAGAGTGAATTCTCATCTCGCCCCTCTCAGCGCAGCGGCCGAAGCGCAACTGGATGCCAAAGACTGGGGCCTGATGCTGCAAGCGCCGTTGGTTGAAATGGGGCGGAAAACCGGAGTGCTCAAGCCCGGACTCACGCCAGTTTTTGATTTCTGGCTCGATCCCGGCTTTTATTACAGCAAGACCAATATCGGCGATAAAGTCGTCTATATCGATGCCGCCCAGGCTGATCCTCTGCCCCGCACCCTCAGCATGGGCCTCAATCTCCAGGCAGGAGTGCGCTATCGCGGTCTGATCCTCGCCGGGTTCAGCTGGAGCCGGGAAATGGATGACCTGCTGCTTGAACGCGATCGGGATGGCTCATTCCGCTATCTCGACGCACCGCCGGATCTTCGCTTCTGGGATAACGTGGTACGGGGCAAGGCCAATTCCGGCACTGTCCGGAAATGCGGCCACGAGATCAATCTCGCCGATTTCTATTTTCTGCGTTCTGGCACCTATGAGGATATCGCAGGCAGGGCCAGCGCGGGGACTTCAGGGTATGGTATCAGTTTTCTCCAACCGCTGCGTATCGCCGCCGTGATATTCAAGCGGGACAATACGAGATGGGGGCGCATCTTGAGCCGAATTTCCTTTGAAAAACACCATGCGGAATATGAAAAGGACGCACAGTATCCCTTCACCGGCCAGACCTTTAACAGCTATCTCTTGAAGCTGAGTGGCTTCCCGATACTTGACTAGAGCACAATGGCACATGACCCCAGGGTACTTTCAAAAATGAGACGCACTAGAAACCGAGATCTCCTCATAACCTGTCTGCTGCTGATATTGCTTCCTGCATCCCTGCTCTTCGGCCAGGAGGAGCCCATCAACCATCCCGAACTGGATTGGTATACGATCCGGACCGAGCACTTTGAGGTTCATTTCCATGAAGGCGCCGAGCGCACGGCCCGCACGGTCGCTAAAGTGGCCGAGGAGATTTATGGACCGATCACCACGCTCTATCGATACCGCCCGAACGGATTGATCCATTTCATTGTCAAGGATTACGACGACAACTCTAACGGCGCCGCCTTTTACTACGACAACAAGGTCGAGATTTGGTCGCCACAAATGACCTTCATCCTGCGCGGCACCCACGACTGGCTGCGCAACGTCGTCACCCACGAATTCAGTCACATGATCTCGCTCGGGGCGGCGCGCAAGATGCCCCGCAAGATCCCCGCCCTCTATCTGCAGATGTTCAGCTACGAACCGGAAAAGCGCGAGGATGTCCTTTATGGCTATCCCAATATCATCGCCTCCTATCCCATCGCCATGACCGCCGTGCCGATGTGGATAGCCGAAGGCATGGCCCAGATGCAGATCCCCGGTCTCCAGTACGATCTCTGGGACAGCCATCGGGACATGCTCATCCGCACCGCCATCACTGCCGGCAAGGCGCTGACCTATGACGAGATGGGCGTTTTTGGCAAGACCAGCTTGGGTAACGAACGAACCTATAATTCCGGCTATGCCTTGATCCGGTACATCGTCCGGCAACACGGCCGCGAGGCGTTGCGAAAGCTGAGCGAAGGCCTCTCGAGCCCGCTCTCTTTCACCGCGAATGGCGCCCTAAAGGAGGTGACCGGCCTGGATGGCGAGAGCCTGTATCAGCAGTGGCAGGCGCAGATGCAGCGTTATTACGCCCAGCGCCTGGCGGTCATCGACTCCCATCGCGTCGCGATCGAGATTCTCACTCCCAAGGGATTGGGCAACACCGGTGCTGCCTGGTCACCGGACGGCAAACAGCTCGCTTTCTGCGGCAGCGAAGCCAACGATTACCTCAGCCTCACCCATCTCTGCCTCTATGATGCCATCACAGGCAAAAAAAAGGTACTCAAGCGCGGTGTTAACAGTCAGCTCGCCTGGAGCCCGGACGGCCGGTCGCTCTATTACTGCCGCATCGAGCGCGGCCGGTACGGTTCCCATCTCAGCGACCTCTTTCGGTACGATCTCAACAGCGGCAAGGAAAAACGGCTCACCCGGCGGATGCGCGCTTTTGCCCCCGATCTGGCGCCGGATGGCCGGAGCATCGTTTGCGCCGTGCAGAAGGACGGCACCGATAATCTGGTGCTCCTGGATGCCGAGGGAGCATTGATCCGCCCGTTGACCACCTTCAGCGAGGGCGAGGCGGTCAATTCACCCCGCTTCTCGCCGGATGGCCGGTCGATCGTCTACTCCCAGGCGAACCGCCACGGGCGGGAGTTGGTTCTGCTCGATGTCGCGACCGGTGAACGCCATGCCCTGGTGGCCGAGGGTGGCGATGCCCGCGATCCCGTTTATGCTCCCGACGGCCAGCGGATCTACTTTGCCTGGGACAAGAGCGGCATTTTCAATATCTACAGCATTCGGCCCGACGGCGGTGATTTGCAGCTGTGGACCAATACAGCAGGCGGGGCTTTTATGCCCACCGTTGCAAGCACAGGGGACCTGGCCTGGTCGGAATTTCAGCACGACGGCTACAAGATCGCCCGGTTGCGCAGCGCGAAGCCCGTACCTGCAACGTGGGCCCGCTATCCCCAAGCGGACAACGCGGACGAACTGGGATTGACCGAGTCGGAAACCCCCGCCGACCTGATGGCCCTGCGCGATTACGACGATACCCGCCTGCCCGAATACAAGGCCGAGCCCTACGAGATGACCTACGGCCAGATCTCCCTGCTCCCGCGGGCGATGATCGACTACAAGACCCTTAAACTCGGCAGCTATTTCGCGGCCAGCGACATCCTCGACCGTTACTCCATTTTCGGCGGCGCGACCCTCAACAAGCAGATGGATCTCGATGCCTTTGCAATCGCAGAAATGCGCCGTTTTAAACCCACCCTCTTCGTCGAGCTCTACGCCTTCTCGCGACACATCAAGCGCGATATCGAGGTCATTGAGGATTATCCTATCAAGGCCGGGGTGGATATCCGCTTCAATATCCTCGAAGCCGATCTTGGCGGCCGGATCAATCTCGCGGAGGGGCAAACCCTGCGCGCTGCTTTTGCCCACAGCCGCTACACCAGCAAGATCGGCAATTTCTTCTTCAAGGGAATCGACTGGGTCTCGCCGGCGAACACCTATTTCATCGGCAACCAGTTCTCCGCCACCTGGAATCTCTCCGCAGTAGCCCCCGGAGTGACCTCCGGCATCAACCCACGGTTGGGCCGCAAGGCTGAGGTGCGCTATGGATACGAGCGCAACCGCTTTTTCGAGGATTTCGCTACCGACAACAGCTACGGCACGCTTCAGGAGGTTTATGCCCATTACAACTACCACAAGCTGGAAGTGAACTGGCACGAGTATCTGCCGGCGCCCTGGGCACACCGGCATGGCCTCTCCGCCAACCTCCAGGCGGGCTGGATCGATCGTCCAGTCGACAGCTTTTTTAATTTTTTTGCCGGCGGC
The DNA here is from genome assembly GCA_035419245.1 of bacterium. NCBI lineage: Bacteria > bacterium. The sequence goes on along the minus strand of DAOLSP010000006.1, from coordinate 110,897 downwards.
CTCCCCGGATTGCGCGGCTACCCCTATTACAGCATCGAGGGACGCAAGATGCTTATCGGCCGCTTCACCTACCGACTTCCCGTGCTGACCGGCTTCCAGAAGCAGTTCCTGCACTTGACCGGGGATAATCTCGTCCTGGGCGCCTTTTTCGACTATGGCAACGCGTTTGATGCGGACCGTGTGGATCTCAACCGCTTCAAACGCGCCATCGGCGGCTCCTTGCGCGCAGGTGCTTTCTCCTTTTATGGTTTCCCGACCGCCCTCTCCTTCGAGGCCGCCTATGGGCTGGACCGCGTCGAGAACGGCGGACAGCAGTACGGCCGCGAATGGCGGTACTACCTGATGGCCTTGTTTGACTTTATGGATTGATCGGAAGGGAGTTGCAGATGAAGAAGGTCTTTCTGGCCGCCCTCCTGGCGCTGGCGGCCGTCGCACAAGCAGGAGATTGGCAGGATTTCATCCTCGATAGCCCGCGTACCCGGCTGGCCCTGGCCGATACCGCCATGCTGCAAGACTCGACGGCCGAGTCCGCGGACGCCTATGTCGCCCTCAAAAAACCCGGCAAAGCCCTCCTGTTCTCCGCTATCGTTCCGGGCGCCGGCCAGGTTTACGACGGCTCCTACCTCAAAGCCCTCGGCTTCCTCGCCGTCGAAGCGGCGAGCTGGTATCTCTACAGTGGGTATCAGGGCAAGGGTCAGGATATCGAGGACGAATATGAAAAGTATGCCGATTCCAACTGGAGCGAAGAAAAATACTGGCAAGCCATTGCCTCGATGTCCGGCAAACCAGTCGGCGATATCGAAGCGCTGCGCGAGTGGGAACACCTCAATTTCAGCCATGGTCTGCATTTGACCAAAGACCAGCAGTACTACGAAATGATCGGCAAGTATAACCAGTTCAACTATGGCTGGAATGACATTTATACGACCACCCCGAGTCCAACGGACAAGATGACTTATCTCAAGGATCAGATTCGGTCGCCGCGGCGGCTCTATTACGAAACCCGTCGCGACGCCAGCAACCGGAATTTCAAGCACGCAACGACCTGCCTGACCGTGGTCATCCTCAACCATATGACCAGCGCCCTCGAAGCGGCGTTTAGCGTCAGCCGGCATAACCGGGAAGTCGCCGAGGCCCGTCTCTATTTCGAGCCGCGGCAGATGGACCAGAAGCACTACAGCGCGCTCACTCTTCGCGTAGATTGGTGAGCCCTATGAAGCGAATCGCATTCTGGATCGGTATGGCTTTACTTTTGGCCGCGGCGCCGCAGGGCATCAGCGGCGGATTCGCCATGCAGGAGGAGACGAGCGATCCGCTGGCACTCGCCGCCAAGTCCAGGGGCAAGGCCATGATGCTCTCTTTCCTGCTGCCCGGGCTCGGTGAGCGCTACGCCGATGCAACCACCAAATCCTACATCTTTCTCGGGACCGAGATCAGCTTGTGGCTGGGCTATACTGGCTTTGTGACCTATTCCGGCTGGCGGCGTGATGAATATGAGAGTTTCGCCGCCCGGCATGCCGGAGTGGATCCGAAGGGCAAGAACGATACCTATTACACCAATATCGGCAACTATGCCGATATCGGCCAGTATAACGCCGCCAAGCTGCGCCAGCGTAATCTGGAGGACTATTATCAGGACACGGCGCGCTATTACTGGAAATGGGACACGGCCGCCAACAAGGCCCATTTCGACCAGATACGCATCGCCTCCGAGAAGGCGCGCAACCGCTCCACCTTCGTTCTCGGCGCTATCCTCGCCAACCACCTGGTCAGCGCCATAGATGCGGTCTGGAGCGTCAACCGCCACAATAAAAACCTCGCCAGTCACACACACTTTAACCTGCACTTCGGCGATGGGGTCTTCCAGCCCCGCTGCCTCTTCTCCCTGCAAACCTGCTTTTAAAAGAAAAGGCCGGTGACTGCGATCCCGCAATCACCGGCCGAGCACACCCCATAAGAACTAATCCTGGCTCTTTTTTTCATAGAAGACGCCGCGCAGCTGCCCCCGTATCCTCCAGCGCGCCACAGCCAGCCCGATGAGCGTCAACAGAGCGAGATGGAGGAACTCCCCGCTGACATGCCGCCATCCCGCGCCCATTTGTGTGATCCGGACAAAGGCCTGTAAATAGGGGGTGCAGGGTAACAGCTGACTGAAGCTTCGCACCGCCCAGGGCATGGAATCCAGCGGCCAGCTGTATCCGGAGAGCAGGAACAGGGGGTAGGAGGTGAAGACGAAGAACTGCATGGCGACGATCTTTTTGCCGAAAAAGGAGGAGATAAAGAGGCTGAAATAAATCACAGCGAGTAAAAAGAGCACCGTCAACAGCGCCAATGCCGTGATGCTGCCGCGGAAAGGGATCCTGAAAAGCGCAAAAAGAGAGCCATAGAAAAAGAAGGCATAGGCCAGATAGAGGACGAGATAAAAGAATCCCTTGCCGCTCATCACCGCCCAGGTGCTCTTGCCGGAAATCCGGTAGAGCTCACCCAGTGTGCCAAATTCACGCTCCTTGGCCACACTCTCGGCGAGCCCGATGAGCAGGGTCTGCTGGAGAATCATCACCAGCAGTCCGGGGATAAGAAAATCACCATAGCTGTCGGTCGGGTTAAAAAGCGCCTTGTGCTCGACCTCCAGGGGTTCGATCATTTCGAGTGCCTGCGCCCGGCTGAAACCTGCACTCTCAAAGAAGTGCAACCGGATCCCGCCCGCCAGGGTACCGCTGACCTCGGCGACGGCCTTGCTGATGTCATTGGCGATGAGAAAGCGGCTGGTATTGAGATACACCGGAAGATGCGCGGTGCGGCCTCTTTTAATCTGCACGCTAAAATCCTCCGGGATATAGACGATGCCATGAACCCGCATCTCCATGAGCCCCGCAACCGCTTCGGCATAGGTGGCAGGCTGTTCAGCAATGCGCACCAGCTTGCTGCTGTCGAGGTAGCGGATCAGGTCGCGCGCCACCTGCGAATGGTCCTGATCCACAATGGCAATGGGCACATCCCATTCACTCTTCAGACTGTAGATGGAGCCATAGAAGAAGGCATAAAATAGCGGCGCGAGCAGAATCACCACAAAGATGTTGGTATCACTGTGGATACGGCGGACCTCCCGGCGCACGACCGACCACCAGCCATGGATCTTGGACTGGATCATAGCATGCCTCCTTTTCCGCTTTGCTGCTCCGACTGCAGCACCGGAAGGTGACGGCAATGGTAGTGAAGCAAAGTCCAGCTGACTGCCGCAGGCACGGCGACGAACAGCGCTAGGATCATCACCTCATTGCGCAGGCTGTGCAGTGGCGCGCCCATCTGATAGAGTTTGATGAATCCGGTAAGGAAATGGGTGAAGGGCATGATCTGTGCAAAGGCGCGGTGGATGACTGGCATCCCCCAAAGGGGGAAGGTATAACCACTGAACATGAAGGCCGGCGTGTTGATGAAGACGGCCACTTCAGTCGCCAGCATCTGGTTATGCACCAGGCAGGAAATCATCAGACCGAGAAAGAATGAGGCGGCGATGAAGAGCAGGAAGAGTCCGAGGATGACCACGGCCGGGGCCGCCACGGGAATATGAAAAATCGGGAAGACAATCCCCAACAAGCCAAGCGCCATGGCGCCATATACCAGCAGATGCGGTAAGGATTTGCCGAGCAATACCACCCCGGCATGGCCATCTGCCGCTGCGAAAAGCTCGGCGAGCGTCCCTTCGTGGTACTCTGCGGAGATCACCAGCACCGCCACCAGCATGATGAACATCTGCATGAAGGCCGGCAGCAGTCCTGGAACCAGATAGTTGGCATAGTTGTAGGAGGGGTTGAAAAGAGCCTGGGTATCCACACTGACCGGATTGGCGAGGGCCATGGCCTGGCCGGCACCCAGTCCGCGCCCTTCCAGTTTTTTGACAAGAATCGCAGCGGAGGCCATACGGCCGATCGTCGCCGCCTCCTTGTAGATCATGTTGCCCGAGAGCAGGTTGATATGGTTGCGGTAGACGACCATCCGGGCCGGCACCCCCTGCTTGATATCCCGCTCCATCCCTTCCGGCAGGTAAAAAGCCCCCTGGATCCGGCCGGCACGCATCGCCTCCTCGATATCGGCGGGGGAATGCACTTCGGAGGTGATCCGAAAAAGCCGATCGGCAGCGACCGCGCGCACCAGGCTCCGTGAGAGTTCCGACTGGTCGGCGTCCAACACCGCCACGGGTAGAGCCTTGACCACCTCATTGCGGTAGATGGCGGCGACAAAGACAAAGAGGATGACCGGCAGGATGATCATCAATAGGTAGAGATTTTTGCGGTTGGCGATCCGGCGCCATTCCCGTACCATGATCCGTCGCACCGCATTGAGATAGTCTGTCATAGGGTGTTCTCTATTCTGGCCGGTTACAGCGTCACCCGGGCAGTCATGCCCGGAATGAGCCCCGCAATTTCCTTCTGCGGGCGCAGGTGGATTTCAAGAGTCTTGATGTCAAAGTCACCCTTCTGATTGGTAGCGCGCCAGGTGGCAAAGTCCGCCATCGCGGCGATCTGGGTCACCTTGAAAGGGTGTCGCTCAGGGCCCAAAGCTGGAATGACTACCTCCATCATCTGATTCTTCCTAATCGAGGCCATCTGGTCCTCGCGTACCTGCAGGATCACCCAAACATCCTTCGGATCGACCAGCGTGAAGATCGGATAACCGGCGGCGACGATCTCGCCAGGATCGCTGATCCGTTTGAAAACCTCACCATCCAAGGGGCTTTTGATCAGGGTCTCATCTTGATAGGCCAGCGCCTCGGCCAACCCCTGCTCGGCTTGATGATAGAGCGCCTCGGCAGCCTGTATCTCCTCACTGCGCACGCCTTTGAGCACCATCTGGTATCGGGCGTGGGCGGCATCGAGCTGTTCCTTCGCTGCCTTGTACTGGAATTCGACTTGATCGTGCTCCTGAGTCGAGATGACGCTGTCGCGATAGACGGAGCTGATGCGGTTCCAGGTCTTTTCCGCGAGCTCGAACTGATGCCTGGCGGTCTCATAACCCTTGGCGGCCTGTTCCTTCTCCTCGGGGCGGGCGCCATGACGCGCCATCTCCCATTTGGCCCGGGCGGCGGCCATCTGGGCGCGGGCTTGCTCCACCTTGGCGTCGATTTCCCGGCTCTGCAGCCGCGCCAGCACCTGTCCGCGCCGTACCGGCGATCCTTCCTGCACAAAAATAGAGTCCATCCGTCCTGGGAGCTTGGAGGCAACGTCCACTTCGGTGCATTCAACCTGGCCGGTCAGAACGACTTTGTTCGCCGTAAAAGCGCGGATGACCAGGGTCATGGCCGCGATCAGGGCGATCATCGCCGGGACCAGTAATATGGATTTGGCATTTGATTTCATACAATTTCCTCCAGCCGGCGCACCGGCGCTTGATGGTGTTTTAATCGACCTGCTTGTTCCGGTTCCAGACTTTCAGTAGGGCTTCGGGTTTGCCGGCGGCGATATAGATGTCGGCCAGGGCGGAGTAATAGGCCTGCAATGAGCTCAGTCGTTCCATGCGGATGCGCTCCTGCGAGAGGCGGGCGTCCACCACCTCCAGAGAGGTGCCTAAACCCGATTGGAAGCGTTTGTCATTGAGACGTAGATTCTCGTCCGCCAGAGCCAGGGTGGTGGCGAGCTTTTCATAACGAGAGCGGGCATTGGCTGCATCCCGCCATGCCTTTTGCACCCACAGATCCACCTGCTGCCGGGCATCCTTCTGAATATGCTCGACCTCGCGCTCAAGATGAACCGATTGCTGGAGCGCATGCATCCTTTTCAGGCCGTTAAAAAGGGTCCAGTTGGCTTGGATCCCGACAACCCAGCGCGGTTCCAGTGCCGATAGATACTCCGGATAGAGCTCATACTTGCCGAAACCGGCCACCTCCGGAAGCAGTTCGGAGCGGGCGACCGCATAGTTTTGCCGGGCTGCGCGCTGTTTCATCGCTACCAGATGCAACAGGGGCTGGTTCTCCTGCGCTGAATAGATGAGCGCGTCGAGCGAGTCACCGGCGGCAGTGTAAGCAAGGGTATCCGCAGCCAATAAAACAGATGCGGACTCCAGACCCAGGGTATGGGCGAGGGCGATGCGTGCCAGGTCGAGCTTGTTCTGGTCATCGAGGAGGTTGCGTTCCGCATCGGCCACCGCTACCTCTGCCCGCAACAGGTGATAGCGGGGGATGAGGCCTTCCTCAAAGAGACGCTGGGCATCCAGGCGGTGGCGTTTCATGCCCTCGAGCACGTCGGCGCGCGTGGCGACTACCTGCTGGAGCAGGGCGACAGCAAAATAGTCGTTGGCCGCCTGCTTGAAAACCTGGTTGCGGACTTGGATCAGCTCGGCCGCCGCGGCTTCCTCCTCGGCCGCAGCATATTTCTTGGCGGCGATCAGCTTGCCGCCGACAAAGAGCGGCTGCACCCCGACCAGCGCGGCACTCGGATAATCCTGCTTCTTCAGGGTTTCCGAAAAGGGCGGCAGCAAGCCGTCCAGAGCGCCATAATACTGTCCATTCAAGGCCTGGCGCTGCGCCGCGCTCAAGGGCGCTTTGCCCTGCAGCAGCGAATAGATGTTGGTCATCTCGGTCTGATTCCCGGCTTGAATCGTGATGATCGCCTCCCGAATGGGATCGAGGTCGATTGCCAAAGGCGCATCGAGGTGCCGGTAACTGGCCTCGACCTTGGCCGTGGGCAAAAAGTTGCCCCAGGCGGCCTTGTTCGCCTGTTTTTTCTGTTTGAGGCGCTCTTCATACTGGCGGATCTTTTCGTTGCCCCGCAGCGCGGTATCGACCGCTTCCGCAAGGGTCATCGACTGCGCCAGGGCCAGCGCCGGAAGCAACAGGGCAACCAGTAGCAGGCGGATTTTCGGTGTTGAACGGGACATGGCAGTCTCCAAATTATTAATGAATATCTGTTCATTATTGATCAAAGGGCATGGCCGCGGGGTTCTGGAAACGCTTCCGTCATTACGTCAAGCCATGCGAAGGCGGAGTGATCAGGATGCCCTCACGTACGATGCTTTTCACCTGCTGGCAGATGCTTTGCAGCGAGATCTGTTCGGGATTTTGGGCCCATTGGTGGATAAGGTAGCGGATACCCCCGAAGAAGAAGAGCCGGATGATCCTGAGATCGATGTTCTTACGGAAAACCCCCCGCTCAGTCCCTTCGATCAGGATCTCCTGGGCGAGCTCCAGAAAGCGATCATAATAGGGGAGAAAGGCATTGTCTTGATTTAGCAGCAGATGGTTCTGCTCGTTGACGAAGACCAGGGCCAGGGCGGGCTTGTTAAGGAAGAGTTCGAAGACATGGTCGATGAGCCGGTCCAGTTTTTGCACAGGCTCCAGGTCGAGCCGCAGCGTCAGAATTTCGATCTCTGCCGCCAGGCGCTTCCAGAGATCATGAAAGATACGGTTAAGGATCTCCTCCTTGCTGGCGAAATAGAGATAGACGCTGCCGGTTGCTACGCCTGCCCGCTCGGCAATGGTGAACATCCGGGTCTTGTGATAGCCGTTCTCGGAGAAAAGCTGAACGGCCGCCTGGAGTATATCCTGTTCCTTGTTGCCTTCCTTGGTGCGCATGGTACTCGATTTTTAAAAATGAATATTGATTCACTAATCAATATACGATACTTTTATTACAAATACAAGTTTTTTTGCTGAAATTGAGGATGTTTTTTCGTATCTTTGCTTGGGATGAAACGGCCGGAACGCCTCCTGGTGTCTGGTGACATTCCGCCTCTTCCGATGAAAGGATCAAACCATGAATCGTGTGTGCTCCCGCCTCTCGCTGGCAGCTGGGATGATCTCCGCCCTCGCCGCGGCAGCGTTCAGTTTTGAGAAACTCCCGGATGGCCTCCTTTTCACCCTGGACAAAAGGCTGGCATCGGGTACGGCCCGCCTCAAAATCGAGGTTTGCGGTGATCAGCTCATCCGCGTCGTGGCCTCTCCCGCCGATACCTTTTCAGCCCGTCCCAGTCTGATGCGCATCGCTTTCGATGCCGGGACTCCGAGCTGGAACATCAGAGACAAAGGGGTCTATGTGGAGTTGACCACCGCCAAGCTGCGGGTTCGGGTCCACAAGACCACTGGCGCGGTCTCGTTCTATGACCGCAAGGGCTCGCTTCTTCTCGCCGAGCGCACCAACGGCCGCCGCTTCACCCCGGCGGTGGTTATGGAAGAGCAGGCCGACCACATCCAGCAGCTCTTTCACTCCCCGGCTGATGAGGCCTTTTACGGCCTCGGCGAGCAACAAAACGACATGATGAATTACAAGGGGCAGGATGTCGATCTCTTCCAGCTTAACATCCTCGATGTCAATCCCTTCCTGGTATCGAGCCGGAATTACGGCATCCTCTGGGACAATACCTCCCAGACTCGCTTCGGCGACTGCCGCGATTTTCAATCGCTCTCCGGTCTCAAACTCTACGACAAGAACGGCACCTTGGGAGGCCTCACCGCTGAATATTTCCGGACGGCGGGTTTTCAGGATCTCTTTACGGCGCGCACCGAGCCGCGTATCGAGCATGAGTTCATCGATGTCAATGATCCCTATCCTGATGGATTTCGGGAAAATGTCGCCAGCGTTCGTTATTCCGGCCAGATCGAAGCCGCGGAGAGTGGTGAGTTCAAATTCCGCCTTTATGCCTCCGGCTTTTATAAAATGTGGCTGAATGGAGATCTGGTCGCCGATGGCTACCGGCAGAACTGGCTGCCATGGACGACTCTGCCACGTCTGCAGATGTCCGCGGGCAAGCGCTATGACCTCCGAATCGAATGGATTCCGATGGGCGGTTACATCGGCCTCAAATTTCTGCCGTTGGACCGGGATACCCCGCCCAATACGCTTTCGCTCTGGTCGCAGATTGGCGATCAGATTGACTATTACTTCGTCCATGGCGGCAGCTTCGATGAGGTCATCCATGGCTACCGCACCCTCACCGGCAAGGCCCCGATGATGCCCAAATGGGCACTGGGCCTCTGGCAGAGCCGCCAACGCTACACCTCGCAGGAGGAACTCCTTTCCGTGGTCAAGGAGTTTCGCGCCCGCAAGATTCCCTTCGACAATATCGTCCTCGACTGGTTCTACTGGAAAGAGGATCAATGGGGCAGCCATGAGTTCGACCCGAGCCGCTTCCCCGATCCCAAGGGGATGGTGGACGAGCTCCACAACGACCTGCATGCACAGATCATGATTTCGGTCTGGCCCAAGTTCTACGTCGGCACCGAACATTACAACGAGTTCGCCGCCCATCCCGGCTGGCTCTATATGCGCAATGTTCTGGTCAAAGAGCGCGACTGGGTGGGCCCGGGCTACACCTGCTCGTTCTACGATCCCTACCGCGACGAGGCCCGCAAGCTCTTCTGGGACCAGATCAACGAACATCTCTTCAGCAAGGGCTTCGATGCCTGGTGGCTTGATGCTACGGAACCAGACATCCATAGTAACCTCTCTCTCGAGGAGACGCGGCGGCGCATCGGCCCGACCGGCCTGGGTTCTTCCTCGCGCTATCTCAACAGCTACACCCTGGTCCATTCGGGCGGCATCTACGAAAATCAGCGCAAGACCCGGCCCAACCAGCGGGTTTTCATCCTTACCCGTTCGGTCTTCGCCGGGCAGCAGCGTTATGCCGCCGCCACCTGGAGCGGCGATATCGTCACGCGCTGGTATGACCTCAAGGCGCAGATCTCCGCCGGGCTCAATTTCAATCTCTCCGGTGTACCCTGGTGGACCATGGATATCGGCGGCTTCTCGGTCGAACCGCGTTTCGAACGCAACGTCAAACCCGAAGATCTCGAGGAGTGGCGCGAGCTCAATGCCCGCTGGTTCCAGTTCGGGACCTTTGTGCCTCTGCTACGGGTGCATGGCGAATTTCCCTACCGGGAGATATGGAACATCGCCCCCACCGGGCATCCCGCTTACCAGGCTATGCTGGCTTATGACGAGCTGCGCTATCGCCTGCTGCCCTATATCTACTCTATGGCTGCGGAGGTGACCTTCAAGGACTATACCTTCATGCGCGCTCTGGTTATGGATTTCCCGAAGGACCAGAAGGTGCGATCGATCGGCGACCAGTACCTGTTCGGTCCGGCGATTCTGGTCAACCCGGTCACGACCTACAAGGCCCGCGCCCGTGCCCTCTATCTGCCTGCCGGCACCGGATGGTATCGCCTCCAGACCGGCGAATTTGCGGCCGGCGGGCGGGAAATCGTCGCCGAAGCGCCGCTGGGCGATATCCCGCTCTATGTCCGCGAGGGGTCGATCATCCCCTTCGGGCCGCCTGTGCAATACGTTATGGAAAAGCCTCCCGATCCCATCCGCCTCTACGTCTATACCGGCCGCGACGGCGCCTTCACTCTTTACGAGGATGAAGGGGTCAATTACAATTACGAGAAAGGGCAGTACGCGACTATCCCGGTCACCTGGTCGGAAAAGGAGCGCAAGCTGACGCTGGGCGCGCGCCAGGGAGAATTCCCCGGCATGCTCCGGGAGCGCACCTTTGAAGTGGTCTGGGTGAGTCGGCAGAAACCGTCCGGACTCGATTTTACCGCTGCGCCCGCGGCCCGAGTGCCCTATACCGGTGCCCCTGTCACTGTACGGATGCAATAGGAAGAGCGCAGCCACGCGGGAAGGGAGGGCGTGGCTGCTGGACACTCGTCCTTCAAGGTATTTTAATTTTATCAGGAGTGTCTATGACCTGTAATCAGAGTCTGGTGGCCCTTAGGATGGCGGTTTCCCTTATGGCCTTGGCGACGATCTGCATGCAGTGTTCCGCCCCTGGACCGTCCCCGCGGAGGATCGAGCGCTTCACCCGAGACTGGAAGTTCAAGCTGGGGGATCTCCCTGGCGCCCAGGAACCCGGTTTCGCCGACAGTGACTGGCGAACCCTGAACCTGCCCCACGACTGGAGCATCGAGGGGGCGTTCAGCAAGGATAACCCCGCTACGACCGACGGCGGCGCCCTGCCCGGCGGCATCGGATGGTACCGCAAAACCTTCACGCTGCTGCAGGCGGACATGGGCCGTAGCGCTTTCATTGATTTCGACGGCGTGTACCGCAACAGTGAGGTATGGATTAACGGCCATTACCTTGGCAAGCGGCCCTACGGGTACAGTTCCTTCCGGTATGAACTCACACCGTGGCTGAAATTCGGTGGTGCCGCGAATGTCCTCGCGGTGCGTGTCGACAACTCGAAGCAGCCCAATTCGCGCTGGTATTCCGGCTCGGGGATCTACCGCAATGTCTGGCTGACCCTCACCGGCCGGGTCTATGTTGATCACTGGGGCACCTGCATCACTACGCCGGAAGTCTCGGCGCAGCAGGCGGTGATTTCCCTGCAGATCCGGGTTCGCAATGACCGCGAGACTTCGCAGCAGGTGACGGTCATGACCGAGGTTTTCGATCCCGCTGGCCGCCGGGTGGCTGCTCTGCGCAATGCGATAAGTGTGCCCCCGGGAGCCGTTGAACCAATATCAGGGAACGTCACCGTGACGCAGCCGGCCTTGTGGTCGGTCGAAAAGCCGGTGCTCTATCGTGCGGTGACCCGGGTGCTGGCTGAAAACCGGGAGGAGGACCGGTACGAGACCCCCTTTGGCATCCGCACCATCGCTTTCGACCTGGAGAAAGGCTTCGCCCTCAACGGGGTGGCGATGAAGCTGCTGGGGGTCTGCAACCATCACGATCTCGGCTGCCTCGGGGCGGCGATCAACGAGCGCGCCCTCGAGCGTCAGCTCGAGCTGCTCAAGGCGATGGGCTGCAATGCCATCCGTACCTCCCACAATCCACCGGCGCCGGAATTGCTCGACCTTTGCGACCGCATGGGCTTACTGGTTATGGACGAGGCCTACGATATGTGGAAGCTGCCCAAGAATCCCTACGATTATCACCTCGATTGGGATGCATGGCACCGCCGTGATCTCGAGGATCTGATACGGCGTGACCGCAACCATCCTTGCGTGGTGCTCTGGAGCATAGGCAACGAGATTCCCGAACAGTGGGATGACAGCGGCATCGAGATGGCCAAAGAGCTGGCTGCAATCGTCCGCGATCTCGATCCTACCCGACCGATCACCTCGGCCTGCAACGACCCCTCGCCGCAGAATCGCATCATCCGCTCGGGCGCTCTGGATGTCGTCGGCCGCAACTATCACGAGCAAGATCTGCGAACCTTCCCCCAGGATTATCCGGGACTGAAACTAGTCGCCAGCGAAACCAACTCCGCCATCGCCACCCGTGGCGCGTATGACATGCCCTCCGATTCCGTGCGGATCTGGCCGATTGCCTGGAACAAACGGGGGCCGATGAATCCCGATCTCACCTGCTCGGCTTACGACAACTGCCGCGTCCCCTGGGGGGCCACCCATGCTGATAACTGGCGGATCGTGCGCGAGTATCCCTATGTCTCCGGCATGTTTATCTGGACCGGTTTCGATTATCTCGGCGAGCCGACGCCCTATCCCTGGCCGGCGCGCAGCTCCTACTTCGGCCTGATCGATCTGGCCGGTTTCCCCAAGGATGGCTACTATTTTTATCAGGCCGAATGGACCAGCCGGCCTATGCTGCATCTCTTCCCGCATTGGAACTGGCAATCCGGCCAGGTGATCGATGTTTGGGCCTACACCAACCAGGGTGCGGTGGAGCTGTTCCTCAACGGTCGTTCCCTGGGCAAAAAGGAGAAGACCCGCGATACCTTCCAGCTGGTCTGGCGGGTGCCCTTCGAACCAGGCTTTCTCAAGGCGGTGGCCTATAAGGAGGGCAGCGCAGTGCTCGAGCAGCGTATGCAGACTGCCGGGGCTCCGGCAAAAATAGTCCTGACCGCCGACCGCGATCGCATCAAGGCGGACGGCCGTGATCTTTCGTTCGTGACGGTCGAGGTCGTGGATAGCGCCGGGGTCCTGGCGCCGCGGGCGGACAACCTGGTGCAGTTTTCCCTGCAGGGGCCGGCTGTGATCGCCGGTGTCGATAACGGCCTCCAGACCAGCATGGAGCCCTTCAAGGCGGACCATCGCATGGCGTTCAACGGTAAATGCCTGTGCGTGATCCAGACGCGCGACGAGCCGGGCGTGATCGTTTTAACCGCCCGTTCGGAAGGCTTGCAGGAGGCGGTGCTGCAGATCATCAGCGAATAGGTAGTGGGATCACTTGATCAGGAGCATTTTCCGGGTTGCAGCGAGGGGGCCTGCCTCCAGTCTACAGAGATAGAGGCCGCTGCTGAGACAGCTGGCATCAAACGCGATGCGGTACACACCAGCTTGCTGCCGGGTGCCAGCGAGCAATTGAGCGACCTCTCGCCCGCTCAGGTCCAGGATCCGCAGCCTCACCTCTATCTCATGGGGTAGACGATAAGAGATCATGGTCCGGGCGTTGAAGGGATTCGGATAATTGGGGCCGAGTTCGAAATGGTCCGGCGTTAGGGGGGGTGCGGATTCGACGCGGTTCACGGCGCGGCTAATGAGCACATACTGCACCGACAACGGCGGTGAGGTGTAGCGGATCCCGCCGTTGGTGTCGTAAGCCCGGGCGAGTATCTTTTCCAGCCCCTCAACCGGTCCCCAGGCTGCTCCCGATGGGCCGGCGTCGTTCACCACGACCTTTTGCGCCCATTGCTCGCTGGTCTCTCCGACGAGCGAGTAGAGGTAGTATTGGCCGCCTGGGGAGAAATCTTGCGGCGAGAGCTGGATGATCTGTTCGGTGGCGCCCTTGTTGACGGTCACCACGCCCAGCTCGCCGGAGGCGAAGGTAGTGGCGTACGAGAGCACATCGCTGCTGCCGGCCACAGCTGATTTGATGCTGTGGTTGCCGGTGAAACGCTGCAGGTAGTAGAGATAGTAAAAGTCGGGACGCGGGCTCCAGGCTGGAATGGCCGGGTTGGCGCCCTTGTAGAACATCCCGCCGGATTCCCAATGAACCAGCAGCCAGCGGGCCGACAGGCCGAACTGGTTCTGGATCATCTCGCAGCTGAGCACGACGGCCTGCATGCCGTTCGCGATGGAGGTCACGGCCTGGGGATGATCGACCATATTCCACTCCGTCAGGGCGACCGGTCTGCTGAAGGCCTGTTTCCGGGCGATATCCTGGCGGATGAAGGTTATGTTTTTGTTGATCTCGCTGCGCGCCAGATCGATCTGGCTCCTGGCCTTGCTGACCCCGGTGCTGCCGAAATAATTGTGCATCACATAAAAATCCGCACTCCCACCGACTTCCCGGAAAAACCCTTCATTCCAGGTTCGGTCCGCGACATTCCAGCTGGTCGTGCCGTCATAGTGGAGGATCTGACCGCCGATGTAAATGGTTTCATCCATTTCGGCCGCCGCGGCCCGCATGGAATCAGCGAAAATTCTAAAGTGGCGTCCATAGATCTCGCCGGTGATGATTTTGGGTTGGCCGTCCCGGTTGCGGGTGGTATCAATCTGCCAGCCGGCTTCCCACGGCCCGGCGTTCTCATTACCGATCTCCCAGAATTTGGTGCGACCTTCATCATGGCGGACCCAGTCGGCAGCCAGATGGGCGGCGCGCTCCACCGGTTTATCACCAAGGCCGTAGCGGGCATAGCCATAGTTGACGGTGATCAATCCCTGGGTTGCGTTGACCTGATCGCGCATGGAATAATAGTTATCCAGAGTCGTGGTCCAGCTGTTCGCACCGAACTGAGGGGAGAGGGGGATCGCTGCGCCATTGTTGGCGCCGTCGGGGATGGTGGCAGGCAGGTCGCCTGGATCGCCATTCCAAAAAAAGATATCGCCCCAGCTGCCGCCGGGATAGCGGATGAGGGTGGGGGAGAGCTCCTGGATATGGCCGATAAGCACCTTGTTCATCACGTCATTGCCTACCCAGGCCGCCAGGGCATTGCCAAAGATGTACGGGGAAACCTTGCCAAGCGTATCCATGGTGCTGATGGTCACGATCACGTCCGGATTGGCGGGCGGTTTAGCCGCCGCCTGAGAGGGTGGGATCCACGCCGTCCTGGGGGCGAAATCCACGAGAAAACAGTTCTCGGCCGTTTGCGCCGGAAGCAGCGTGGATCCCGCGAGGCCGAGGAAACAAAGCAGGCTTGACATGGTAAGACGCATGGAGACTCCCTGGGGTTGACCGTGCAATTAATAATAGGGCCTGTTGCAGACGCCACAGGCCCTGGGCTGGATGGTGACGGGGGTCAGTTGCCCGCTGTCGTCCCCATGTCGACGCGATAGACCGTCCACTCTTCGCCGGCGGTGTCATCGCCGCAGATCA
Organism: bacterium; assembly: GCA_035419245.1. NCBI lineage: Bacteria > bacterium. The sequence continues at coordinate 95,682 of DAOLSP010000006.1, read as the reverse complement.
TATAGAGATAAGTCTTACTGCCCCAGGAAAAGTGCTTGCAATATGGATTGAGGATTCCCTTGTAATAATAATCCATCTGGCCGGTGGCGGGAGTATAGCTGAGCAGGGGATCGGCTGCATCGGTTGCGATTATCATGGTACCATCCGAGGCGAAACTGATGGCCTTGAGGCTTCGGCCGGCGAACATGCTGGTTTTGGAGAGATCGAGGACCAGCTCTTGGGCGCCGACGCTGCCCTTGTCGCCAATGGCATGCCGGTAGATCTTGACCGGATCGGCTGCTGTGGCCCGGGCAGCGACGTATACGGCGCCGTTATAGCAGCGGATGGCGAGGATCTCCTGCGTGGCGTAAAAACCGGCTGAGACCGCGGTGGTTGACAGATCCCCGGGAATGACGACCAGATCGGTACGGGTTCCGCCGGCAAAGCAGTATCCGGTTTCGCTGAAATCAAGGAATTTCACCACTTTTCCCGATGGGAGGTTCACCCAGCGAGCGATGGTTCCAGTGGAGAGGTCAACCCGGTCGATGGCCCTGTTGTTTCCGGCCAGATAGAGATTGCCGTCCCCTCCGATGCTGGCGTCGTAGGGGACGCGCAGGGCGGAGGCGATGTTGGTCTTGTCGCCGCTAGGGGTGATTTTTTGGATATAACGGGTGTTGGTCTCAACTACATAGAGATTCTCGCGGGCATCCACGACAACCACTGCCAGCGGCAGATCCTCGTTGAACAGGCCATAGCGGCCGACGACCGCGTCGATCCTGTAAGGCTGGGCATATTTGGCCGTGGCCATCGCCTTATTGGAGACCACCTTGACCTGACAGGCCTCGTTGGCCAGTTTGGGTCGGCGCACCTTAATGACGGTGTCGGAGAACTCGACAACATCCGCCTTGACATCATCGAAGTAGATGCCATTATAGAGATAGCGGTAACTGGTATCCTTGTCCGAGCTCTTGACGATCAGGGTATCAATCGCGCCGGTGAAATTAGCGCCATGAATGGTGATATAATTCACGCCCGCAACCGCGGCTGCCGGATCGATCGATGAAATCGAGACGGCGGCGGTAGCAGGCGCGGGCTCCTCCCACTTGGGCTCGGCGACATCAAATTCGCAACCGGTCAGCAAAAGTCCGGCAGCCGCCAGCAGGAGCGTGACGAGGGTTAAGATACAGCAAGGTTTCATCATGGTATTCTCCTTGGCCTTGATTACAGTGAGATCCGGGCGGTCATGCGCTGGACGTTATCGAAGACCCCGTAGGGGGTATAGGCGTAATCAAAGGCGAAGCCTGATTTATAGACGCCGAGTCCGAACGAAAAGCCACTGTTCTCATCGCTGGCGGTGACATAGCCGCCGCGCAGGGCGATCATGTTCATGATCCGGTAATCCAATCCGACCTTGAGCTGCTCGGGATGGTCCCGGTAATGGCTTGCATCGATGCTCATCACCAGGGACTGGTTATACGGGACCTCATGAAAAAGATCCATCAGATTCATCGAGATCCCGAGGGTGAAAACCAGGGGCAGCTGGAACTGCTCATAGACATATTGAATTTCCTTGGAGAAGTTACGCACCGACATGCCGAAGACGAGGCTCTTAACGCCGGTCTTGAACTGGGTGCCAAAGTCGAAGACCAGGGGCGTGAGGCGGTTGGTGCCTGTAGCCGTCGAGTCCTCATAGCCGATGATGGCGTGATTCGAATCATCATAGATCGGGATGTGTTTGGATTCGTTGGGAATCCGGCTCTCTCCGAGATCCTGATGGGCCATACGGATTTGCCCACCGACGCTGAAGCGGTCGGTAAGCGCCCTGGCGTAGCCGAGACCCACGGCATAGGCATTGAGATCGAAAAGGCCGGTCTCTTCGTAGCCTTTGAGGTTGGCAGGATCCTTGCTGACCACTGTGCCAATGAAGCTCCCAAAATCGGCATACTGCAGACTCAGTCCGACCACGCCGTATTTGCCATTGGCCGGATTGAGTGCCAGGCCCACCGTATAGTGCCGGATATCAGCGATCCACTCGTTATTGCTGAGCGATAGGTCGGCGCGCCTTTCCATATTCGCCATCCCTGCCGGATTGAAAAAGAGGGCGCTGGAGCCCAACGGCAGGCTGGTCATTGCGCCGGCCATGGCGGCGCCCTGGGCGTCAGAGACGACACTCAGGAATTTGAAACTGGTCTGCGCCAGTTTCTGGTTATCCTGGGCATTTCCACCGACCGAGGCGAGCAGGACCAGGATACTTCCGAAAAGGCGAATTGCGGTTATTTTTTTCATCGATCTGCTCCCGTTATCGAATAATTACGAATTTGCGGAATGTCGACTGTCCGGCGCTGAAGATTTTGTCGCCTTTGTGATAGAGCACTTCACCCTGTTTATAGATCGTCTTGAGATTCTCGTCCGTGATGTCGTAGCGCGCAATGCGGTCGTCGGTTGCATAGGTATCCTCAGTCACCTCGACATAGAGGATGTAGATGCCGCTGACGACGATCTGGTTAGAGGAGGTCTTGGAGTCCCACGGCTCATCCCCGGAGCCATTGTTGTGCACGGTTTCCCAGATCAGGGTGCCGTCGTCGCTGAAGATTTTGAGCTTGCATTTGGGTGGGATCCCATAAAACATGATCCGATCATAAGGCCCGACCTCGCCGAATTGCCATTTGCGGGAGCGGATATCGTAGGGATTGGGGACAACGCGCACCTCGGCGAGGAGATCGCCTGATGGGCGGAGCAGATTGGCAGAAACCGAGGTCATCGTCAGGAACATGCTGCTGTAAAGCGGCACGCCCGGTTTGACGTCGTTCTGCGTCCCGTCATCCTTGGATTGAATAAAGTAGTAATAATTGAAGCCGCGGGTTGCGGAGGTGTCGTCAAAGCTGTGGGTCACATGGGCGGCATCGCATTCAAAGATCTTTTCATAGACCGCGCGGTAGTCCTTGACCAGCCCCTCAGAGCGGTAGATCACATAGCCGTTGAAGTGGGGGGTCTTGTCGGCGTTGTCGGCCCAGGTCAGGCTGATGGCATCGCCACCGGAGGCGACGGTGAAGGAGGCCGGCGCCGGCGGGGGCTGGGGGATTTTGTAGCCGGAGCGGAAATTGGCGCGGGCGTTCTTATACGTCTGTAGAATGGAATCGACACCCGAAAAGACCCAGGCCTTCTGGTATTCCGAGACGTTGGTCGTAGTGTTGCCATCCGGCTTGATGAGGGTCGGTGCCCCGGTCCCGGCGAAGTACTGATACCAGTTGGCCCCCACCTCGCGGCATTTTTCCCAAGCCAGACCATTGACGCCTTCGGCGAAGACGATGCGGATGCTGTCGCCGGGGGCCAGGGTATAGGGGCCGAAGCCCTGGCCATACATGCCGCCGGAGGGATGCAGGGGATCCGTGTTCAGCCAGTCGGCGTAGTAGCGTCCATCACCGACGGCCTCCCATAGCGACTTTTGCAGGTGGCCTTCGGTCATCTCCGCCCAGCGCAGCTTCATTGCGGTTTCGTCATACTGGCTTTGCGGGTTGGTTGTTGTTGAACCGTCGGCATTGAAATAGTTCACGGTCGCAGGTTGATTGTAGTCGTCGATGTTGAACAGGGCGCCGGATCCCTTGGAAGCGAGCAGGGTTACGCAGCCAGCAAATTTGGCGGCACCGAGGAGACCGTCGAGGTTGAGTCCGCCGCCGGTCTGCTTCGGGCAGCCCCAGTCGTAGTCATAGCCGAGACTGGTCACGGCGTTGCGGGTGCCATAACTTCCCTTCAGCGGGCTGTAGAAGGCATAAAAACCGCGGAGGCTGTCCGGGCGGGAGCGGTAGGGGGGTCCGAAGTCGTGGGCTACCGTGCTGGAGCCCCATTCCATTCCGAAATCGCCCCATGCCGAACTGTAACCATTCGAGCAGACCCCATTCATCGCATATCGGTAGCTGAAATAGACCCAAAAGTTCTTGAGCGTCTGGGCGTTGATTTCACCCTTGGTATTATAAATGCCGGTATTCTTGAAAACGTAGTCGTGGATGAAATAGGTGTCATGGTTTTGCTGGACAAAGCCGAGAACTTTTTTGATGACCGACACCCCCATGGAGGTGTTATAACGGATGACCACCATCCGGTCGCTGGGGAGGTTGGGGTCGATTTCGTCCAGGGCATCATAAAGGGTATTGGAAGAGCCGTTCTGGTTGTCGACGATGACTTTCGGGGGTTGTTCGCGGCCGATCAGCTTGATGCTGGTCGAAAAAATCATCGCCGCCTGGTTGTCCGCGTCATAACGCGGTCCGGAGCCGATCACCTTGACCGATTTGGTCTTTTTCTCGACGGGGTCATAAAAATCGCTCGCCCCTATCCAGACCGCTTTCGCGCGGGTGGCATACTGGTTATCTCCATACTGGGCGGGCCAGGCGAGAAAATTGGTCGTCGTGAAAGGATAAAGTTCGCACTCGTTTCCGAAATCCATGAAAAAGCATTGCAGCTGGCCGACTCGGATCCACCGGAGGTCCTGGGCCGTTGTACGATCGATACTGCCGGCCCCTAACAGGGTACTAATGGCCAGCAGCAGGGGCAAGCGTCTCATTTTCTTTTTATTCATCGTGCATTCCCATTCGTTAGGTTGGTGGCTGGCCATCAATCGATATCGAAGGCGAGACGAACCCCAAAGGTGACCGTCCGCGGATTGAGGAACCAGTAAGTGGAGGGATTGGGCATATCGATATACGCCCTGTCCTTGATGGCCTTATCGACCTTGGCCTTATCGACCTTGGCCCAGCGGTCCTTAACCTCCAGGACCGTAACGTTGTCGGTATAATACCAGTAAGCGTTCGTGGATTTGTCGTAATACCAGGCACGGTTGGAGGAGGGGATGGAGTTAAAGTCCACGCCATTCTCCATAGGCTGCCAGGCGACGCCGGGCTTGCGGTAATCGCCAAATTTATCGTCGCCTGGGATATTGTTGTAGGCATCGCTCCGGGGCAGATGCAGGGATTTACGATAGTTCAGATCACCGGTGTTATTGAGACGACGGGTGTTGAAGAGGTTGTTGATGTCAGCGAAAACCTGCAGATTGACCTTGCGGATCTGGATGGACTTGCTTAAACGCAGGGTGGCATCGAAGTAGTCGAGATACTGAATGTTGTTCTGGATCTTGTTATTGGTGTTGTTGTTGAAACTGGTGGTGCCGGCGTTATTGGGATTGTAGGTTGTCCAGCCGCCCTGATTCCAACGCAGCAGAATATTGGCGATCAGATCACCCAGGACCGCGTGGTTGAAGAGTCTTGGGCGGCCGAACTGTCGCGGCGTGGAGAAGGTCAGGTTGGCCCGGGCGAAGGGAGAGGGCACCGAGCGGGTCTGATAGATATTCACCGTGTTCTCATCGTAATCTTGCTGCGACTTGGGATCCTCGAAGACATAATTCTCGCCGAAGGCGCCATTCGAGGTGGCTTGATAGGTATAATTTAAAAAGCCGTAGAACCAGCGTCCGGCCGATTTGCGCAGGGTGAGCTCGAAGCCTCGGATGTCGGAATAAGCGGTGCTGGTGGTCACCGTGTAGGCTGTGCCATAGGCCGGGCGGTAGGAGGTGGTATTCTGCTGGTCGCTGATGTCCCGGTAAAAAGCGGCCAGTTGGAGGAGAAGCTGGCCATTGAAGAGATCGTGATCGTAGCCCAGTTCATAGGCGATGGTTTTGGCCAGGGTCAGATTGGGATCGCCGAAACGGACCAGCGTATTGTCAGAGGAGCGGTCAAAGCGGTACTGGGATTCATAGGTCGGCATCTGTTTGAAATGGCCATAGTTGAAGTAGAGCTTGGACCGGTCGGTGATGGGGTGGGAGATGCCGAGGCGTGGAGAGAGCTGCCATTGCCCCTTCGCCTTGGTCTTGGCCAAATCGGCGGTCTCTGTATACTTGTAGGAGTAGAACAGGGGATTGAATGGGTCAAGGGCCCACCAGTCGGTGCGCGAATTGCTATAATCGAGGCGCAGGCCCACGTTGAGGATGAATCCCTTGGTCTCGAGTTTATCCTGTAAATACATGGCAGCCCGGACCGGGAAATCGCGCATCTGGGTCCGATTGTCATATTGCAGCCCGCCGCTTTGCATGCGGATGTAGCCGTAATCGAGGTTCAGGTCGTTGTAAACAAACTCGACCCCCGACTTGACGAGGTTGTTGAAGTTGACCTGGCTGGTCAAATCCGCCTTGAGCGTAGTGCTGCTGACGTTCGACTTGTCGCGGGCAAGGGCGTTCTGGTTGCCTTCATTGATGCCGCTAACGATGCCGTCGATGCCGTAGAAAACCCCATAAGGCGTGGAGGTGGCGAAATAGCCGGGGATGATTTCAGTGGTTTTGGAGGTATCGCGCATCTCCGGCGAGTGGGTGTCGTATTTACGGTTGAAATATTCCGCCGAAATCTCATAATAGGTCGATTTGCTGAGCATGTGGGTCAGTTTGGCGGAAAGGGCATTGTGTTTGCGGTTTGCGAGGCCGTAGGTCCAGTCGCTGAACATGTTGAAAAGGGCATAGCCCCCGGTCCCGAGCGTGGTGCCGGCCAGTTCGTAGGGCCATTGCTTGTAGGTGGATTCGGAAGCGCGGTTGCCGGCCATGGTCGCGATGTTTCCGGATAAGCCCGAAATGCGCAGCCTCATGGACTCACTGACGTCTGAATTGACGACGATGCGGGCGTCGTAATCCTTGTAATCCGGCCGCGCGCTCGGCCACAGCAAGAGGCTCTTTTGTCCGCGGTAGGAGGCGAAGAAACGCAGGTTGCCCAGCATCTTGGAGACAATTGGCACCGGTCCGCCAAAGCCGCCATCGATTTCATAGTCGGGCTGATCGTTGATCTGCCGCTTGCGGGTATAGTATTCGAAAACCCGCCGGGCAGCCAGCGGTGAGAGATCATTGTTCGGGTTGTTGTCGGTGCAGAGCTGCTGCGAAACAGCATTCCAGCCCTCAAATTCAAGATATTTGGATTGGGTGTAGGTGTCCCAGGCGCCGCTGGTGGTCCCAGTCCAGCAGACCGCGTCATCATAGAAAGGGCGCAGCCAGTAGGATTGGGGTGAGTTGACATCGGGCATGTCCGAGCCGTGGAAATACTTGCGTGCCGGCGGAGTCAGACGAAGATTGAAGCTGCCCGAGTAGCCTCTGGCCTTGCCCTCGTTGGTGACCACGTTGACGATGCCGGACTGAACCTGGCCGTATTCGGCATTGAAACCGCCGCGCTCAACCGAGATCTCGCGTACAGTGCTTAGCGCCACCTTGGTGAGGGCCTGGTTGTTGCGCGGATCGCGCATGGTGACGCCGTCGACCATGAAGAGGGCTTCATCGAGACCGACGCCGCGAATGTTGGTACCGTCAATGCCTGCCTGCATCCCCATGACGTCGGTCACATTGGCTACCGGCAGGCTTTTGAGCTCGGTGCCGGAGACGGCGACCACACTGGTGGCCACATCGGGCTTTATCAGCGGCCGTTCAGCGACCACCACCACATCTCCGATCTCGATCGCTTCCTGGATCATGGCGACATCGACGCGCGCGGTCTGGTCGATGTAAACGCGGACATCATTGACGATGGTCTTCTGATGGCCAAGAAAGGTGACCTGGAGCGAATAGGTCCCGGGCGGAACCTCGAGAATGGTGTAGCGACCGCTAAGATCGGTCACTGCACCCAGGCGAGAGCCGGTGACGAGGATGTTGGCCCCGGGCAGGGCTTCCCCCGTCGACTTTTCGGTGATAGTCCCGGCGATCTTGCCGGTCGTTCCCGCGAGGAGCGCACCCGCCAGAATGAGCGAAAGCAAGAGGACCCATCCCAGCAGGTTTTTCGTCTGGTTCATCTTCTGTACCTCCAGGAAATGATAAATAGGAATTGAATCGGATTGTTTATTGCTATATATTCTCCCATCCCGTTTGCTCTGCTTCCGACAATGGAGAGAGATGTGAAAAAGCAAGATCGTGATGTTGTGCTCCAGGCCATGAATCCCCGGCGAAGGTGTCTCTTCACCCTGCTTGCCGTGCTGCTACCCCTACTGCTTCTCGGCTTGTTCGAGCTTTTATTACGCTGGATTGATTTTGGCCCCGATCTCGCCCTTTTTTCGCAGGAGCGTTTTCAGGGCCGTACTTGGTACACCCTCAATCCCGCCTGCAAGAACCGTTATTTCGGCAACAGCACCCGTTTCACTCCGGATCCATCGCCGGAGTACCTAGGTGCGGACAAGCCGGCTGGAACCTTCCGGATTTTCTGCCTGGGTGGATCGACCACCGTCGGCTACCCCTACTGGTACAACGGGGCCTTTGCTTCCTTTCTCCGCGAGCGTCTGAAAGCGCTTTGTCCCGGCCAGCCGGTCGAGGTCATCAATCTCGGCATGACGGCGACTAACAGCTACACGGTGCTCGATATTGGCCGGGAGCTCTTCCGGTACCAGCCCGACCTTGTGATCGTCTACGACGGCCACAATGAATTCTATGGGGCGCTTGGAGTCGCCTCGAACGCACGCCTGACAACCTCCCGCACCCTCAATCTCCTCTATCTCCGACTGGTCCACATGCGCACCTTCCAACTCGTCCGGGAGGGGCTCCTCAAGGTGCTCGGCCTTTTCGGGACCCAGGATGAGGAATCGGTCGGGCGCACGACGCTGATGGAACAGGTCGCGGGCGGGCGCACAGTACCACAGGGAAGCCGGCTTTACAACCAGGCCTTTGAGATTTTTCAAAAGAACATGCTGGCGCTAGCGGATCTTTGCCGGCAGCATCACATCCCGCTGCTGTTTTCGACCCAGGCCTCCAACCTGCGCCAGCAGGTACCTTTTGTTTCGCTGCATGCCGCGGGCCTGGATCCGGCTGTCATCAGGCGATTTCAGCAGCTCTTCCAGATCGGGCGGGATCTGCAGGCTCGCGGTCAGGCGGATTCCGCGCGGGTCCCTTTTCAGGAGGCGATGCAGCTAGATTCCAGCTATGCCGAGGTCCATTATCGCCTGGCGCAGTGCTGCGATGCCCTCGGCCACAAGGAACAGGCCTTGCACGAATACCAGCGGGCGAGGGATCTTGATGCGCTGCGCTTCCGCACCGACAGCCGGTTCAACGATCTGATCCGCTCGATGGCGCACCGGGAGGGTTGCCAGGTCGCGGATATCGAACTCTGCTTCAAGGCAGCTTCGCCGGACTCCCTCATCGGCCTTAATCTCATCAGCGAACATCTTCATCCCACCGCTCGAGGACAGTTTCTGATGGCCGCGGAGTATGCCCGCATCTTGCAGCAGCGGGGTTTGCCGGTGCCGGCGGCGGCCTGGGAGCATGGTGGCGCAGCGGCGGAGAGCCTGCTCTGGCAGAACCGGCCCTTGACTCCGGTGGATGACTATATGGCCGAGCGCAAGATTGCTCTCCTTACCACCCGCTGGCCTTTTCAAACCCGGGCGCTGCCCATTCCAGCCGTCCCGGCCAGCGATACCCTACGCGCGCTCGCGGATCAAGCCGTCCGCAACCAGTTCGGCTGGGTCACCGTGCATGAGCGCGCCGCGGCCTATTATCTGCGGCGGGGCGAGCGCGGACGCGCAGCGAAAGAATACGAAACCATTATCAATCAGCTGCCGCACCAGGTCATGGCCTATCTCCATCTAGCAAAAATTCACTACGATGATCAGGATTTTGTCAAGGCGGAGACCCTGCTGCTGGCTTCACTGCAGGTGGAGCCCACCCGGGTGGCAACACGGGTTCTCGGTGACATTTGCCTCAAGCAGCGCCGTCTCACAGAAGCCATCCGCTACTACGAATCCCTGGGGCGCTTTCCGGAGGACCCGGCCACAGCACCCGATACGGCCTATATGCTTGCCCTGGCCTATTTTGCCACAGGAAAAGCGGAACTCGCCGTCAGCCTGCTCGAGCGCACCCTTCGGCGCTTCCCGGGCTATCAGCCTGCCCGGGTGCTGCTTGCGCGAGTGAAAACGGCAAAGAACCTCCCGGCGGAAAAGTGAGTTTTTCAAAGAACGGTGAGGAATGGCAGGGAAGCGATAAATCCAGAGCGTCGTTCCGGGTCAAAGCAAGACAAGCCGGCAGTTCAGGACTGCCGGCTTGTCTTTTTTTGCTTTACTTGATCAGGACCATCTTGTTGCTGAGGAGCTGATCAGCAGTCCTGAGTTGATAGACATAGATGCCGCTGGGCAGGTCCTTCGGGGTGAAGCGGGCGATGTGCTCGCCGGCATTCTGGACCTGATCCACGAGAACCGCCACCTCGCGCCCGGTCATATCATAGACGGCGAGACGCACCTTGCCGGTGGTCCGGAGCGTATAATTGATCGTGGTGCTCGGATTGAAGGGGTTCGGATAGTTCTGGGAAAGGCTGAACGATTCCGGCGAGGCGACCGGGTGGGACTCCACTGCAGTGGCGAGCAGTGGCGTGGAGATGTCGCCCCATGTGGTGCCCATCCGCAGCTCATCAAAACTGGCTTGGAGGCCGTCACCCACCGTGCCGCCGAATTCGATGCGGACCGTGTTGAAGCCGTTCTCCATGCTGGTGTTGGCAACGGCGTCCGCGGCCGCTACGGCGGGCTGTCCACCTGCCGGATCCGGGTTGATCCACATGTAGGTGGTGTCATAATCGGCGTTGCCGACGCCCTTCATGACTGTTTTGCCGACGATCCATACCGGGCCGGCATCCCAGGAGACGTTGGAGACTTCGGGGCCGGCGCTGCCATGCCATCCGCTGCCCACGGTGTATTTGTCCATGCCGTGGCCTTTGCCGAACATCCCCAGCTCGCCGGTATCGCCATCATAATATTTGATGCCAAGCCAGGTCGCGTTGTCGGAAGCGTTCTTGACATCCATGATAAAGCTGATCCAGTAGTTCTGACCGGCGACGCAAGGCCAGGTTTTATCGAGGCGACGGCCCCAGCGCTGCTCGGTGGCGGTTGCTAACGGCACGCTTTCGAGGTGATTGCCGACATTGGCGATGCTGTAGTTGAGATCGTCATAGGGCAGGCCGGTATCGGAAGTGATCGCGGCGCCAGCCTGGGCAGCAACTATGGTATACCAGGCATCCTGCCAGCCATTGCCCGCAGTGCCCATTCCGGCATCAATGGAGGTGCCGACGGGGTACTCGAAGGATTCGCGGGCCAGGTAGATGTCGGAGGAGACTGCGGCGAAGGAGGTACCCATGCGCAGTTCGTCGAAACTGACCTGGAGCCCGTCACCGACGGTGCCGCCGAATTCGATGCGGACTGTATTGAAACCGTTTTCCATGCTGGTATTGGCCACGGCATCAGCGGTTGTCGTGCTGGGCTCGCCCGCGGTCGGATCGGGATTGATCCACATGTAGGTGGTGTCGTAGGCAGGGTTGCCAACGCCCTTCATTACGGTCTTGCCAACCAGCCAGACCGGGCCGGCATCCCAGGAGACATTGGATACTTCAGGGCCGGCGCTGCCATGCCAGCCGCTGCCTACGGAGTATTTGTCCATGCCGTGCCCTTTGCCGAACATGCCGAGTTCGCCGGTATCGCCGTCGTAGTACTTGACGCCGACCCAGGTGGCGTTGTCGGTGGCGTTCTTGACATCCATTATAATACTGATCCAGTAGACGTTGCCGGCGACGCAGGGCCAGGTTTTATCGAGGTGCCGGCCCCAGCGCTGCTCGGTGGCGGTAGCCAACGGCACACTTTCGAGGTGATTGCCGGCGTGGGGGACGTTGTAGTTAAGGTCGTCATAGGGCAGGCCGGCATCGGAAGCGACGGCCGCATTGGGGGCCGCAGCGACGATCTTGTACCACCCGCCCTGAAAGCCGTTGGCTGCTGCGCCCATGAGGGTATCGATGGAGGCGCCGATGGGATAATCGAAGGATTCTCTGGCGGAGTACTCCTGGGAGAAGGCCCAGGAGGTCATCAACACAAGGGCCATAATGGTAACAATTGCTCGAATACGCATTTTTACTCTCCTTGTTAGACTTGCCCCTAAGGGGTTGTTAGCGTACACATGTCGATGAGCACCGCAAAACCTCCACGGGTCAGCGGATTTTGTTTCGTGCACTGCCGTGCACTCCTAAAGCTGGGCGATCACCTCCTTCCCCATGTGGGGTTCACCCTGTCATTGTTCCCGGACGATACCGATCGGGTTCGTTTCACGAACTGTTCATTGGGCACGCTCTTATTAAAATGGTAAAGTATGCAAAATCAATAAAATCGATACCAGCTAAATTTTGCCCGCCGGCGTTTTCCCGACGACACGTCCGTCCGCAGCCGCAGGACTGTCCCAAACTGAATTTGGGTTCGTACCGACCTGGCGATGCCACGGGAGCGAGGCGTCCGGATCAGGGCTCAAACTGCCCGGTCTCGACCCACTCGTTTTTGAGGATCGACCACCAATCGATCGCCAATCCCTTGAGCAGATAATCATAGGGGAGCCAGCCGTAGCCCTCCAGGCCCCATTTGGGACCCCAGGAGTTGCGGATCAGAAAAGCACCCCGGGATTTGGGCCCCTCGGGATTGGCGTTGACGATCTCGACCTTGTCGTCGTAGCCCACCGCCATAATCGCATGCCCTCCGAGGATCTTTTCACCCTGTGTCGGATAGGGGATCAATCCGGTATCACTCGCCTGGGTGATCGAGCTGAATACGGTAAAACCGAACATCACCGGCAGCCCTGCCGCCAGATTGGTTTTCACCGCCTCCAGGGCCTCCGGTTTGCTGGTGCCTGCCGCGTCCAGACGATAGTAGCTGATGGCCTGATAATTCTGTGCAAAGGCATAGCAAAAGGCGGGCGGCTCTCTGTCGAAATCCTTCTCCTTGTAGGGCCAATAGAGTTCCGGAGGCACGCCAAAGAGCACCAGCGCGCCCATGGTGGTCCGGATGAAGGCTCCGGTGTCGCCTTTCTGCCGCATCAGGTTGCGGGTGACTTTATAAAGAAAGAGCCGCGAGACATCCGTGTACCGTTCCATCGTACGACGGGCGAAATACTCCACCAGACTGGCGCCAGCCTGGGCGGTGCATGAGCCAAGATCACCCTGATCCTCGATCGCGGAGCACCAGGGACGGAGATCCACCGCCGCGGGCAGCGTTTTTTTACCTTTGCCCGTCAAACCGATTTTTGCCAGCATGGGATGGATGATAGCATGATCGGGGGTATAATCGCGAAAATCCGGATAGTCGGGCAGCCAGCCCATGGAATATTTGATAGCTGCCATGAATAGGCCTCCTTTCAGAGCAAATCTGAACCACCGCGCGGAATGGGAGCAGGACCTCTCTCTCAATATACGCTTTGCAAACAAAGGTGTCAAACGATTCTTGAAAAGAATCGCTTCTTTTCGCCCTTGGCCGCTAAATCACCAGGGTGACTGCGGTATAGAGCGCAAGGAGGATGAGGATGAGGGCGGTGAAACGCAAGATTCTTGCGAAGGTAGATTGCGAAAACTGGTGGTGGTATTTGGCGACATAGCGGCAGAGGAGCAGGTACCAGAGGGTTGTGCCAACCCCTGCCATCAGGGCAAATACGAGACCGCTCCACTCGCGCGGCGAGACCAGGCGGTGGGCGCTGATGGTACCGCCGACAGCGAGCCAGAACATATACAGGCTGGGATTGGTCAGATAGAGTAGCATGGCGCCGATGATCGGGCGCGGCGCCGTCATCACCTTGGGTTGGTCGCTGCTCCTGATCGGGATAAAATGCCGGGCCTGATGGAGGAGCCGGAAGGCAATGGAGAGGATGATGATAACGCCGAGTAGCTTGATATAGGGGAGCAATTCGGTGATTCGGGAGGTCAGATGATGCGTGCCGGCGATGGCTGCAAAGCAAAAGATAACATCAAGAAGTGCGGAGGTGAGACCGGCCAGGAATCCATGCGTAAAGTCGCGTTTCATCGTCTGGGTGATGGCATAGACGTTGATCGGGCCGATGGGGATGGCGGCGATGAAGCCGATGATGGCAGCGATCACAATGTACATAGGGAACGGTTGTCCTTCAAGCCCCGTTTTCCAAATCCACTTGATGCGCCCCCTACTCCTGAATGGAAGTTACAACCTGCAAGCAAAAATGTAAAGCTTTTTTCACGCGAAAAGATAGCGGCAGATGAAGACCGCACCGAGGATTCCGGCGAGATCGGCGAGCAGCCCCACCCAGATCGCGCTGCGGATGTTCTTGATCTGAACCGATCCGAAATAGACGGCGACGACGTAAAAGGTGGTCTCCGAGCAGCCATAGATGGTCGAGGCCATGCGCCCTATCAGCGAATCCGGGCCGTGGTTTTTAAGCAGTTCGGTGATGATCCCGAGGGAACCGCTGCCTGAGAGCGGGCGCATCAGCGCCGCGGGCAAAACCTCGGCGGGCATGCCGATCAGGTTGGTCAGGGGGGAGAGGAGAGATACAAAGGTCTCCATGGCGCCGGAGGCCCGGAACATGCCGATGGCGACGAGAATGGCGGTCAGAAAGGGGATGATGCGGACGGCCACCTGGAATCCCTCCTTGGCGCCGTCGATAAAGACCTCATAAACCTTGATCTTCTTGATGAAGGCATAGAGCGGAATGATGAAAAGGAGAAGCGGTATGGCCCATGTAGAAACCCACGTGACACCGCTGCGGAAGGCGTCCGGCGGCATCAGGGCAGCGAGAACGGAGAGAACGCCGCTGGCGGCGAGCATGGCGATGGCGGCAACCATCGCTGCGGCAATCCCCAGGGGCCGCCAGGCGCGACGCAGCGCGGCCCTGAAATGGTCCCGGCCGGCGTCGAGCGCGAGAAAGCTCTTAGCGGCCAGGATGCCGGTGAGGGTTGCCAGCATGGAGGCGAAAATGGTTGAGCCGATGATCTCGGTCGGATTAGCCGAGCCCATGGTGGCGCGCACCGCGATAACGGTCATGGGGATGAGGGTGATGCTGCCGGTATTAAGGGCGAGAAACATGATCATCGCGTCGCTCGCGGACTCCTTTTTCGGATTCAGGGTCTGGAGCTGCTCCATGGCCTTGAGGCCCATGGGGGTCGCGGCGTTGCTGAGACCGAGCCAGTTGGCCGAGATGTTGAGGAGAATGGCGCCGATGGCGGGATGATCGGAGGGGATATCCGGGAAAAGCCGTTTACTGACGGGGCGGATGGCCCGGGAGAGGATCTGCACCAAACCCGCTTCTTCGGCAAGCTTCATGATGCCCAGCCACATCGTCATGATGCCGATCAGGCCGAGGGCGATGTTCACCGCGGTGCTGGCGGAGTCGAGCGCGCCCTTGGTGACCGCCTCGATGTTCCCCTTGAAGGCTCCCACGACAAAGGCAATCGCCACCAGTGCAAACCAGACATAGTTCATCATAGCGGTGTTCTCACTGAGGTCCGTTCTGTCCCACCTAAATTACACCTTTTGCGATAGGAAACAAGCAAAATATCGCAATACCTCGCCCGGCGATGCCCGGCTGCACGACCAGCCGAGGATCCCGCCGTGGACAAATAATTCGCTTGTATCCTTGGGTGGGAGTTTGTATATTTACGGCGATCATTTACGCCTTTCGTGAATGACAGCAAAACCCAATGATATGGAGGAAGTAATGAAGACCAAAGTTGATCCTGATCTCTGCACCGCTTGCGAGCTCTGCTCTGGTGATCATCCCGAACTTTATGAAATGAAGGGCGATGTGGCTGTGGCGATCTCGGAAGAGGTGCCCGCCGATATGGAAGCCGCCGCCCGGGACGCTGCCGATAACTGCCCCGCCGGCGCGATCAGCGTCGAGTAAGCAGCGGCGTTCCCCATTTTAGAGCCAAAGGGCCGATTCCCGGGAATCAGCCCTTTTTTTATGTGTTCTGGTCCTGCCGGCTGCTGTCGCCGGCGCCATTTACGGAGGTGGAAGCATGATGCTGCAGGAATGTGCACTGCATGGTGGCCGCTTTATCTTGGCGCTCTCTCTGGCTGGCTTCATCCTGGCGGTGGCGGTTCGGGCGCAGCCTTCGGGCCCGGCCGACCTGGTTTTCTATAACGGCCGGATATGGACGGCCGATCCACAGCGGCCCGAGGAGGAGGCCCTGGCCGTACGCAACGACCGGATCCTTGCCCTTGGCAGCCGCAAGGCGATCGAGGCCCTGATCGGCCGCACCACCCGGGTGATCGATTTGAAAGGCCGGGTGCTGCTGCCGGGTTTCATCGACAATCATGTCCATTTTCTTAGCAGCGGCGTGCAGCTCCTGGGAATAGAATTGCGCACGGCCAGGAGCGAAGCCGAATTCGTGGCAAGGATCAAGGAGCGCGCGGAACGCTATCCCGGCCGCTGGATTACCGGCGGCGACTGGGATCACGAGAGCTGGCCCGGTGCGCGCGAGCCGTACCGCGACCTGATCGATGCCGTGACCGCCAACACGCCGGTCTTCGTCAACCGCCTGGACGGCCATATGGCGCTTGCCAATTCCGCCGCCCTCCGGCTGGCGGGGATCGACCGCAATACTCCTGATCCTCCTGGAGGGGAGATCGTACGCGATCCGGTGAGCGGGGAACCCACTGGCCTGCTCAAGGACGAGGCGATGACGCCGGTCTATGCCGTCATCCCGGACGCGAGTGAGGCGGAACGTCTTGAAGGCGCACGGGCCGCCATGGCCCTGGCGCGCCGCTGCGGGATTACCAGCATCCAGGATGTCAGCTCGGCCGCGGACCTCCGCACCTATCAGACGCTCCTCGAAACGGGCGAACTGACCCTGCGCGTCGATTGCCGCCTGCCCATCAGCCAATATCGTCTGCTCGCCGACGCCGGCATCCGCGCCCATTTCGGCAACGATCAGCTGCGCATCGGCAGCCTCAAGGCCTTCGCCGACGGTTCGCTCGGCTCGACCACCGCGCTCTTTTTCGCACCCTACGAAGGCACCTACCATCACGGCCTGCCCATGGATATCCTCCTCGATGGCCGTCTCGAACAGTGGGCCCTGGATGCAGATCGATCCGGTCTGCAGCTCTCCGTTCATGCCATCGGCGACAGCGCCAACAGCCGCATGCTCGATATCTTTGATCGCTGCGTCCGCGAAAATCCCGCCTGGGACCGCCGCTTCCGCATCGAACATGCCCAGCACATCGCCCGCAAGGACCTCCCCCGCTTCGCCAAGCTCGGTGTTATCGCCTCAATGCAGCCCTATCACGCGATCGATGACGGCCGCTGGGCCTGGAAGCGCATCGGTGAAGCGCGCTGCCATGAGGCTTATCCCTTCCGCTCGCTGCTCGACCAGGGCGTGCATCTCTGCTTCGGCACCGACTGGTCCGTCGCGCCGCTCAATCCCCTGCTCGGCCTCTATGCGGCGGTAACGCGCCGGACCCTCGATGACAAGAATCCCGAAGGATGGATCCCGGAGCAGAAAATCACCCTCGCCGAAGCGGTCGCCTGCTATACCCGCAACAGCGCTTATGCTTCCTTTGATGAAAAGATCAAAGGCCAGCTGAAGGAGGGCTACCTGGCTGATCTGGCCGTCCTCTCCGAGGATATTTTCACGCTTCCGCCGGAGAAGATCCGGGAAGTCCAGGTCGATTTTACCATCCTGAACGGCCAGGTGATCTTCGAGCGCGCAAGGGGCGATTCCATCCCCACGCGTTGATCGCTCTGCCGCCGCCATGGAGGTTACAAAAAAAGCCGGAAAGTGCATCCGGCTTTTTTTTTATGGCACAATCACAATGGAGTTTTTCCCGCCATAGGGATCCAGTTCCGTCTCTGGGGCGGAAGGATCGGCGATCCAGCGGCTGTTGTCGATGACCAGCTTGTAGCGGTAGCGGCCCTTTTTAAGCGGGAGGCGGAGCTGCCATCCACCCTCACTGCTGCGGGCCAGGCTGTCCACGCTGGCGCTCCAGCCGTTGAAATCACCCGCAAGGGAGACACTGCGCGCGTCGCCCAGATAGCGGAACGTGACCCAGGCCATGTCGCTGCTGATGCGCGGGGTGAATTGGCACGCCCAGTCCAGGGTACGGAGGAGACGACGGTTCCAGTAGCCTTTGATTCTGAAGAGATGGCTGGCCCACGGCTTCAGGCGCAGGGAGAGGCCGTCGGCGTCGGGTTTGATCCGTAGCGGGGAGAGCTGATCCTCGAAGCGGGTTTGCGCGGAAAAAAGGCCAGGCGGCAGGGGCAAACGCCGCTCTTCGGGAGCGGACGAGTTGGAGAGCACCACCAGGATTGCCTCTTTGGGCTCGTATTTGACGAAGGCGTATACCCCATAGTCCTGGTAAATCTCCACCAGCGAGTCACTGCGCAGAGCGGCCAGTCTGGCACGCAGATGGAGGAGGCGACGGGTGTGACGGACCAGAGCGCGGTCTGAACCCGTCACGCGGGGCCAAGGCATCGGCAGTCGATTGAGATAGTCTTGCCCGGCTCCGGTTTGCTCATTGGTCGCGGCCGCTCCCTCGAGAGCGACCTCATTACCATAATAGAGCATCGGCAAGCCGTGCTGGACCAGGGTATAGGTCAGGGCGGCGGACATCTTTTCGCGGGCATGACCGTCCGCCCAGTAGCTGAAGCGGGCGACATCGTGGTTATCGAGGACCTGCGAGAGCAGTAGGTCGTGGTACCACTGGCGGTTGAGGGCCGTTTGACGGCTGAGCAGCGTGAAAGAGCCACCCTGGGCGAAGACGCGATTGAGGGTGTAGTAAAGAGGGATGTCAAAGAGGGCATTGAATCCCAGCTCCTGGTAGCCGGCCACATACGGCGTCTCGCCAGCAAAAACTTCGCCCAGCAGGAGAAAATCCGGCCCCGCGAAAGCATGGAGATCCCGGCAGATCCGCTCCCAGAAGGATTTCGGGATATGTTTGACCGCATCGAGGCGGAATCCGTCGCAGCCGCTTTCGACAATCCAGAACTTGGCCATATCCAGGAGGAAATCGTAGACATGGGGATTCTCCTGGGCCAGGTCGGGCAAGCCGTTGAGTTCGCACGTCTCGAGTTGCTGTTGATCCTGCCAATTGACGATGCTGGTTGAGGCGTCGGTGCCGCTGTGGGGATGGAACCAGTACCGGTAACCCTCCCCTTCCCACAGCTCTTTCCGGGCAACCCAGGGGTGGTCCGGCGCGACATGGTTGAAGATCATGTCCAGCAGCACCTTCATGCCGCGCCGGTGCGCTAGGGTGATCAGACGCCGCAGGGTCGCTATGTCGCCGAAGTGCTCGTCGACCTTGAAGAAATCGATCGGGTGATATCCGTGGTAGGGCCACCAGCCGACGAAGGCGCTGTCGCTGTTGTCAAACAGCGGCGAGAGCCACAGGGTGGTGACCCCAAGATCCTGGAGGTAATCGAGCTTGTCAATGACCCCCTGGAGATCGCCTCCCTGGTAATATTTCAAGGCCGAAAAGTTGTTGCGGGCGCTGTCGAAGCGGCAAAAGCTGGCGGGATTGCGGCCGAAGTCGTTGGCCGGGCAGCCGTTGTAGAAGCGGTCGACCAGGATCAGATAGAGATTTTCTTGCGACCAGTCGATGGCCCGCCGGGGATGCGGTGACCGGGCCAGCGTGACTCGGGGATACCAGACCGGGCCAAGTTCCCCGGCGCCAGCCGGTGCGGCCAGCAGCAGGAGGGCGGCGGCGAGGGCGTGCCTAATTCTGATATTGCAGTTGGTAGAGCCGATGGTAGATCCCCTTTCTGGCGAGTAGCTCGGCATGGGTGCCCATCTCGCGCAACTCGCCCTTGTGGAGAACCAGAATCCAGTCGACGTTCTGGATGGTAGAGAGGCGATGGGCAATGATGACCGAGGTGCGACCAGCCATCAGCCGGGTTGTGGCTTCCCGCAGCAGCAGTTCGGTCTCGGTGTCGACCGAGGAGGTGGCCTCGTCCATGATCAGGACTTCCGGATCGAAGACCAGGGCACGGGCAAAGGAGAGCAGCTGTTTCTGGCCGACCGAAAGATTGCTGCCGCGCTCGCTCAATTCGGTCTGGTAGCCGTTGGGCAGTTTTTCGATGAAATCGTGGGCATGCACATCCTTTGCGGCCTGGACCACCCGATCCATCGGGATCGATTGATCACCGAGACGAATGTTGTATTCCACCGTTCCCGAGAAGATGAAGACATCCTGAAGTACCATGCGCACCCGGCGGCGCAACTCGGCCAGGGGGTAAAGTCCTGTATCGATGCCGTTTAGGAGAATCTGCCCGGAACTGGGCTCATAGAGCCGGTCGATGAGGTTGATGAGGGTGGTTTTGCCGGCGCCTGTGGCGCCAACGATCGCCACCTTTTGGCCGCAGCCGATCCGGAAGGAGATCTGTTTCAGAACCGGTTCATCCAGATTATAGCTGAAAGAGACCCCGCGAAACTCGATTTCGCCGCAAGGCGGCGGCATTTTCGCGGGGTGATCAGGTATCAGCGTCTGCTCGGGCTCGTCCAGGAGTTTGAAAATCCGCTCGCTGGAGGCCATCGCCGACTGCATCAGATTGTATTTCTCCGAGAGATCGCGGATCGGCTGGAAAAAACGCTGGGAATACTGGACAAAGGCCACAACCACACCGATGGTCAAGGTACCGCTGATGACCCGGATCCCGCCATACCAGAGAATGATGGCCAGGGCCAGGGAGCTGATGATCTCGACCAAGGGGTAAAAGACCGAATAGTAATAGATGGTCTCGAGATAGGCTTCCAGATAGTCGTGGTTGAGCTCGTCGAAACGGCGGTAGTTCTTTTTCTCCCGGTTGAAGATCTGCACGATCGACATCCCCATGATGTTTTCCTGGAGATAGCTGTTGATGCGGGCGATGCGCAGACGCACCTTGCGGAAGGATTCGCGCACATTGATCCTGAACCAGGCGCTGGCGGCGAAGATGAGGGGCAGGACGGTGAAGCAGAGCAAGGCCAACTGCCAGTTGAAGACCAGCATCACGATGATAATGCCAAAGAGGACAAAGAGATCCCCGAACAGAGTCACGACGCCGCTGGAGAGCATGCTGTTGAGGGTTTCGACATCATTGGTCGCGCGGGTGACCAGGCGGCCGACCGGATTCTTGTCGAAGAAGGAGAGGGGCAGACGCTGCAGATGAGAAAAGATCTGGTTGCGCATGTCATACATCACCTTCTGCCCGATCTTTTGTGTCAGAAAGGTTTGGAAAAAGATGAAGGTCATTTGCATCAGCAGCACGGCGAAATAGACCGCCGCCAGCCCGATCAGCCCGCGGAATTGCCTGGTGCTGATGTAGCGGTCGATGGCCACCCTGGTCAGCCAGGGCAGGAGCAACTCCGCCAGCGACCCAAAGATGAGAACGACCACGGCCAGCACCACCTGCCAGCGGTAGGGATGAAGATAGGTGAGCAGCCGCCGCATCAGCCGGCTGTCGTAGGCCTTGCCGATAATCTCTTCTTCGTGCTGACTCACG
Organism: bacterium; assembly: GCA_035419245.1. Taxonomy (NCBI): domain Bacteria; species bacterium. Next base: position 74,471 of record DAOLSP010000006.1, on the reverse strand, counting down.
CAGTGCCTCAACCGATTTCTGCCAATGATTCTTCCAGCATTTGCCGCTGGTATAACTGCCAGTACGCGCCTTTCTGCTCTAAAAGCGCGTCATGCCGGCCCTGTTCGATAATCCTGCCCTCCTTGAGGACAACGATGAGATCAGCCTCACGCACGGTCGAGATCCGGTGCGAGACCAGGATGGTCGTGCGGTCCGCCATGACGCCTCGCAATCGCTTGAGAATCTCCTCCTCGGTGTAGGTATCGACTGCAGAGAGGGCATCATCGAGAATGAGGATTTTGGGCTTGCGGATGACGGCGCGCGAAATCGCAGTGCGTTGCTTCTGTCCGCCGGAAAGGGTGATGCCGCGCTCCCCGACAAGAGTTGCAAAGCCATCGGGGAACTGGTCAAAATCGCTGCGGATCTGCGAGGTCTCGGCCGCTGCTTCGATCTCGGCCAGACGCATCTCCTCTTCCCCGAAGCCGATATTTTCTTGCAGGGTCTCGGAGAAGAGGATGGTCTCCTGAGGCACCATACCGATGCTGCGCCGCAGCAGGGCAAGGGGGATGCGTTCGACTGGATGGCCGTCGATCAGCAGCTCTCCCGGTCCGGCTTGATGGAGGCGAGGGATCAGGTTGACCAGGGTCGATTTGCCGGAGCCGGTTGCGCCGACGATGGCCACGGTCTTTCCTGCGGGAATATGTAGCGAGATCTCCTTGAGAACCGGCTCCGCCTCCGGCGAATAGGCGAAGGAAAGGTTACGGAATTCGATTTCGCCCTGCAGGGCGGTGATCCCACGATCGGTCTCCGGGCCATCGCTGATATCCGGCTGTTCGCGAAAGATTTCGAGGATGCGGCCGGTTGAGGCCAATCCTTCCTGCCACATGTTGAGGGTCCAGCCCATGGCGATCATCGGCCAGGCGAGCATCGCCAGGTAGGAAAGGAAGGCCACCAGACCACCAATGCTGAGTCGGCCCTCCATGACCTCACGGCCGCCGGCAACCAGAGCAGCGAGGGTGGTCAAGCCCAGGAGGAAATCGATGGAGGTCCACATCCCGGCCCGCACCTTGACCAGTTTGAGATTGCGGCGGATGTACTCCTCACTCTGGCTGCGAAAGTCCTCGATTTCGTGGGCCTCCTGGACATAGGATTTGACCACGCGGATGCCGGAGATGTTTTCCTGCACTTTGGCCGTCAGGCTGGAGAATTGCTCCTGAATCTTGTCGAAAAGCCGAGCGATCTGTCGGGCCTGACTGTAGACGATCAAGGCGACAAAAGGCATCAGTGCCAGCGACCACAGTGTCGTCCGCCAGGAAATCCCCGCCATCAGGGCGATTGAAATGAGGGCGACTATGAAGGTCGTGGCAAAGTACATGATCCCCGGCCCGAGCATCGAACGCACCGCTTCCATGTCGTTGGTCGCCCGAGCCATGAGATCCCCGGTCTTGTGACGCTGATAGAACGAGGCGGAAAGGGTCTGCAGATGGCGGAGATAGTCGTTGCGCAGATTATATTCCACCTTGCGCGACATGCCGATGAGCGCCATGCGCAGGTAATAGCGGAAAAGGCCCTGCAGCAGAGTCATCCCCACCATGGCCGCTGCGAAGAGTCCGAGGGCGAGCAGGGGTGAATAACCGCCAACCTGGCTCTGGAGCCATCGCGGCAGGACGGCCTCGGCGCTCCCCAATCGCCATTCCGCATACTCGATGGCATAACGGAGCACCATCGGCGTGGCCAACTGGAATCCTGTCGTCAGGAGGGTCAAGAGGCCTCCAATGACCAGGGTCCATTTGTACCGGAGCAGATAATAGAGGATAAAGCGTCGCAGCTGGTCGGTGGGCGGCATGCGGAACCATTCCCTGCTTTTGGTTGGATACGCTGCAACAAAAGGCCCGGCGGATGAAACCTCCCGGCCGTGCCTGCGTATGCTTGGTAAACCATAAAATAAAAAAAATATACTAAATCTGCGGCTTAATCACAAGCAATTACCACACCGTTCCACCATGGGTGTTGCTGCACTCTTCGTGAAGAATTCTTGCTTTTCTCCACGGACGGGCGTATATTTAGCCGATCAATGGGGATCTTCCATCCACCAGAAAAGGACACTTCGCTTCATGCGTACCCCCTCCATCCTGTTGCTCGCGGCCTTGACCACTGCAAGCATATTACCCTGCAGCGCCTCCGATTTTCCAGCCCGTTCCCTGGCAGCCATTCAACCGGACATCATGCGGCAGCAGCTGCTCTTTCTCGCTTCCGATTCGTTGCTCGGACGCAATACGCCCAGCCCCGGCCTCGATACCGCTGCTGCCTTCATCGCCCGTGCCTTTCAGTCGAGCGGTTTGCAGCCGTTCCAGGGCAGCTATTTCCAGGAGATTGACCTGCACCAAATCTTTCTGGGCGACAGCAACAGCTGCCGGATCACCGGACGCGATGGCCTCAGCCGGGATTATCTCATCAAGAAGGAGTATATGCCCTTCGAGATGACCGCCAACAAGCTCTGCCATGGCGAGATCGTCTTCGCGGGTTACGGCCTCGCCACCCCGGAGCTGGGCTACGATGATTATGCGGGCCTGGACGTTGCGGGCAAGATTGTCCTCGTCCTCAAAAGGGGTCCGCGCCAGAACGATCCGGCCAGCCCGTTTTTCATTCACAAGGATGTCAGCTTCACCCGTACGGAAGAAAAGATTAAAACCGCGATAGAGCATGGCGCTGCAGGCATTTTGCTGGTGACCGATCCGTTGCACAACCGGATGCTTACCCCGCGCGGATTCCCCTGGCCAAGCCTCTTTCCAGGATTTCCGGCCGATGCCGTCCCGGTCACTCTCGGCAAGACCGAGAGCGACAAGATTCCCGCCATCCAGGTGGGGGAGGAAGCGATCATCCAGCTTTTCGGCAGCGTCGCAGCGCTGCGGGCCGAGCAGGCGGCGATCGACAGCGCCATGATGCCACACTCACATCCCCTTGTCGGCTGCCGGGCGGACATTCGCACCTCGACCCGGCATCTTGTCCAGCATGCCCGAAATGTGGTCGGACTCATTCCGGGAAGCGACAAACGCCTCAAGGACGAGGTCGTGATCATCGGAGCCCATTATGATCATACCGGCTATACCCATCATGGTCCCGCCAGCCAGGACAGCATTTACAACGGTGCTGACGACAACGCCTCCGGGACGGTGGGCGTCCTCGCTGCCGCCCGGGCCCTGGCCATGGCGGAGAAAAAACCAAAACGCTCCATCCTCTGTATGGCTTTCGCTGGAGAGGAGAAGGGGCTGTTCGGTTCGACCCATTATGTGGCCGAACCTCTTTGGCCGCTCGACAAGACCGCGGTCATGCTCAACATGGACATGATCAGCCGTAATCGGCTGGATTCTCTCTCTATTACCGGCAGCAGGACGAGTCTCGAACTGCAGAAAGACCTGATCAAGGCCAACCGGAAAACCGGATTTCTGCTGGATGTCAGCAGCGACAACTATCTGCGCGGCGGCAGCGATCATGCCCCCTTTGTGCGCAAGGGGATCCCGGTCCTCTTTTTCAACTCCGGGATGCATCCGGACTACCACAAGGTCAGCGATGCAGCAGACAAGTGCAACGTCTATAAAATGGCCCGGGTGGCGGAGCTGTGTAGCCGGGTCGCCTGGCAAGTCGCCAACGACAAACAGAAACCGGTTTTTATTCCGCCTGTAAAACCGGTCAAATAACCCTCGGGAGGAAAGAATGAAAAAGATCGCTCTGGTCGTTTTGCTCTGCAGCGCTATTCTCGCCTTTGGGCAAAATTCGACCACCCTGCGCTATGCCTATGAGTCGGGGAAAACCTATACCTATGCGCTGACTACGCAGACCACCGTCACGATGGAGATGAATGGACAGGAAATGGTCACGGAGATGGGGCAGAATGCCAAGGTGGCTATCGTGCCCCAGGCTGTGGCCGCGAACGGTGATTTTACCTGCTGGGTCTCCTTTCCCGAACTCAGCGTCAAAATCAAGAACTTTCGTATGGATTCCACCATGGTGATGAGTGCGCTGTTGAACAAACGCGCCGAAATCGTCCAGACACCGCTGGGCGAGGTTCTTTCTTCGGTGATGATTGATACCATCGCTGCGGACCCCATGCTGATACAGATGGGCATCGAACCGGCGAACCTCTTCAAGCGACTTATGGTCCATTTTCCCGAAAATGGCCTTGCAGCCGGCGGCAGCTGGACCGACACCCGGGTGGATACGGTCCACCAGGGGGGCATCGCGGTGGCGATCGTTCCCAACATCACCTACACGCTGGCGGGTGAGGAGCAGCATGGCGGATTTCCCTGCCAAAAAATCGCCTTTCAGGGGACGATGAAGCTCACCGGCAGCGGCAGCCAGATGGGCGCCAATGTGGTCATCGACGGCGAGGGCAAACAGGAGGGGACCCTCTATTTCAGCATAGCCAAAGGCCTCCTGGTGGCTTCTGAAAGCAGCGCTGACCAGGAGATGACCATCGCCGTCACCGGGGCGGCCAATATGACTTTCCCGCAGACGCTTTCGACCCATTCCACCCTTACCTATCTTCCCTGATAACTGCCGGGAATAAAAAAAGGCGCTGAAACCTCAGCGCCTTTTTTTTGTACTGGTCCGGTTAGTGGCTCGCCTTGAATTGTTTCATAAACTTGACCAGCTTTTCGATCCCGGCCAGAGGCATAGCGTTGTACATCGAGACCCGTAGGCCGCCCACTGAACGATGTCCCTTGAGGCCGATCATGCCTTGGTTCTTGGCTTCGGCGATGAAGGCCGCTTCGAGCTCTTCGGTAGCCAGGCGGATGGGAACGTTCATCCAGGAGCGGGAATCGGGCGCAACCGTGCCGCGGTAAAAGCCGTCGCTGCCGTCGATGGCCGAATAGAGCAGTTCCGCCTTGTCGCGATTGACTTTTTCGATGGCGGTCAGTCCGCCGATCTCCTTGGCCCATTGCAGGGTCAGCTGCATGATGTAAATCGAGAAACAGGGCGGCGTATTGTATAGCGAGTTGTTCTTGATATGGGTGGCATAGGAGAGCATGGTGGGTAAACCCTCGCGTGCGGTGGCGGCCAGGTCATCGCGCAGAATGACCACGGTGACGCCCGCCGGGCCGAGGTTTTTCTGCGCCCCTGCATAGATCATCGCGAACCGGTTGATGTCAAAGCGGCGGGAGAGGATGTCCGACGACATGTCGCAGACCAGAAATTTGCCCTTGAGGTCCGGAAAAGTGCGATACTGGGTGCCGAAAATGGTATTGTTGGAGGTGATGTGCACATAGGCGGCGTCGGGAGCGAGGTCCCAGCTCGCCGGCTGCGGGAGATAGGAAAAGTTTTTGTCCTCGGAGGAGGCAGCGGCGCGGCCTTTGGCGACGATGTTGGCCTCCTTGAAGGCCCGTTTGGCCCATTCGCCGGTGACCACATAATCGGCCGAACCGCCCTGGGGGATGAAATTCATCGCCAGCATCGCAAATTGCAGACTGGCGCCGCCGCCGAGGAAGAGGATCTTGTAATTCTCGGGGATGCCGATCAACTCCCGCAACAGATTTTGCGTGTCGGCGAGAATAGCCTCGAACTCCTTGGACCGATGCGACATCTCGAGGACGGATAAGCCGGTGCCTTTGTAATCGGTGAACTCCGCCTGAGCTTTTTCAAGAGCGGAGAGGGGCAGGGTGCTGGGCCCCGGATTGAAATTATAGACACGTCCCATGATGATCTCCTTATCAATCGTTGGTCTGTTGGTTTTAGAACGGATCAGGCCAGCTCCCCCTTGGAGAACTTGTCGATCAGCTGGACCACCTCGTCGGCGATCCGCAGCAGATTTTCGGCGGTCGAAGCGCCGAGATGCGGGGTCATGATGACATTAGGAGCATGAAGCAACGGCGAGCCTTCGGGCGGCTCGGTGAAAAAGACATCGGTGCCGTAGCCGGCCAGCTGGCCGCTCTCCAGCGCCGCGGCCAGATCCGCCTCCACGACCGTTTTGCCGCGGCCGGTGTTGACGATATAGGCCCCCTTCTTCATCCGGGCGATGCGCTCCTGGTTGATCAGAGCGGTGGTCTCCGGGGTCAGCGGCAGGTGCAGCGAAAAATAGTCGCACAGCGGCAGCAGCTCGTCGAGAGATTTTTGTCCCTGGACGTACTCACTCTTGACCGGGACGACGTCATACGCATAGACCGTCATGCCGAATGCGCAGGCGCGCTTAGCCACCTCGAGGCCGATGCGGCCGCAGCCGAGGATGCCGAGGATTTTGTTGAACAGCTCGGTTCGTTTCAGTTCGCTCTTGAGGAACTGGCCAGCGACCGTGGTGTTGTGACCGGTGATCAGCCGGTTGGGCAGGGCGAGCATCAGGGCGAAGGCCAGTTCGGCCACCGCCACACTCGAGGCCTTGGGGGTGTTGTAGACCTTAATCCCCTTGCTCCTGGCATAGTCGCGGTCGACATTATCGAGGCCGACACCGCCGCGGATGATCAGCTTGAGCTTCGGCGCGTTGTCGATGAACTCTTTGGTGCATTTGGTTTTACTGCGGATGAGCACGACATCAGCGTCTGGGATCATCTCTTTATTGTCACTCACCTCACCATAGGGTGCCAGTCGGCCGGGCAGGGAGGGGTCGAATTTATCACTGAGGATTATTTTCATCATTCCATCCTTTATTCAAGATCAGTCCAGCAGGTGAATGACCAGGCCGCTGCGCAGTTTCGGCTCGAACCAGGTCGATTTGGGCGGCATGATCAGACCGGCATCGGCGACCGCGATCAGCTGCTCGATCGAGGTGGGATGCATCAGGAATGCAACCCTGAATTTGCCGGAATCAACCAGCCGGACCAGCTCTTCGGGTCCGCGGATGCCGCCGATAAAGTCGATGCGTTGGTCGGTGCGCGGATCGCCGATAGCGAGCAGCGGCCCGAGGATGTTGTTCATGAGAATGTTGACATCGAGGTTCTCAAGAGCGTCCGCCGGATTCCAGATCCCCGGCCTGGGGGTGAGCAGGTACCATCGGCCATCGAGGTACATTCCGATGGTGTGTTCCGACACCTCGGGGGGTGTGGATCCAGCGGGCTCGATTAAGAATGTCTCTCCCGCCTTTTGCAGAAATTCGGCGACGCTCAGCCCGTTCAGATCGGTGACGACGCGGTTGTAGGGGAGAATGCGAAGGTGGTTGTGGGGGAAGATCACCGCGAGAAAGTAGTTGTAGGGTTCTTCCCCGGTGTGATGCGGATTGGCGGCACGCCGCTCGCGGCACAGGTTGCTTGCGGCCGCGGAGCGGTGATGCCCGTCGGCGACGTAGAGTTTTTCAAGATGGGCGAATCCTGAGATGATCGCACTGATCCGCCCGGGATCCTCGATGCGCCAGAGGGTGTGGCGGACCTGGTCAGACGTAGTGAAGTCGACCAGGGGGACTCCGGCTGCCGCTGCCGCGAGGAGTCCATCGAGTTCCGGTTCAGCCTGATACATCAGAAAAACCGGCCCGATCTGGGCGTTCTGGCGGTCCATCAGTGTGGTACGATCTTTCTCCTTGCTCGCCCGCGTGAGCTCATGTTTGCGGATGCGGTTGCTGTCGTAATCCTCGACCGAAGCCAGGCAGAGGTAGCCGGTCTGGACGCGGCCGCGCCACTCCTGCCGGTAGACATAGATCGATGGCGACTGGTCCTGCTGCAGGATCCCCTCCGCCATGAAGCGGCGCAGGTTTTCCGCCCCCTTGGCGTAGACCGGCTCGGAGTAGAGGTCGGTTTCGGGGGGCAGGTCGATCTCCGGTTTGTTGACATGGAGAAAGGAGACCGGATTGCCCCGGGCCATCTCCCGCGCTTCCTCCGAGGAGATCACATCATAGGGTGGTGCAGCCACCCGGGCGGCGATGTCGTCGCGCGGACGCAGGCCGCGTAGGGGTTTGATCTTGATCATACACTCCCTCAAATAGATGAATGGTCAGCGGCATAATTTACACTTTTAAAGCCAGATTTCAAGGGATATTTTGCCTTCGCACTGCAGGCGGTGGTTTGCTGGCCTTTTTCGTGGAACCCGCAGGGCAAATGCGGTTCTTTTTTTGCTATAAATGGCGAAAAATGTAAAAATATTAAATAAGATGAAAATAGTTATTGACTTTCTGGTTTTAGTTGATTATACTCAATAGTGGGGTATGGGGTTTATTTTTCTACGCAGAACATGGGCCCGCTCGCGCAAGAGCGGGGGATTCTCGAGCCGGTTCGGGACAAGTTGCCTGTTCTTGCGTTCACTGCGATCATACGACACTCTTCTAGCCTTCCACGACACCGCGCTACTTCCGCAAGAACGCTACAGACATTTGCTTCGCATAGCTATGTTCTATCATCTTGTGCGAGCGCTACCTTTTTCATGACAAAGGAAAAATAAAAGGGACCGGCAGCAGGGGGATTGCACGCAGGCATCAGCGGCTTACGAGCCCGGACAGCCCTGGAGAGTCCGTTTTTCGCCCTGGAAAGCGCTCTCCCAAAGTGAAGCTTCATTTTGGCGGCACTCAATAAGGCATTTTCAGCCGGTCCCTTTTTAATTATTAATGATCTCTGGTTGGAGCAGGGATCATGGTAATACCTGGGGAACCTCTCAAATTGCACGATGTTTCGCTTCGGGGAATTGCTCATGCATCGCGTGCAACGGGCCATCTGCACCTTTATCTTCGATCAACGCGGACAATCGCTGGGGGAGTATGCTCTGATTCTGCTGCTCATCGCCCTGGCGGCGATTGCAGGCGTCATCCTCTTTGGGGCGCAGCTGGCCGCGTTGTATAATCAGATCGTCGCGGGTTTTCCATAATTCGATGCCATGTTATCCACACGCACCATCTCGCAGAAAGGGGGGATCAGATCCCATTCTTGGTTTTTTCCCGCACCACCTTATTCACAGACAACCTTGGTACAGCAAAGGAGACCATCATGCAATCCATCATCCGCTTTTTCCGCACCCTTTTTAACCGCGAAGAAGGTCAAACCCTGGCAGAATATGCCCTGATCCTGGTGCTCATCGCCATCGCCGTCATTGCTATGTTGACGCTTCTGGGCGGCAATATTGGCAACATCTTGACCCAGATCGCCAACGCTCTCTAGCCGAATCGACGGTCTGCAAGATCCGCTTCACTGCGGGACCGGCTTCAGATCTCTGCAGGCGGTGGAACATACTCCATCGTGTGTCAGCCGAATCGGTGAGATAGCCGTATAGGACAGCTTCATTGCCTCCTTGCTGCCTTTGTTGCTGCGGCCGGCCCCGGGCCCTTTTCCAGAATATCAAGGAGATGGAACCACTGCATCCATTGCAACTCGCTGCGCTGCTCATCCTGGTTGGTTGTGCCGCCTGGTGGGATGTGAAGTCGCGCCGCATCCCGAACGGCCTGACCTTGCCCGCCCTTGTACTCGGATTGTTGAGCCATGGGCTGGCCCACGGAATGACCGGTGTGGGCAGCGCTTTGGCGGGTGCAGCAGCCGGAGGCGTGATTTTAGGCATTTTTTACCTGCTCGACGGCATGGGAGCAGGCGATGTCAAACTCATGGCTGCGGTGGGCGCGCTGTTGGGCTGGCCCCTCGCTGTGGCTGCTCTGTTGGGCACCGCAATCGCCGGCGGCGCGCTCGCATTGGTGCTGGTGATCCGCCACGGGATCATTTCCGGGTGGAGTTATTCCAAAAGGGGAGAGTCCCTGCTCAGGATTCGATTGCCCTATGGTGTGGCGATTGCGGCGGGGACCTTGTGGATCATTGCACGAGGAGTGCTGCGATGAAAAGGCTGTTCAGACGCCAGGATGGACAATCGCTGGTTGAATTTGCGCTGGTCATCCCGATCTTTCTGCTGGTTCTGTTCGGGATTATTGAGTTCGGTCGTCTCTGGGAGACCATGAATGTTATGACTGGCGCAGCACGGGAGGGGGCGCGTGTCGCCGCGGTCACCGCCCCGGATGTCGGCCGCGCTCGCGCCGCCGCCCTCGGTCTACTCGGGGGCGTCACCCTCACCGGGCTGACGGTGACTGTCAGCGGCCCCGGCGGCTCCAATGAGGTCACCGTCACGGTCAGCGGCACCTATACACCCTTGACCAATGCATTCATTCCCGGACTGATCGGACCGATCGCCCTAAGCCGCAGCACGACGATGCACTGGGAAGGCTAAAACGGAGATCCCGCGATGTTTCTGCTCAAGCTCAAGTTCATCATCCCGCTTGCGATCCTGGCTGCCGTGTTTGCGACTTTTGGCGCCTACTCCTACCTAAAAAACCAGAAAACTCTGCTGGAGCAGAAACGGCTGGCCACGCGGCTGGTTGTGGTAACCCGCGCGGATGTGCCCGCGGGCACCCGCTTGACTGAAATCCTGTTACAGACCCGGGAATTCCCGACGGACCTTACGCCCGAAGGCAGCTTTTCCAGCCTCTCCGACCTGATCGACCGCGTCACAAAATCCGATCTCTACTCCGGTGAAGTCATTCTCGAATCGCGTCTTGCACCCAAAGGCTCAGGAGGCGGAGTATCCGCTGTCATCCCGGCGGGTATGCGGGCGATGACGGTGGCGGTTAATGTCGTCAGCGGCGTGAGCGGCTTCATCCTGCCCCACGCCCGGGTGGACGTCCTGGCTACCGTCTCCTCCAATACGGATAAGGAGGAATCGACGACCACCACCATCCTTGAGAATATCGAAGTCCTTGCCGTCGATCAGACTGTCAAATCCAAGGACGACGATCCCATCACGGTCAAATCGGTCACCCTCCTGGTCGATCCGGCGCAGGCGGAGAAACTGGCTTTAGCGAGTTCGGAGGGCAAGCTGCAGCTGGTGTTGCGCAACATGACTGATCAGGAGGCGGTGGCCTCCAACGGGGTGCGCCTTAAAGAGATCATCAACAAATCCGCGCCAGCGCCTGCACCGGCGCGGCGCGTGGTGGCCGCCGTTCCCCCAGCACCTGTGAAGGAGGAACCATCCAAGGAACCTCCTAAACAGGTCATCGAGGTCTACCGCTCCAGCACACGTTCCGAGGTGGTGCTGGATGAAGGCAAGGTGACAGAGGGCAAGCCGCAGAAGTAAGGAAAAACCGGATCGGAAAGGAGTACCAGACGATGCTTTGGAAGATGCGCATGCTGGCGTCAGCGGGAGCCATGATCCTGGCCGCCATGGTCCTGGTTTTCGCAATCCACGCCCAGGCGGCTGAAGAGGCGGAGCTTTTGACGGTGGAGCCCGGTCACTCCCAAGTTTTGGACTATCAAAGGGGTATCACCCGGGTGTCGATCGCCGACCCGGAGGTGGCGGACGCCAATGTCATCTCGGCCTCCCAACTGGTTTTGATCGGCAAGGCGGAAGGATCCACCAACCTGATCGTCTGGGATGCGCAGGGCCATTATCAGCAGTTCAACATTCTCGTGCGCAAGCCGATGGCCTTGCACCAGATCATGCTGCAGGTGCGCTTTGTCGAAATCGACCGCACCGCCATTCGTGATCTCGGGCTTGACTTCCTCATCAAGGATCGCAAGGTCGGCCATGAGCGCATCACGGTTGGCAGTTTTACGGGACAGGCCGCCATAGTGAACGATCCCCTGGGGCTGTCGGAAACTGTCGATCTCCTCATCGCTCTGCCATCGCAGAACGTGACCGCCATGCTCAAGGCCCTCGAGGAGAAAAACCTCATCACGGTGCTGGCCAAGCCCAATCTGAGCGCGCGTGAGGGCGCAGAAGCCAGCTTTCTGGCCGGGGGGGAGTTTCCGATCCCCATCGTCTCCGGCGCAGCGGGTATGCAAACCGTGACCATCCAGTTCAAGGAGTTCGGTATCAAGCTGAAATTCACGCCCAATGTCCTCGATTCCAGCATGATCAATCTGAAGGTGGCTGCGGAAGTGAGCAGCCTCGACTTTGAAAACGGCATTACCCTTTCCGGTTTTGTGATACCGGCGCTTTCCACGCGCAAAACCGAGACCAATGTGGATCTGAAGGAGAATCATTACCTGATTATTGGCGGTCTTTTTTCTGAAGAACAAGCGCGTACTCTGTCTCGTGTACCACTGCTCGGCAGTGTGCCGGTGCTGGGCAGGCTTTTCAGCAGTGAGCATTTCAGCAAAAAGGAGAGTGAGCTGATGATTCTGGTCTCGCCCCGGATCACCAGCGGCGTTGCGCAATTGCCTTCTGAAGGGATGAATCCATGAAAATGAGGACTTGCCCCGGCCGGTTTCTCCACCGGCAGGGTGGAGTGACCATGGTGCTCGCCGCTGCCTCGATGCTGGCGGTGATGGGCATGGCTGCATTGGCCATCGATGTCGGCTATATGCTCACGGCGCGCAACCAGCTGCAGGCGGGGGTGGATGCTTCAGCGCTGGCGGGGGCCGCGGGCTTGATGACCAGCCGGACTCTGGCTACCCAGCGCGCCATGGATTTCGCCGGCCGCAATACCTGCATCCAGCAACCGGTCACCGTGGGCGCAGGGGATATCACCTTCCCGACCGCCAACCGGGTGCGGGTTACCTCTTCCCGTCGATTAGCGCTCTTCTTTGCGTCCGCTCTGGGCATGAATTCGGTCAATATCACCGCCGCGGCGACCGCCGAACTGGGCTCTATCGTCGGCGCCAATCATCTCCGGCCCTGGGCGGTTCCCGATTTTGGTTTCCGGCTGGGGGATTATGTGATGATCAAGTCGGGTGAACTCGGGGCGCCGGGCACCAATCCCAGCTTTTTCTACCCATCCGATTATCCTCCGGTTAACAAGGGAAACCCTATCTCCGGCGCCAGCGAATACCGCTCCAACATCGAGAACGGCTGCGACGGCACCGTGGAAATCGGTGATATCTTGCAAATCGAGCCGGGCAACATGCAAGGCCCCACCAAACAGGGCGTGGATGCAATCATCCGCTGGGATTCCGGTGCCTACTGGGACACCAATTCCAATTCCATACAGGGATCGCGATATCCCGGCTACACCAGCCCGCGCATCTGCATCGTCCCCCTCTATGATGAGCGCTATCCGCCGGATTCAGGCCGCAATACCATCACGGTCACTGGTTTGGCGGTCTTTTTCGTCGAGGGGATGCAGGGAAAAAATGTCTACGGCCGTTTTATTGAAATGCTGACCCATGGCATCTGGGGCAGCGGCAATACCTACCTCTATGGCGTGCATCTGGTCGAATGATCTTCAACAACGGATACTATGGAAAAGGAATTTACCTGGATTTACATCGGCGAGGGCGAGCCGGGGCCGATTTTTCATGCGCTTAAGGAGATGGAGGCTCTTCACCTGTCTGGGCGGGAGAAAGATTGGAAAACCGGGCAGAGTTTGCTCACCTCCCTGCATCCCGACATGGCCCTGCTTGACCTGGGTGATGGGGAGGAAGGGCTCAAACACCTGGGCAAGTGGAGTGCGCTCTTCCCGAAGACCCTCTTCTTTTGCACCGCGGTTGCCGCCCAGCCCGCGTTGATCATCCGCGCGATGCGCGCCGGTGCACGTGAGTTCTTTCTGCCCGGCAGCGAAGCCGAGGAGATCCGCCGGGCAATCGCCAGCGCACGGCGGTGGCTCGAAGGAGGAACGGGCCGAGCCGCGCGGGCGAAACTCGTTTGCTGCTTCGGCGTCAAGGGCGGCCTGGGCACGACCACCCTGGCATCTAACCTGGCTGCGGCGGCCGCCCAGTATGCCCACCAGCGGGTGCTGCTGATCGATACCAAACTGCAGCTGGGCAACGCGGCGCTCTTTCTGGATCTGCAGCCGCGGATTACACTGCTGCAAATTCTCGAGAATCTCGCCACCCTCGACGTTTCACGTCTGCAGGCGACACTGGCGCGCCATAGCAGCGGCCTCTATTTTGTCGCCGGACCCGAGAACATGGAAGAGGCGGATGCGATCACCGCTGAGGCACTGGGTCAGATCATCGATCTGCTTCGCCCGGAATTTGATCTGATCCTCTTCGACAGCGACGACCATTTTGACGAAGTGACCATCCGCGCCCTCGACGAAGCGGATACCATCCTTACCATTGCCCAGCTCGACCTCTCGACCCTCTACAATCTCAAGCGAACCCTCGCGCTTTTCCGGCGTATGGGCTATCCGGATGATAAAGTCGCCATTATCCTAAACCGGTATCCGCCAAGACTGAACGAAGAGCTGGCTGCCATCGAGAAATCGATCAACCAGGCCATCGCCTGCCGGCTGCCCTACCAGGAGAATGGCGCCTTGATTGAGAGCATCAATGTGGGCGAACCCATCGTGCTCAGCCGACCGCGTCATCCCTTCAGTCAGCAGGTGCTGCAGCTTCTCCACGCCCTGGTGGCAGAAGAGCCGGCACCCGCTGCTGCTGCGCCCCGAACCGGGCCGGGACTGATCAGACGGTGGACGAGGCGAAAGGAGTAGGGCATGGGACTGCGGCAACGCCTGCGGGCAGACGATGGCCAGGGAAAGAGCACTGGGACGTCAGCCCCGCTGCCGGCCAAGAAGGAAACGGCGCCGGTTCATGCGGATCTGCTCAGCTTGCACGCCTATCACGAATTCAAGGAACGGATCCATCGCCGCCTGATCGAGAAACTCGATCTGAGCAAGCTTGACACCATCCCGGCGGAAACTCTGCGCACTCTTGTCCGTGATGTGATCGAGAGTCTTCTGGCCAACGAGGGCGAGATGGCCTTCGAACTCAACCGGGAACGCCTGACTGAAGAGATCCTCAACGAAACCTTTGGGTTGGGCCCGCTCGAACCCCTGCTGCATGACCCCACGATCTCGGACATTCTGGTGAACACGAGCAGCCAGGTCTATGTGGAGCGTTTTGGCAAACTCGAAGTCACCAACACCCGCTTCAAGGACGATGTCCATCTCCTCAACATCATCGAGCGCATCGTCTCCAAGGTCGGCCGGCGGGTGGATGAATCGAGTCCCATGGTCGATGCCCGGCTGCCGGATGGCTCGCGCGTCAATGCGATCATTCCGCCGCTGGCCATCGATGGTCCGATCCTTTCCATCCGTAAATTCGGGTTGCACCGGCTGAACATGGAGGATTTGTTGAAACTCCACAGCCTGACACCAGCGATCGCCGAACTGCTGACCGCAGCGGTTCGAGCGCGGCTCAATATTTTGATCTCCGGCGGCACCGGCTCAGGCAAGACGACCCTGCTCAACATCCTTTCGGGCTTTATCCCCAGCAGCGAACGCATCATCACCGTGGAGGACGCTGCGGAGCTTCAGCTCCAGCAGATCCATGTCGTCCGCCTCGAAACCCGTTTGGCCAATATTGAGGGACGGGGAGCGGTGGTGCAGCGCGATCTGGTGCGCAATGCTCTGCGTATGCGGCCCGACCGGATCATCGTCGGCGAAGTGCGCGGCGCCGAAGCGCTGGACATGCTTCAGGCGATGAACACCGGTCACGACGGCTCCCTGACCACCTTGCATGCCAATTCAGCCCGCGATGCCCTGCGCCGCCTCGAGACGATGGTCCTAATGGCCGGTGCTAATCTCGGCGATCGCGCCATGCGCGAACAGATCAGTTCCGCGATCCACATCATCATCCAGATATCCCGGCTCAGCGACGGCACCCGCAAGGTGATGAAGGTCGCGGAGATAGTCGGCATGGAGGGCGATACCATCTCATTGCAGGATATCTTCCTCTTCGAAAAGATGGGGATCCGGGAGGATGGGCGCGTGGTCGGAACCTTCCGCACGACGGGCATTCGTCCCAAGTTCGTCGAGCAGATCGAGACCTCCGGCATCCGCCTTCCGGATGAAATGTTCGAACCCCGATTCGAGATGATTCAGGAGGAGGAACTCTCCGCATGACTCTGTTGATGATAAGTTCCTTTCTCTTCTTCCTTCTGGTGGTTCTCGCTCTGCTCATCGCTCTCTATGAGCGCAAGCACGGCAGCAAGCGTAAAATCAATCGGCGCCTGAGTGCCTTCGCGGGAGAGATCGGGCTTAATGTTCAGGGGATGCCGTTTGTCCTGCGCGACGAACGACTGAGCGATATTTCGCTGTTCAACAGGTTCCTCTACCAGCTCAATTTCTTTATCAAGCTGCGCCATGTGCTGGAACAGGCGAACAGTTCCCTTACGGTTGGCACAGTGGTCCTGATGACGCTTACGCTTGGCGCTCTGGGCCTGCTGATGACGATGCGTTTGCAGGAACTGCTGCCCCGGATTTTGATCAGCGCTGGACTGGCGGCCTTGCCAGCAGGATACATCCTCTATCGCCGTTCCCGCCGGCTGCGCGCTTTCATTCGTGCTTTTCCGGATGCTCTCGACATGATGACCAGCTCGTTGCGTGCCGGCCATGCCCTCAACAAGGCCTTGCAGATGGTGGCCATCGAAGCCCCCGATCCAGTTTGCGAGGAGTTCCGCAAGACCTTTGAGGAGAATAACCTGGGCTTGCCGCTACGAGACGCTCTGCTTCATTTGACTCAGCGGGTCAACAGCCTCGATCTCAAACTTTTTGTCACCGCGGTGCTGCTGCAGCGCGAGACCGGCGGCAACCTTGCGGAAATCCTCGAGAAAATCAGCTATACCATCCGGGAGCGTTTCAAGCTCATGGGACAGATCCGGACTTACACAGCTCAGGGTCGTATGACGCTGTGGGTTCTCGGCAGCTTGCCCATGGTTGCCCTGGTGGCGCTTGAATTGATTAATCCGGACTACCTGGACCCCATGCTGCAGGAACGGTCCGGTCGGTTGTTACTGGCGATCGGCTTCTGCCTGCAGCTTTTCGGTTTTTTGGTGATCCGCAGAATTATTCGAATCAAATTTCAATAGAGGCTGGGATGACACTCTATCTGGTTTTAGCCGGGGTTTTTCTCGCGGCCTTTTCGCTCTTTTTCCTCCTGCTGCGCCGATTACGCAACCGCCTCGATCCAACCACCCGGCGTGTGAAGAAGCTTGTGGCTCATTCCACGACGGCTTCAGAACCGGTGGCCATACATGATGCGCTGCGGCAGAGCGATCTGCCTGCCGGGATCGAAAAAATGCTCATCACCCTGGGGCGACTGGGGAAATCCAGTGAAAAGGAGCGCTCCCGTTCCAAACAACTCCTGCTGGAGGCTGGCATCCAGCACGAATATGCACCCGTCATGCTGATGGGCATGCGCATCCTCAGCCTGCTCTTTTTTGTGCTCTGTTACTTCCTCTTTGTGCACCGGTTGATCGCCCAGCCTCTCATGGCACTGGCCGCTCCCCTGTTGGTAATTCTCATCAGCATGCGCCTCCCCGACCTGGTGCTGCGCTACCACGCCGCCCAGCGGCGGCAGGAAATCGGCGAGAGCTTGGCCGATGCCCTGGACCTGCTGGTCATCTGCATGGAGGCCGGACTTGGCCTCAACGCCGCCCTGCTCCGCGTCGCCCAGGAACTCGGATTGCGCGCCCCGGTGCTCAGCAGCGAGCTGCTCCAGGTCACCCAGGAGATGCGTACCGGGCTGGCACGGGAAAAGGCCCTGCGCAATCTGTGCGAGCGCAACAAGGTGGAAAACCTGCGTATCCTGGTGGGGGCGCTGATCCTGGCCGACAAACTCGGCACGAGTGTAGGGGATACCCTGCGCGCCCAGGCCGATTCGCTGCGCACCCGCTTGCGGCAATCCGCTGAGGAACAAGCAGCCAAGGCTGGCATCAAGATGCTTTTCCCGCTGGTTCTCTTTATATTTCCGGCCCTCTTCATCGTCCTGCTCGGGCCCGGATTTATGAGCATCATGAAGACTTTTTCAACGATTACTGGCAGGTAGCTCTGCCTGAGGAGTCCGCTTGATGAACTTTGCGCACCGCTGTTTCCTGGTGACGATCGGCGCCCTGCTGCTTTGCTGCGCCGCGCCCCTGCATCGCTATACGACCCCGACCTCGATGCCCAGCCTGGTCCTGATCGAGGATCAGATTTACGATCTGCGCAACAACCTGCCGATGCCGGCGAGCCGGGCGGAGGTCCATCTCCGCGACGGCCGCAAGATCAGCGGTAAGTTTCTCGCTTTTGACGGCGCGCAGATCGAAATCAGTCCGGGATATGAATTCAAGACCATCGAGGGGAATACCACACCAGTGGATCGCCGCGTCACTCTGGCCAAGCAGGATATCCTGATTCTGAAGATCTGGTGATTCATGTCCATCGCCAACCTTTCCACCGGGCAGCATCCACGGCATCGCCTTTTCTGCGCCCAAACTCGCATCCATCGCCTGCTCGGTTTTCTCACCTTGATCCCGGAATCCGGGCCCAGGGTGCTGCTGATCCGCAATTGCAGCGGGATTCATACCTTCTCTCTCCCGCACGCGCTGGGGGTGGCCTTTCTCGACAGCCAGGGCAAGGTCATCCGGTTGGAACGGGCGCTGCCGCCTGGCCGGATCATCGCCCATGTGCGCCATGCCCGAGATGTCCTGGAGTGGTCTGCGGATCCGGATCCTCTAGAAGGTGTGCAACTCGGTGACCGGCTTGAACTTGTATGCGATGCGACCCCCCAGTCCAGCCCGATGGCCTGGCGGCAGTTTTTACATGTGCCGTGCAATATCGTTATGGGACTTCTTTGGGCAGGATTTTTCCTGGCTGCGCTCAACAGCTGGCTGCCGCAGCGTAGTCTGACCGGATTGGGCCTGCTCATCTACAATACCCTGCTCATTTACCTTTTCCTGACGCGCCGGCCCAGCGCGGAGATCTCTACGAATGGAGTGGACTGGGCCGTGGCAATCGCCACCGTCGTGCTCTCTTTCTTGCTGCGGCCCGCAACCGGCGACGGGATAGCACCGGGCCTGTCGTTCGCTCTTCAACTCGGCGCAATTCTGGCCATTCTTTTAGCCCTGGCCAGCCTCGGCAAGAGTTTTGGCATCGTTCCGGCGAATCGCAAGGTCAAAACTGCCGGTGCTTACCGGCTGGTGCGCCACCCCCTTTATGCCGGCGAGCTCCTTTTCGTGGCCGCTTTTCTCCTCGGCAACCCCGGTCGGAGCAACCTGATACTCGGCAGTTTGATCGCAGCCGGACAGATCTATCGCGCCCTGGCTGAAGAACGACTCCTCGCACGCGATCCGGAATATCGGCAGTATATGGCTCAGGTGCAGCATCGTTTCATCCCGCATCTTTTTTGAATTCTCTCCTCACATGCTCCCCAAAAAAAGAGCCCTCTTCATAGAGGGCTCTTTTTTTGTCTCAAGGGAGCGGATGGCCTTCCCGGTCCAACAAGACCGGCTCGCCCCATCCCACTTCCCGCAACGCGCCCAACTGGGTTCTGGCGTCTCCCACCACGAGATAGATCATGTGCTCCGGATGAAGATATTTTTGCGCTAGCGCCGTATGCCGGAAATTGGACAGGCCACGGATATAGGCCTGGCGCTGTTCGACACAATCGCCCGGCAGGTCATAGAGCGCCATCTGTTCGAGCAAACCCACCAGAGCCCGCAGGCTCTCATAGCTGCGCGCGTAGGCCCTGAGCTGGGCGTTCTTGCTGAAAAGCAGATCCGCTTCGGCGACACCTTGCCGGTAGCGCTGCACTTCATCCCGGATGATCTCCACGGTCTCGAGGGTCGCATTGGACTGGACGCTGGTCGACACCATGAAGGTGCCGGCGCAGTAACCGCCGTTGAAGCGGGAGCGGGCGCCATAGGTGAAGCCCTTCTCCTCGCGAAGGATGAGGTTGAGAATACCGTTGAACGATCCGCCTAGTTTGTAGTTCATCACCGTCGCGGGGAAAAAATCCGCATCGCGCGCAGCGAGGGCGAGATGTCCGGCGCGCACCTCCGACTGCCGCGCCCCCGGAAAATCGATGAAATAGATCACGGGCCGTCGGCCGGAGGAGGAAGAGGGTGGGGGCGGTGCAGTCAAGGCGCTCTCTTCGCCTTGCCAGCGTCTCTCCAGCGAGCGCAGACTTTTTACTGCCCGTCTGGCATCGATGTCACCGGCGAGCGACCAATGTGCGCGCCAGGGGGTGAATTGCTCCTGGTAAGCCTCTTTGAGATCAGCCAGAGTCAGGGAGGTGACCTCTGCGGTGGTACCCTCGACCGGCCGGGAAAGCGGATGGTCATCGCCGTACACGATCCGGTTGAAGGCCTGGTTGGCGATCACCGCAGGGTTGCTCTGATTTCGCCGGATGTTTTCCAGAGCCTCCTGCTGCAACCGGGCAAATTCTTTTTCATCCCATCGCGGCTCGAGGAGGATTTCCGTGATCAGAGCCATCACCTCCGGCCAACGTGAGGAAAGTGAGGTGGCCGTGAGGGTGATCGCATCACCTGAGGCGGACAGGGAGAGGGTGGCCCCCCGTTCGGCGATCGCTTCCTCAAGCTCTGCCGGCGTTTTTGACCGGGTTCCCTCCATCATCAAGGCCGCAAGGAGACTGGCCGTGCCGCTCTTCCCCGCCTCATCGAGCAGCGCTCCGCCCTGGAGAATCAGCGAGGCTTGAAGCAGCGGCAGTTCAGGCTGGCTGATGCCGGAAAGTGTCATGCCGTTTTTCAGACTTTCGCGCCAGATCTGCGGGGAACGCAGCAGGGGCTCGGGGCCCAGAGGAGGTTCGATGGAGCGATCGAAGGCGTCGGGCGCCGCAGCAGCGGATACCGGCACGGTGGACGCGGCCGTAGTCTCGACGATATTAATACCGGGTGCGTGCTCTTCAGGCAGAACAAAGGGGAGGGAGACGGCCGCCGCGAGATCGCGGCGGCCCTGCGGCACGAAACTGGTCAGGACATACGGCTTGCTCTTGATGCAGGCGGAGTAGACCTGCCAGATCTCTCTGGTCGTAATCGACTTTGCTTGCTCGAGATCCGTGGTGATATAGTCCGGAGAACCGGCATACTCATTGTAATGGGCCAATTGCATCGACTTGCCCAAGACACTCGAAATGCGATTGTACCAACTGGTCTCCAGGCCTGCCTTGCAGCGCTGCAAGTCCCGGGCGGTGAAGCCGCGCCTCTCGAACCGCGTCAGGGCGCGCTGGATCGCCTCTTCAACCCGGCTCAAGGGGATCTCCGGAAAGGCGCGCACCCGAATGGAAAAGGTGCCAGCAATCTCCTGGCTGGCCTGCCAAGCGTGCACCGCAGGGGCGAGCTTTTCTTCTTCGACCAGTAACTGGTAGAGCGGTGATTTTTTGTTGCCGGCAAGCAGCTCGGCCAGAAAACTCAGGGCGTGACCCTCGCGGGTGAATTGCGGCACCGTCGGAAAGACCATGGTGAGCTCGGGGGATTTGATAAAAGGATCCTCGAAGCAGGCGCGACGGCTTGAGTCAAGCCGAACCGGCATCGGCTTCAGCGGCTGTACTTCCTCTCGTGCGGGAATCTCGCTGAAATACTTTTCAATCCACGCGCGCGTTTGCACAGGATCCAAATCCCCGGCCACCACCAGCGTGGCGTTGTTCGGGCAGTACCACTTTCTGTAAAAATCGTGCACGTCGGCCAGAGTTGCGCGGCGGAGATCCGCCATCTCACCGATGACCTCCCAGCTGTAGGGATGGCCGGGGGGATAAAGCAGCTTGCCGATGACGTAATTGGTGTGGCCATAAGGGCGGTTGTCGTAATTCTGCCGTTTTTCGTTCTGGACCACACTCTGCTGATTGGCGAAAGCCGAGGCGGTAACGGTTCCCAGCAGGAAACCCATGCGGTCGGATTCGAGCCACAAGACCAGCTCCAGAGCATTTCGCGGCACGGTTTCGAAATAGATGGTGCCGTCGGTGTTGGTGCCGCCATTGAGCTCGCCGCCGGCGCCCTGAATCTTTGTAAAAAACTGGTCCTGCCCTATATGCTCGGACTCCTGAAACATCATGTGTTCAAAGAGATGGGCAAAGCCGGTACGTCCCTGAACCTCACGGTTCGAGCCAACATGGTATTGAATGGCCACGGCGATCACCGGGTCGGAGTGATCCTGGTACAGGATTACCTCGAGTCCGTTCGGGAGACGATACTTGTCGCAAGGCAAACGGAAGGGGGCAGCCGCAGCGAGGACGGCGAAGAGCCAGGTCAGCAGAAAAACCGGGCGGAGAAGGGGCATGGAAGAACTCCCTGATAGAAATAGGCTGTAGGGATGGGTTCCTACTATCAACTTGATATTATGTGAGATAGCTGTTGCTGCCAGAAGCTGCAGGCCATTCCCCTGGGGGCAAAATAAATAATAAAAACGCTTTTTTTGCTTGATTTTTAAAAGCTAATAAGCTATCTTATGGATAGAAATGGAGTAATTTGGTTAATTACTGCTAATTTTTGGAAATTTTTGGAGATTTTCCCCTTTCATTTGGGGTAGATAAAACCATGGCCGAACTCTCCGGATCCTATACCATCACCCTCGATGCCAACCGGCGCCTGGCGCTTCCGGCGAAGTTGTACTATTCGCAGGAAGATGGGTTGCGGGACCGGATCAAGATCACCCGAGGGATCGGCAAGTGCCTCACCGGTTATTACCGGGATGAATGGAAAGCGTTGGTCTCCTCCTTAAATAAATTAAATGTGGATGAAAAATCCAAGCAAATTATGAAACGCCATATCATCGGTGCCGCGTCGGATTGTGAGCTCGACAAGCAGCGCCGGCTGATTCTGCCGGAGAACCTGGTGGCCTATGCCGAGCTGCCCGAGGATGGTGAGGTGCTGGTGGTGGGGTGTGGCGAAGTCTTTGAAATCTGGAACCCGGCGCTCTACAAGGAAGATGCCCTGGCGAGCGAGGAGACCATTCAGGATATTTTCAGCCGGATTTCACTCAGCGCATCCGGCTCATCTTCCCCGAGTTGAACTGATCATCGGGGAGGCGTAATGGAAGGATTTCACCAGTCCGTGCTCGTCCGGGAGGTTCTCGAGCTGCTCCAGGCCCGGCAAGCAAAGCTGGTGTATGATGTAACGGCCGGCGACGGCGGTCATCTGCAGGCGTTCTTGCAGACCATGCCGTCTGCAGGACGGGTTGTGGGCATCGACAGAGATCCTGAGGCCTTGCGGAGGCTGCGGCAGCGGCTGGCCAGTTATACAGATCGATTTCAGGTTGTGCGCGGGAATTTTCGCGATCTTGAGACCCTTCTGGCCGATTCCGATAGGGGCCATGTAGATGCTATTCTCGCCGACCTGGGTATTTCCACCCTACAAATTACTGATCCGGAGAAGGGATTTATGTTTTCCGCCGACGGGCCGCTATCCATGCAGATGGATCCGCAAAGCGGAATGAGCGCCGCCGAGGTCGTCAATGAATTCGATGCCGAGCGGCTTGGTGTCATCATCCGCACCCTGGGTGAGGAGCGCGCTTGGCGGCGTATTGCGCAGGCCATTGTCCGTGCGCGTAGCAAGTGCCGGATCGAACGCACCAGCCAGCTTGCCGCGATCGTGCGCTCCGTGGTCCCGGGCCCCTTTGCCGTCAAAAGCTGTGCCCGTGTGTTTCAAAGTCTGCGCATCTTTGTCAATGACGAGCTGAAGAATCTGGAGTTGTTTCTGCCTCAGGCGCTCACCGCCCTTCGGCCAGGTGGCCGCCTCGGCGTGATTTCGTTCCATTCACTGGAAGACCGGATCGTCAAGGAGTACTTTCGCCAGCAGGCCGATCCCTGTATTTGTCCGCCGAAACTGCCTGTATGCGTTTGTGGCGCGGTGCCGCAGCTTAGGGTCATCGGGAAGCTGGTCGTTCCGGCGGCGGCGGAAGTGGCCCTCAATCCGAGCGCGCGTTCCGCCAAATTACGCGTGGCCGAAAAACTGCAGCAGGCCTGAAACGATGCGACCCAACTCGACCCGATATCGCCCTCCTGCCCGCAAGAGTCAATACCAGCGCAACCGCGAGCGGGTGTTCGTGATTCTCGGCATAATCGCACTGCTGGTGTTTCTAAAGGTGTGGCAAAAGGTCGATGTTGATCATCAGCTGCGGCGCAACGGGGCGCTGCAGCAGCAGCTCCTCACGCTCCAGGGAGAAAATGCCCTGCTCGAAGTGCGTATCGATGAGCTGCGTTCGATGCAGCGGATGGATGATCTGGCCCGGAGCGATCTCAAGCTGGTTCCGGTGCCCACGCTCAAGCTGAAAGAGAAAAATATTCTCGATAAACTCATTGATATACTGGATGATTGGCAGCGCGAACCCGACCACGCGGGGCGCGCAGGGAAGAAAAGCGCTGACAAGCCATGAACTACACCTACAACCGCACCCAGCAGCAACGCCAGGATCAATCACGGCTGCAGCTGTACTACAGATTGATCTATGTCTTCATTTTGGTCCTGATCCTGCGCCTGCTTTACATCGAAATCTTTATGCGGGAGAAATTCGAATTGCTCGCTGAGAAGCAGTATCTACAAGAGGTCCGGCTCGATCCGGTGCGCGGCGGCATCTTCGATCGCCGCATGCGGCCGCTCGCGATCAATGTTCCTTCGGTTTCGATTGGCGCCTATCCGCTCCGCATCTCCAATACGGGCGCCACCGCGCGCAAGTTGAGCCGCGTCCTCGGCATCTCCAGCTCGACTCTGCAGGCCAAACTGCGCAAGGATCGCACCTTCGGCTATCTGGTACGGCGCGCGTCGCGGCAAACCGGTCTTGAGGTCGAGGCGCTCGGACTCGAGGGCATCAGCATCATCAAGGAGTACGCACGCCAATATCCTCTGGGCGAAGTGGGCAGCCAGATTCTTGGTTTCATGGATGCCGATGGTCACGGGATCAGCGGCGTTGAAAAACGCTACGAGTCGGTGCTCTATGGGGTGCCAGGCTATGCCGTCAAGCAAAAGACCGCCGTCGGCAATCAGTTCACCTTCTATCATCCTGATTATCCGATGCAGGAGGCTGAGCCGGGCGGCCATATCGTCCTGACCATCGACGCCTCCTACCAGGGCATCGCACATCGCGAGCTGCGCCGGACGCTGCAGGAGACCAGCGCCGACAGCGGCGTCGCCATCATCATGGATCCCAAGACCGCCGAGATCCTGGCCATGGCCTCGGAGCCCGGCTTCAATCCCAATGCCTACGGCAAGTATTCCCCCTCCTCGTACCGTCTGCGCGCGATCACCGATCAATTCGAGGCAGGATCGACGTTCAAGCTGGTGACGATGGCCGGGCTACTCAATGAGGGGATCTACTCCCCGAACGACAAGATCTTTTGCGAGAATGGGGAATGGACGGTTATGGGGGAGACGATCCATGACGTGCATCCCTATGGCATGCTGACCATGCACGACATCATTGCTAAGTCCAGTAATATAGGCATGGCTAAATCGATTCGGGACAAGGACAAAAGCCTGGTCTACCGCTATGCGCGCGACTTCGGGTTCGGCGCCAGGACGGGAGTCGGGTTGGACGGTGAGGCCAGCGGGCAGCTGCGCGACATGGCGCAGTGGTCGGGTTTCACCCCCTACGCCATGGCGTTCGGCCATGAGATCGCGGTGACCCCCCTCCAGATGGCGAATATGTTTTGCACGATCGCCAACGGTGGCACCCTGCTCACCCCCTATATCGTGCGCGAGGTCCAGGACGCTGAGGGGCATATTCGGGAGCGGAACCTTCCGAAAGCGATCCGCCGGGTGATTTCAACGGAGACGGCGGAGATGCTCAAGGCGATGATGGCGGATGTGGTGAAGGAAGGCACGGCCAAAAAGGCGCAGCTCGAGGGGCTGACGGTGTGCGGGAAGACCGGGACGGCGCGCATGGTGCGCAGCGGCGGCGGCGGGTACATCAAGGGGCAGTATATTGCCAACTTTGGCGGTTTTTTCCCGAAAGATCAGCCGGAAGTGGTGATCTACGTGATGATCGATAATCCCAAGGGGAGCTATCTGGGAGGAGATGTTGCGGCGCCCTGCTTCAGAAGGATAGCCCAGCAGATCCTGTATCAGCGCGGGGTTGATGTGGAGGCGGAGGAGGGTGAAGAGTTGGATCTGAAATTTGTCAAGCAAGATCGCAGGATTGTGCCGAGTTTTATCGGGTTCAATCGGGCCGCAGCGGTGCAGATGGCCGGCGATCTCAACCTCGAGCTGGATATCACCGGCCGTCAGGGCGTGGTGGTCGAGCAGACCCCCAAAGCCGGAGCGGAGATTTTGATCCCCGCGACGATTCGCCTGGTTTGCCGGGACGATTCTGGTGAGGAGGCTAGGCATCTGGTGCCGCGTGTGACCGGTTTGCCGATTCGCAATGCCCTGAATGTTCTTGCCGCCGAGGGCATTACCGCAGTAGTCAGCGGCAGCGGCAAGGTAATCTCGCAACAGCCGCCCCCCGGCCGCCATGCCAAGCCCGGCGATCAGGTGCTGCTGGTCTGCGAATCCTCCATCGACTTGAGAAAACTGTTAATCTTCTGAGTAGAACGTGGCTTATGCGGATTTGACATTGGCCAATATCGTGCACTGGAGCGGCGGCAACTGGACCGGCGATCCGGCCCTGCTGTCGCGCTGCCTTGGCGGCGTCTCCACCGACTCGCGCACGGCCCATCCGGACGAGCTTTTCATCGCCCTGACCGGCGAACAGTTCGACGGTCATAACTTTGTCCGCCCCTTCCTCGAGTCCGGCGGCGCGGCTGCCATGGTCTCGGAGAACTGGTACGCCAGCCAGCATCCTCTACCGGCTATGACACGCCTCATCGTTGTTCCCGATACCCTGAAAGGTCTCCAGTCCGCTGCGCGCGCCTACCGGAAAACCTTTCAGATCAAGGTTGTGGCAGTCACCGGCAGCGTGGGCAAAACCACCACCAAGGAGGCCATCCATGCCGTGCTGGCGCAAAAGTACGGCGTGCTCCGCAACGCTCATTCTTTCAACAACCATATCGGCGTCCCCCTGACGCTTTTGTCCTTGCGCGACGATCACCAGATTCTCGTGGCCGAGCTGGGGACCAACCATTTCGGCGAACTTGATCTTCTCAGCGGGCTGGTCCAGCCGGACATGGCCCTGGTCACCGCCATTGGCTTCGCCCATCTTGAATTTTTCAAGGATCTGGCCGGGGTTACCCGTGCGAAATTTGAAATCTTTAACCACTGCCGGCCCGAGGGTCTCGCACTTTTCAATGCGGATGATCCCATCCTTCGGAACCAGATCTATCCGCTGGCCCGGACCTACTCCTATGGATTCGATCATCCCGCCGATCTCCGCGCCGAGATCCTCGGTTGCGATGCGGAGGCGCACTACACGCTGCGTCTGCTGGGCCGGGAGGTGAAGTTGCCGCTGAGCGGGCGCCACAATGCCGGCAATGCCCTGGCGGCAGCGGCGGTAGGGGTCCAGTTCGATCTGACAGCCGGGGAGATCGCCGCCGGATTGTCTACGCTCACGGCTGTGGACAAACGAATGGTCCTTCTCCGCAAGGGCGGGGTGGTATTGATCAACGATACCTACAACGCCAATCCCGGCAGCTGCGCCGCGGCGCTTCACACTCTGGCCGATCTGGCCCTCGGCGGCAAGGGACGGCGCTTCGCAGTGCTCGGCGATATGCTGGAACTCGGCAGCTATTCCACCGGCGAGCACCGCAAGCTGGCCGATCTGGCCGCCCAGCTGCATATCGAAAGCATCTGGCTGTATGGACGTGAAACCCTCGCGACTCTGGAACGGGCCGACGAACTCGGCCTGGCGGCGCGCCACTTTAGCTCCAAGCAGGAACTCGAGCAGGAGCTGATCGGTTCTATCCACCCCGATGATGTCCTGCTCTTCAAAGGCTCGCGCGGCATGCAAATGGAGACCCTGGTGGATGGGATTATGCGTCATTTGGATGCTCAATCTAACTAGCGGATAGAGTCATGCTTTACTACTTGCTTGAGCCCCTTAAAGACGATTTCATCCTCTTCAATCTATTCCGTTATATCTCCTTCCGCGCGGCCAGCGCCGTGCTCCTGGCTCTGCTGTTGAGCCTGCTCATTGGGCCGGTTTTGATCCGCAAGTTGCGGGAGATGCAGATCGGCGAAGAGGTCCGCGTAGACGGGCCACAGACCCATCTCAGCAAGCGTGGAACGCCGAGCATGGGTGGCATCCTGATTCTGGTCAGCACCCTGCTGCCCACGCTCCTTCTGGCCAAGGTGGGCGAGACCTGCGTCTGGGTGGTGATGATCGTGACCCTCTGGCTGGGCATGCTGGGCCTGCTGGATGATTATCTCAAGATTGTCAAAAAGATGCCCAAGGGCTTGATCGGCCGCTACAAACTGGTGGGGCAGATCACCATCGGTCTATTCGTCGGCCTGGTGGTCTATTTTCTTCCGACTGTGGCGAGCGAACGCTCCTCGACCACGATCCCCTTTCTCAAGGATTTCGAACTCGAGTTCGGCTTTTTTTACATTTTCATCGTCGCATTCGTCATCACGGCAATGTCCAACGGTTCCAATTTGACAGATGGACTGGATGGATTGCTGATCGGCCTTATCGCCATCGCGGCGACCGCTTTCGGTCTGATCGCCTATGTCACCGGCCGTGTCGATTTCAGTGACTATCTCAACATCATTTATCTACCCGAGGCCGGCGAACTGGCGGTTTTTTGCGCCGCGCTCTTCGGCGCCGCTCTCGGATTTCTCTGGTACAATGCCTACCCCGCGCAGGTTTTCATGGGCGATACGGGCGCTCTGGCACTGGGCGGCGCGATTGGTGCGGTAGCGGTACTGGTTAAAAAGGAGCTCCTCCTCCTTTTGATCTGCGCTATCTTTGTGATCGAGAGCCTTTCGGTGATCCTCCAGGTCGGCCATTATAAGCGAACCGGCCGGAGGATCTTCCGAATGGCTCCGATCCACCACCATTTCGAACTGAGTGGTTGGGCGGAACCCAAGGTGGTCATCCGCTTCTGGATTGTGGGTATTATTTTGGCGCTTTTAACTCTGACAACCTTCAAAATACGATGACGGCAACGCATAAAAAAATGGATTGGGCCCGCACGGATTTCGCCCTGCTTACGTGCATCCTGGTTCTGGTCATCCTTGGTGCAGCAGCGATCTACTCGGCCAGCTCGTACCGTTCGGAAATTCGTTACGGCGACAGCGCCTATTTTTTCACCAAACAGCTGGTCCGCGCCATCATCGGCCTGACGCTGATGGTTATCATCGCTCGGCGCGATTACCGCGAATGGCTGCACTATGCCTGGCCATTCTTCTGGATTTCACTCGCGCTGCTGATCATACTCCTGTTGCGGGTGCCGTTCATCACTCCACGTAACGGTGCGCGGAGCTGGATCAACCTCTATTTCTTCAGTTTCCAGCCTTCGGACTTTGCACGCTATGCCCTGATTATGGTGCTGGCGCTGAAGCTGCACGAATGGCGCGAGCACCTGGATGATCTAGCAATCTATGCCCAACTCTTTGTGCTGGCCTTACTGATTGTCGGACCCATCGCTATGGAGCATGACATGGGGACGGCTGCACTGACGATGCTCGTAGTCTTCACGGTTTTTTTCATTGCCGAAGTCCGCGTCAGCTATTTGGCCGCCACCGCCATGTCCGCCCTGAGTCTGGCGTTGATCTATGCCAGTTTTAACAAGTATATGCTGATACGGATCACGGACCATCTGCGTGCGATCGGCGGCGAGATGCACCCCCACCTCAAACAGTCGATTATCGCTTTGGTGCAGGGCGGGATTTTCGGGGTGGGCATCGGCGGCAGCCGCCAGAAATATCTTTTTCTCCCGGAGGCTCACAACGACTTTATTTTTGCCATGATCGGTGAGGAATACGGGCTGATCGGCACGATCGGTGTGCTGCTGCTCTTCCTGGTGATCATTCACCGCGGCCTGATTATTGCTCAGCAGGCGCCCGATGCGACCGGACGCTATCTGGCCGGGGGCATCACCGCCTGCTATGCAAGCTATGCGCTCGTCAATGCGGCGGTGGTTATCGGGCTGCTTCCCACGACGGGCATTCCGATGCCCTTCCTGAGTTACGGTGGCACCTCGCTGGTGACCCATCTCTGCGCGCTTGGCCTGTTGCTCAACATTTCCGCTCAAGGCAGTCCGGCCTACGCCAAGAGTCCGGGCTGGCGCGAATACCGGCAGCGGGTTGAAGAGCGCGCCTTTCCGGAGAAGGCTCACCTCTTCTCCAGCCGGACCCGGGTCCGGCAAACCGTCTCTTTACGCCGGAGTGTTCGATGAACCGCACCGGAAAGCGGAAACCGGCCTACCTGTTCGCCGGCGGCGGGACGGGCGGCCATCTTTACCCGGCCATCGCCATCGCGTCGGAACTGCGCAAGCTGAATCCGCAGGCGGAGATCCATTTTGCGGGCACTGCGCGCGGTGTCGAATCGCGCATCGTACCGGAACTGGGATACCCACTGCACCGCATCCCCATCCGCGGCTTTGCCCGGCGTCGCTTCTGGATCAATCTGGCACTGCCTTTTTTGCTGATCTGGAGCCTGGTGCAGAGCGTCAGGGTGGTGCGGCGGGTGCAGCCCCGGGTGGTCGTCGGTACCGGCGGCTATGTCAGCGGCCCCATCCTGCTGGCGGCCCATCTGCTCGGGCGTCCGACGCTGATTCAGGAGCAGAACAGCTTTCCCGGCGTCACTACCCGGCTTCTGGCGCGCTGGGTGGACCAGGTGCACCTCGGTTTTGTGGAGGCGCGGCCTTATTTTGCGGGACGGAAGAATGTCTATGCGACCGGAAATCCGGTGCGCGATTTTCAGGTGTCGGTTACGCCGGCAGAGGCACGGCGTCATTTCGGCTTGAATCCGGACCGTCCGACGCTGCTGGTCTTCGGAGGCAGCCAGGGGGCCCGGGTGATCAACCAAGCGGTTATCGGTATGTTGTCCCGTCTGCTCTCAGAGTCGGAGATGCAGCTCATCTGGAGCAGCGGAAAATGGAATCAGGAAGCGGTACGGCAGGCACTTGTCGGGTGTGAGGATCGTGTGTGGATGACAGATTTCATCACCGAAATGCCCCTGGCCTACAGGGCGGCGGATGTGGTGATGAGCAGGGCAGGGGCGCTGACGTTGGCTGAGATCGCGGTGTGTGGACTGCCGTCCATCCTGATTCCATTTGCCGCTGCAGCCGGAAATCATCAGGAGGCCAACGCGCTTGCCCTGGCGCAACGCGGCGCGGCCGTGGTTATCCTGGAGCGCGATCTTGAGCACCATGATCTGGCGACAGAGATCATCGCCCTGTTCGCCGACCCCGAACGGCGTGAACAGATGGGACATATCGCACGGGAGGCGGCGTACGCCTCCGCCAGCGCCGACCTCGCTCGCGCTGTTCTGAACCTGGACTCCAAGAAGGGGGGGGCTGCATGACTCAACGCGTTCTGCAGTACAGCAAGGTTATGCTTTTTTTCAGTTTTGCCCTCGTGGCCGCGCTGTTCATCACCCAGCAGCTGCTTGAAGCCCACGACAGCGAAGAGCCGGTCCTGTCCATCGATCAAATGGCGACCCAGAATGCCCTGCAGTATGTGGATGGGGACGAGCTGCGCCAGAAACTGGAAGACAAGATCCGCCGTGCCGACGAGGAAAAGGAGATGCTGACGCTGGAGTCGCGCGAATGCAAGCTGTATCTGCAGGCGGGAGTAAAATCAGGCCGTCCGGTCGTCCTGCTGGCAGCCGGACGGATCCGGGGGGTGGACGGCAAGGGCAATATCCTCGCACTTCAGGAAGATGAGCCCATACCTAATCTGCCGGTCATAACCGGCCCCGGTCTGCGCTTTAATACCCACTCGCGGCAGCTGGACGGTTTCCTCTTTCATCAGGCGATGGCGTTTATCTCTGAGGTGAATGGCCGCAGCAGCCTGCTGGGCCAGAAACTTTCCGAGGTCCACTGCGACCCGGAACTCGGCTTGGTGGCCTATTTTTCACAAACCGGTATGCTGCCGGTACTGCTCGGGCAAGATGATCTGGCAGCGAAGGCGAGAAATCTCGATGTCTTCCTGAGCCAGCTCGGACCGTCCACCCTCATGGGCAACATCCGATGTCTGGACGCGCGCATGGCCAGCCAAATCGTCGTCAAAAAGAAATCATGACCGCGAATGCGAGATAAGGATAATCATATGGATGAAATCGATATCATTGCAGGGCTGGACATCGGCACCACCAAGATCGGCTGTTATATCGCCGAGGTCAATGAGGCCCAGGAGATCAAGATCATCGGCGTCGGTACTGCGCCCTCTGAAGGCCTGCGGTATGGTATTGTTGTGGATGCGGAGAAGACGGTCCATTCCATCCAGCAAGCCGTCGAGCGCGCCGAAGAGATGGCCGACGTCAAGGTGGATATGGTCTATGCCGGGATCGCCGGGGATCATATTCGCAGCATCAACGGCCGCGGTGTGGTCGCGATATCTGGAGAGGACAATGAGGTGAGCCAGGAGGATGTCCGCCGCGTCATCGAGGCGGCGCGCGCTGTCGCCCTACCCCTCGATCGCGAAGTGATCCACATTCTGCCGCAGGAATTCATTGTCGATGACCAGCGTGGCATCCGTGACCCGATCGGCATGATCGGCGTGCGTCTTGAGGCCGAGGTCCATATCGTCACCGGCGCGATCGCCTCGGCCCAGAACATCTACCGCTGCATCGAAAAGGCGGGTTATTCTACTGCTGACCTGGTGCTCGAGCCCCTGGCCTCCAGTTATTCGGTGCTGAGTGATGACGAAAAGGAACTCGGCGTGATCCTGGTCGATATCGGCGGCGGGACAAGTGATATCGCCCTCTTTTATGAGGGCTGCATCCGCCATACCGCCGTGGTCGCTCTCGGCGGCCGCAACGTCACCAACGATCTCGCCATCATGCTTCGCACACCGATCGAGTCGGCCGAACGACTCAAGATCGAGCACGGCCATGCCCTGCACAGCGAGGGCGACAAGGATATGGTAGTCGAGGTCCCCGGCATCCATGGAAGGCCGTCGCGCCGAATCTCCAAGGGCCTGCTGGTCGATATCATTCAGCCGCGCATGGTGGAGATCCTGACCATCATCTATGAAGAGATCAAAAAGTCGACCTATGTCAATCTGATGACGACGGGTCTGGTGCTGACGGGTGGGGCCTCGTTACTGCCCGGCACGATGGAACTGGCCGAGGAGATCTTTAACATGCCCGTCAAGATTGGCCATCCGGCGGGATTCACCGGTATGATTAACGAGGCCGGCACACCGCAAAGCGCCACAGGCGTGGGCCTGATCCAGTATGCCATCAAACACCGCGACGAGGAAGTGGAGCCGAAGAAAAAGAGCTTTACTTCGCTTTACGGAAAATTCAAGCAGCTGTTCGACCGCAAATTATAGCGCGACTTTACCCAGCCGAAATCTCAGGCGGGAAGTATCACCACCCTGGACCGAGGAGAAGGGATAGCTCCGGCGGCCAGGTCAACAAAGAGAGGGGTAACATATGGGACCCGAATCATCCACCAGACTAGGGATAGGTCTGACGGAAGATCTATTTAGCACAAGGGAGCCGGCTATGAATCTGACATTTGATTTCGATGATGTGAATCCCAACAGCGCGGTGCTCAAGGTGGTCGGTGTCGGCGGCGCAGGCGGCAACGCGGTGACGCGCATGATCTCCGAAGGGCTGAAGGGCGTAGGGTTTATCGCCATCAATACCGATGAACAGGCGCTGGAGTACTGCATGGCGCCCACCAAGATTCGCATCGGGACCAAGACCACGCAGGGTCTGGGTGCCGGAGCCGATCCCACGAAGGGCCAGCGTGCGATCGAAGAGGACCGCAATGCGGTTTATGATGCCCTGGCGGATGCCGATCTGGTCTTCGTCACCGCCGGCATGGGGGGCGGCACCGGTACCGGCGCTGCGCCCGTCGTTGCCCAGATCGCCCGCGATATCGGCGCCCTGACCGTGGGAATCGTCACGCGGCCTTTCATCTTCGAGGGACCGAAGCGGATGATGCGCGCCGATGAAGGCATCCTCGCCCTCAAGGAGTGCGTCGATACGCTCATCGTTGTTCCAAACCAGAGACTGATCTCCATCGTGCCGCCGGACACACCGCTCGACAAGGCCTTCCGCTATGCCGATGAGATTCTCTTCAACGCGACCAAGGGTATTTCGGATCTGATCACCGTGCCTGGGCTGGTCAATCTGGACTTTGCCGATGTGCGTGCAGTCATGAGCGAAGCCGGGGATGCCTTGATGGGTTCGGGTGTCGGCCGCGGCGAAAACAAGGCCAAGATCGCCGCCGAGCAGGCCATTCACAGCCCGCTGCTGGAAGACGTTTCCATCGCCGGTTCGCTCGGCTTGCTGGTCAACATCACCGGTGGTCCGAAGATGAGCCTGGCCGAGGTGAACGCCGCCACCACCATCATCTTCGAGGAAGCCGGTCCGCGCGCCAATATTATTTTTGGCGCGGTTATCGACAACAGCCTCGATGACGAGATGCGCATCACTGTCATTTCCACCGGGCTTTCGAGTGCGGTTCGCCGCCCGCGTGAGAGCGGCAACTGGACGAGCGTCAAGTTCGAACAGGGGGGACTCCTGGAGAAGGAAATCCCTGCCGTAACCCGCCTCGACG
Source organism: bacterium (assembly GCA_035419245.1). Classification (NCBI taxonomy): domain Bacteria; species bacterium. The sequence continues at coordinate 40,287 of DAOLSP010000006.1, read as the reverse complement.
AGATCAATGAGCACGTCAGCAAAGAGGCGAGCCGCGACATTCTCAATCCATCTTGGCAGCAGCGCACGACCATCCCGGCGAACCGGCCCAAGCCGCCGCAGTCCGAACCGCATCCGCCGTCGCAAACGCCATCCAGCCGGCCGGAGCCCGCTTACACTTGGAAGGATGTCGAGCGGACCCTGCAGGATGTGCCCCTTGAATCCGGCAATGGCAACGGCCATGACGATAGTGAATTCGATATTCCGGCGTGCCGCCGCAACCGCTGGAAACTGCTGTGAACCGAGGCGTAGTGCAGCAGGTACGCCTTTAATGACCGGAGGCGGCTTGCATGGCTGATCAGGTCGGGGCATTCCGGGCGCATGCCCGGAAGCTGCTCAGCGCCGAGAGCCGCCGCCGTGAGAGTTTTCCCACCGGCCCCACTCCACTGGCGCTCGTCTATCCCAATAGTTATGCCACCGGGATGTCGAGTCTGGGCTTCCAGACCGTCTACCGGTTGTTCAACGAGCAGCCACTCCTCAAAGGCGAACGGGCCTTCCAGCTGGAAGGCCCGTTCGCTGCCTCTTTTCACACCCTGGAATCCCAGCGTCCGCTCAACCGGTTCCGCATCCTTGCCTTTTCGCTCTCCTACGAGTTGGATTATCCCCATGTGGTTGCACTGCTGAAACGGGCAGGGATTCCCCTGCTGGCGCAGCAGCGCTCCGAGCGCGATCCGATCGTTATGATGGGCGGCATCGCGGCGTTTTACAATCCATCGGTGCTCGCGCCGGTTGCAGATTGCTTTCTTGTCGGCGAGGCGGAGGGATTCATCCCCGAATTTGAAGGGACCTATCAAGAGCATCTCGATGCGGGGGGGCGCCGGGAACCGTTTCTCGAACGGCTGGCGCAGCTGGAGGGCGTGTGGGTGCCCGCCGTTCATGGGCTGGAACCGCCACCGGGCGCTGTCCGCCGTCGCTATCTTGATGTGCACACCCATCCCCCCGCCACCTCGGTTGTGGTCACGCCCTATATGCATCTGGAGATGTTCATGGTGGAGGTGGGACGCGGCTGCGGAAGAGGCTGCAGCTTTTGTGCTGCGGGGCATCTCTATCATCCCTTCCGAACCTGGCCGCTCGAGGCAGTTCTGCAGGAGGTCGAGCGCTATGCCCATCCGGGAGATCGCATCGGACTGGTCGGAGCCGCTCTCTCCGATTACCGTCCGCTCGATCGGCTGTGCGAAAGCCTGTTGGCACGCGGCCACAAGGTCAGCCTCTCCTCATTGAGAGCAGACCGGGTCTCTGAGGCTCTGCTACTGGCCCTGGACGCCAGTGACCTCCGCAGTGTCACCCTCGCTCCCGAGGCGGGCAGCGAAAGGCTGCGTCGCGCTATCCGTAAAGATCTGCAGGAGGAGGCGATCCTGCAAGCCGCCGCACGAATCGGTGCGTCACCGATCCGCCAGCTCAAACTCTATTACATGATCGGGTTGCCTTCCGAACAGCCCGAAGATCTTCGCGCTCTGATCGAACTCACCCGCAAGGTGGCAGCGCTTTTTTGCCGCAAGGAGAGCCAACGCGAGGTGCGCGTCAGCATCAATACCTTTGTGCCCAAACCCTGGACCCCATTCCAGTGGGCCGCGATGGCCAGCGAAAAGCAGATCAAGGAGAAGCGAAACCATTTGCTGGCCGAGTTGAACCGGATAGAGGGTGTGAGTGCGGGGCGCAAGAGTGCGCGTGAGGAACTCTTCCAGGCCCTCTTTGCAATCGGCAACCACGAGGTGGGGGAGGCTCTGGTGGCATCGATCGATCGTGGCGACGATTGGCGCGCGATCTATCCCCGCTTCGCGGAGTGGATCCACCGCGCCAAGCGGCGGGAGGAATCACTTCCCTGGGATTTTATCGACAACGGGCTGGAGAAGGATCGATTGTGGCAGGGCTGGCAGGCGGCACAATAAAAAAGCCGGATTGGGGATCCGGCTTTTTCATTCAGGTCGGTATTGCGCCTAAAGCGCCTTGGTGACCTTGTTGCCACGCAGACAGCGGGTGCAAACATAGGCTTGCCGGGTGGCACCCTTCTCGACGATACGCATCTTGCGGATGTTGGGCATCCAGCGCGTCTTGGTCAGATTGTGGGCGTGGCTGACATTATTGCCAACCTGGGGCCCTTTGCCGCAGATATCACATTTTTTCGACATCGTAAGCGCTCCTGCTCATGTATGAGTAGTAAAAAATATCGATTTTAGATGTTAAAATTAAAGAAATATTATTAAAAATGCAAGCAGAAAATCGAGCATGGATACCGCCGAAATATGCTCGCCGCCTGACGTCATTCCCGGTCCCACGTTCTGGCGGCAGACCAGGTGGCATGCGGGCTGCCTGATCCGGATTCAGTGGATCACTGCAAACTCTGTCACCAGCGTGTGGCTCGCGCCCGGGGCGAGGGTGCGCCCGTCTTGGCGTACATTGCCGGCCTCGATGCAGACCATGTATTGATATTCATCAGGACCCAGGTCGGCCATGCCGCGGCTGCGCTCGCTCCAGGGATTCCAGACCACCGTCGACCGGCTGCCCTCTTTCTTGACCACGATCTGTCTTTCCAGGAGGGGATCGTGGATCATACAGAGGCTGGCGGTATCGAGATAAATACGGTTGATCTCTTGGTCGACCTGGAGTTTGCCGCGTTGCAGGGTATACAAATCCTGCTGCAAGGTATCGATGTAAAAGGTATCGTCTAGTCCGGTGATGTGCACCTGGCCGGCTTTGCCGAGCCGGAAATAGGAATGCAGGGCTGAAGTCGTCGCCAGGGGTTCCGGTCCGGAGTTCACCATGGTCAGAGCGATGCGCAGATGGCTGCCTACGTCGATATGGAGCAGAAGCCGGAAAGGCTGGGGCCAGAGCGCCAGGGTCTCGGGCGACTCGGTCAGCATCAGCTCGATACGGCTAGCGCCGGACGGGAGGGTGGCGCTGGAGGTCAAGCGCCAGGTCATCAGCCGGGCAAATCCGTGCATCGGTTTGGCCGGGTCCGCAGGATGCGGTCCGAACCAGGGCCAGCAGATCGGAACACCGCCGCGGATGGGCTGGCCTGCCGTAAAGTGACTTCTTTCGCTGAGGAAGAGTACCTCCTCTTCGCCGCGCGGCACCCAGGAGAGGACCTGGCCGCCATAGAGGCTGATCAGGGCTTTGGCCTGCCCATTGACGACCTCGAGCATCGGCAGGCCGCCTTTTCCGCTCAATGGACGTGTGGCGGGATCTTCGGAACTATTCATCAGCGCCTCTCCTGCTTCTTTCCTGTTGCTGCCAGCGACCCGAGGCCTCTTGAAGGCGCTGCCAAATTGCTTGGACATGGTCCAGTTCCGTCCCGCTTTGTCCAACGCAGAGCCGCAGGGTGAGTTTCCCCGCTAGTATAGCATGGGTGAGATAGGCCCGGCCGCTCTGGTTGATCTCGTCCATGATATATTGGTTGGCCTGATCGCCGCCTCGGTGGCGGAAGCAGACCAAATTGAGGGGCGGAGGCAGGGCGATCTCAAAACCGGGATCAGCGGCAACCCACTCGGCGAACTGCTGTGCCAGCGCCACATGCCGGCGGATATGGTACTGCAGCCCTTCGCGGCCGTAGTGACGCAGGACAAACCAGAGCTTGAGGCTGCGGAAGCGGCGGCCGAGAGCAACCTGCCAGTCGCGGTAATCGATGACTGCACCCGATTCGGTCGCCCGGTTGCGGAGATATTCCGGCAGAATGCTCAAGGCGCGAATGAGCGCGCCGCGGTCGCGGACATAGTTACAGTCGCAGTCGAAATTGGTAAACATCCACTTGTGAGGATTGAAGCAGTAGCTGTCGGCCCATTCCAACCCTGCCTGGATGAAGCGGAATTCCGGGCAGAGGGCGGCTGTCCCGGACATCGCCCCGTCGACATGGAACCACAGACCGTAGTCCGCCGCGATGCGGCCGATCTCGGGAAGGGGATCGAGACCGTTAGCGGCGGTGGTGCCGATGGTGGCGCTGACGAAGAAGGGCTTGCGGCCGGCCTGCAAATCGGTCCGGATAGCCTCCTCGAGCAAGGGTGTGCGCATGGCGCAGCGGTCATCGACTGGAATCAAGCGGAGGTTGGCGCGGCCGATGCCGGCGATTTTGATCGCCTTTTCAATCGAGGAGTGGGCTTCGACCGAAGTATAGGCCGTGAGCCGGCCGTCGCAGCCGATCTCGTTGCTGCGCTGCGCCGTCGCCTGCTCGCGCGCTGCCAGAATGGCACAAAGCGCTGCACCGGAGGCCGAATCCTGGATGACGCCCCCGCCAGTGCCAGATGATCGGAAACTGCGCGGCAAATCCAGGAGATCGGCCATCCAGTCGAGCATGTGGGTTTCCAGTTCGGTGCAAGCTGGGCTGGTCGCCCAAAGCATGCCCTGTACCCCGAGGCCGGCTGAAAGCAGCTCGCCGAGAATGGAAGGGCCTGAGGTGTTGGCAGGGAAGAAAGCGAAAAAATTGGGAGATTGCCAATGGGTGAGACCCGGCAGGATGATCTCCTCAAGATCGTGGAAAACCGCATCGAGGGGCTCACCCTGATCAGGGGGGGCCGTAGGCAGCTTGGCCCGGATACTGCCCGGCTCTGCCCGGGAGAGTACCGGCAGCTCAGCGACCCGCTGCTGATACCCGGCGATCCAGTCGATCATGCGGTAACCAAGGCGGCGAAACTCCTCCGGTGTCATGTGATAAGAGGGGTGATCGGCCATGAAAACCTCTGGATGGAATCGTGGTGACGGCTATTTGAGATAGCGCTCCGGCAAAGGATTACGGCTGCTTTCGAAATCATAGACCAGCTGGGCTATCCACCAGCGTTCCTCGTGCCGGACCAACTGCCAGCTGTTGATGCCGCGACTGATGACCGGGCCGGTCGACGATCCCTTGCGGATTTCGAAGGTGCTCCAGATCTGGGCGACATTGCCGAAGCGCTGGATGGTTGAGGCGATCTCCCGCTCGAAAAAACCCTGCGCCTTGTAATAATCGGAAACCCGTTGAATAAAGCTCTCCAGGGTCAGGTTTTCCCAGCGGCTTTTGCCTTCATAGTCGGCGGAGGAGAGGATGATGCGGGCGTTGCCAATCCAGAGATTGCGCATCCGGTCCCAATCCCGATCCCGGCCACGCGGCCCGGAGATGCACTCGTAGGCCGCGCGCACCACCGCATCCGGCGCCACGACATCAGCCTCCTTGGCCCGGGCTTGATCGTTCTTGTCCGCCAGAAGCGGACGCGGCGAGGCGGCCAGCAGCGGCAGCGCCAGTAATCCGGCTTTTATCCAAACCTTCATTTCAATCCCTCTTCCGGCATGGGGGAAACCCCCTCGTCAATCCTTCTTATTGCGGTTTTTGGTAGACGCGGACGTAGTCGACTACCATCTGCTGAGGAAAAATGGAATCGTCGATGCCCTGCGCACCACCCCAGCTGCCCCCGATAGCAATGTTAAGGATCAGGTAGAACGACTTGTCGAAGGGCCAGTACTCCCAGCCCTTGCCTTCGTTCGGTGTGGTGAAATAGAGGGTGGTATCGACCCAGGCCCTGATCTGGGTCGCATCCCACTCGAGGATATAGTCGTGGAATTTGGAAGCGACATCATAGACTTTAAGGGTGGCTGTCTTCTGGGTATTGATCTTGTGGTTGTACTTTAGTGAATGAATCGAGGCATGGATGATGCCCATGTCGTAACCTACGTGCTCCATGATATCGATCTCGCCGTTATCCGGCCAGCCGCCGCTGCCGTAGGTTGATACGGTCGGCATCATCCAGATGGCGGGCCAGGTGCCTCGTCCTGCCGGCAGCTTGGCGCGGATCTCGAAGCGGCCATAGGTCCAGTCCCCTTTGCCCCGGCTGACCAGCCGGGCTGAGGTGTAGGGATGCCCCTCAAAATTATCCTTGCGCGCTTCGATGATCAGCATGCCATTCTCGACGCGGCAGTTTTCCGGCCGGTCGCCATAGTAATACTGTTTTTCATCGTTGCCCCAGCCGCTGCCGCCGGTCTGATAGCCCCAACGCGTCGCGCTGGGAAGGCCGTTGGTGGTAAAATCATCCGACCAGACCAGTTGCCAGCCTTCCGGCTTGTCCACCGGCTTATTATCCGCAGAAACGGAATCCTTTTCGCACGCCCAGAGCCCGAAGACCATCAACAAGCCGATCAACCGGATACTCTTCATCTGTTACTCCTAGATTGTCATCCGAATCAAGCTAAGGAAATCTCCTCTTATTCGCAACCCCTAATTTTACACATCAAGCAGCTCCAGCAGCCGGGCGATGGTGCGCGGTGCCGATCCTTCGTAGTGGTTATTGATGTTGACATAGAGTTCCACGCCGGCGGCAAGGATATCCCGGATCATTTCGGCAATCCCCAGCAGTTCTTGCTCTTTCGACCATAACACCCGATCCCAGGAGCCCGCGGCCTCCTTTTCGATACCTTGGCGGTCAGCGCCCATCAAACGCAGCATCAGGGTGGGATGGCGCACGATCAGGGCCCGGTGTTTTTCGTAAACCTGGGTTACCGGTGGCATCCAGTAGCCTTGCAGCAGGACCGGATGGATCCCGGCGGCGAGGAGGAACTCAAAAAAGGTTGCATTCAGCCAGGTGCTGTTGCGGATTTCCAGGCCAAGCGGCGGCCCAGCGGGCAGTTGTGCGCGAAACTCCTGCACGCGCTGCTGAAATTGCTGCTGGGAGGCCATTTTCTGCCGGTTGAGATATTCGAATTGCAGGAAGAGCATGCCGATCTGCTCCCGCAGCGGTTCGAGACGTTCGTACAAATCGCGCATGACCGCAGCGGATAGGAAGAAGGGATTGGCAGCAACTGGGCCATCGCTCGCCCCTTGATAAGGATGGGTGAGGGAGACGCTGTTGGGCGCCTTGATCGTGAAAGTAAAGCTTTTTGGCACGGCGCGGGCGTAACTTTCGACATCGGTTGTTTTCGGAAGCTGCACCTTGCCGCCTTCAAAGAGGGACCAGAACCACTGATCGATCTCGACGGTAGTATACTTTTGGGCGTACTCCCGGAGATAGTCGATACCCGTGGGGGCCGAATAGACCAGGCCCGCCCACGAGGGATATTTCCAGCTGCAAGTGCCGATGTGAAGTTTTTCCATGGCACCTCCTAAAGAAGGGGATCTTTCGGCCGAAGAGGCTCCAGTCTTTCGAGCACCGCGGTGAAGGAGGCAGGAGGGGGGGCGGTGAACTCCAAAGGTATGCCGGCGGCAGTGGTGAAGGCGATCGCTTCGGCATGGAGCATCAGGCGCGGCCAGGCCGGCCCGGTCGGGGTGCCGCCATAGCGGGGGTCGCCGGCAATGGGGTGGCCGATGCTGTAAAAGTGGACGCGCAGCTGGTGCCGCCGCCCGGTATGGGGAAAGGCGCGGACCAGGCTGGAGCCGGAAAAACGTTTGAGAACGGCGTATTCGGTGAGGGAGGGCTTGCCCCGTTCTGGATCGATCCCCATCCTTCCAGAGCCATACTGCCGGATTGCGGCATCGATTTGCCCGCGGTCACTCATGATCCGACCCAGCGCGAGCAAAAGATAGCGTTTCTCCACCGTGCGGCCGGCAAAGCAGGCGTTGAGGAAGCGATGCGCCGCCGCGTGTCGGGCGAACAGAATCAATCCGCTCACCTCTTTGTCGAGACGGTGAACGATGAAGAGCTTCTGGCCCAGGGCAGTTTCCGCCAGGTGCAGCAGGCATGCCGCGTCCGGATTTCGTTCCGGGATGGAGGCCAGTCCCGTGGGTTTGTCGAAGACGGCAATGTCGTCATCGAGGTAGAGGGGATTCATCATGCGTTTCTGCTGGCTTCTGCCGCGTCCAGCCTGGGTGCGGCGCAAAACCAGCTGCTTTATCAACCTTGGGTGGCCCGCTCGAGACGCTTCATAACCGAAAAAATGAAGGCTGCAGAGAGCAGACAGCAGATCACCAGGATCGTCCAGAGGCTCCAGAGGGGCACCTTCATCCATAGAAAACCGATGACCGACAACAGATAGTTGCCCAGGGCGGTCGCGGCAAACCATCCGCCCTGCATGACCCCCTTGTATTTAGGAGGCGCCACCCGGGCCACGAACGAGATACCCATCGGGCTGAGGAAAAGTTCGGCGATGGTCAGGGTCAGGTAGGTGCTGATCAGCCAGTATGGGGAGACCAGCAGTGCCGAAGGGGCGACTTGCCCGCCGAGCTCCTTCGGGCTCGGAAGACCGAGTGAGCCGAGAACGAGGATGAAAAAGCCTGCGGCAGTAATCAGCATGCCGAAGCCGATCTTGCGCGGGGCAGAAGGCTCCTTGCCTTTGGCGTTGAGCCAGCTGAAGAGACCCACGACGACCGGCGTGAGCGCGACGATGAAAAAGGGATTGAAATGCTGGAATTTTTGCGGTGTGAAGGGATTGACTGCACCGTAGCTTTGGAAACGCAGGGCGGCGATGATCAGGAAGAGAAGGGTTGCAGCCGCCCCGCCGATGCGCTGTTTGATAGTGCTCGACCTGCGGATGGCATAGTAGAGTCCGAGCGCGGCGAAAAAGACCGGCAGCAGCCCGAAGAGGTCGAACCAGAGATTGGTGAAACGGCCGACGCTGGGTTGGGTGTAATCGCGGGCGAAATAGGTCATGGTGACGCCGTTCTGATGAAAGGACATCCAGAAAAAGATCACCACAAAATAAACCAGACCCAGGGCGATGAGGCGTTCGCGGGTTTGCTGCGGGGTGAGGGTCTCGACATGCGCCGGTTGCGCTTTTGTCGCCGTGCTCCCCACCATATAGTCAGCCTCCCGGTAATAGCGGCGGAAAATCCAGAAGATGAGCATCGAAATAATCAGGCTGATGCAGGCAATGCTAAAGGCGTAATGATAGGACTGGCTCAGCTGGTTGATATAGGATTGTGAAAAATTGCCAAGGGTTGAGAGGGTGACGCCGGGGTCCTGAGCCCGGGCAACAGCCAGGTAGGCGCTGGGATCCTTAAGTTCGCCGTTTAGAAACTGGTTGGCCAGGGCGGGAATATGAGCATCGTAATGGAAGGTTTTTTTGGCCAGAACCCAGTTGCTCACCATCTCGGCAGCGGTCGGTGCGAGCATGGCGCCGATATTGATCCCCATGTAAAAGATGCTGAAGGCGCGGTCGCGATTGGCCGCGTATTCGGGCGGTTCGTACATCTTGCCCACTAGGGCCTGGAGATTGCCCTTGAAAAGCCCGGTCCCCAGGGCAATGACCGCCAGGGCGCCAACCACCAAGCTGAACCCCTGATTCATCGGGGTCGGCGTGGCCAGCATCAGATACCCGATGAACATCACGATAAGGCCGATGCTGATGGTCTTGCTGAAACCGAGAAACCGGTCGGCGATGAAACCGCCTAGCAGCGGAAAAAAGTAGACAAAGAACATAAAGATGCCGTACACCTGGCTGGCCGCAGCTGCATTCATGCCATATTTGGCCTGTAAAAAGAGGATGAAGATGGCCACCATGGTGTAAAAGCCGAACCGTTCCCCCATGTTGGCAAAGAATGCGACCAGCAGACCCTTGGGGTGTCCTTTGAGCATGTCAAGATCCTTTCAGTTGTCTTTGGCGTTGGTCGTGAGCGCCTGCCATCCTGTGAACCACCCTTCAGAGCCGCCGACCGCCCTTACCGATTACCTGAAATTAAGCTCATTTTGGCAAAAAAGCTACTTATTTTTCACTGCAACCCCGGCCGGGGTGACGCGATTTCGGGTGCCAGGCGCTTCAGCCGCAGTGAATTGGTAAGGACCGAAACCGAGCTGAAGGACATGGCCAGGGCGGCCAGCATCGGATTGAGGAGTCCCAGCGCCGCCAGGGGGATGCCGAGGATATTGTAGAAAAAAGCCCAAAAGAGGTTTTGCCGGATCGTCCGCATGGTGCGCCGGGAGAGATCGATCGCTTCGACCACCCGGGTGAGATCGCCCTGTACCAGAGTGATGGCGGCCGATTCGATCGCGACATCTGTACCGCTGCCGATCGCGATCCCGACATCCGCCTGTGCCAGAGCTGGCGCGTCGTTAACGCCGTCACCGACCATGGCAACCACATGCCCAGCTTGCTGTTCGCTCTGGACTACCTCCGCCTTGGCATTGGGGCGGATCTCCGCCATAAAGCGGTCCACCCCTGCCTCCTCGGCGATCGCGGCCGCAGCAGCGGAATGGTCGCCGGTGAGCATCACCACCCGGATCGCTCGCTGCTGCAGGGCGCGGACAGCGGCGGCCGATTCCGGCCGGATGACATCGGCAACGGTGATAAGACCGGCGACTTGCCCATCGACTGCAACGAAGAGCAGGCTCTTGCCCGCCTCAGCCAACACCTGGGCCCGATCCCGCCAACTCCCGATCTCGGCCCCGCTCTGCTCCACATAGGCTTGATGACCGATCTGGATCAGCCGGCCCTCTACCCGTCCGAGCACCCCGGAACCGGTGGCGCTGGCGAACTCCTGGCAGGCAGGGAGGACAATCCCGCGCTGGCGGGCCTCCTCGGTCACGGCTGTGGCGTAGGGGTGCGCGGCGAGATTTTCCACAGCCGCCGCCATCCGCAACAACTCCCTCTCCGCCATGCCGGCCGTCTGGATCTCCGTGACCCGCGGTTGCCCGCGCGTGATGGTCCCAGTTTTATCGAGCAGAATGGTATCGATCCGGTGGGCGATCTCGAGACTTTCGCCGTTTTTAATGAGGATGCCGCGCCGTGCTCCGGCTCCCGTGCCCACGATGATCGCGGCCGGTGTCGCCAGGCCGAGGGCGCAGGGGCAGGCAATGATCAGCACCGCGACGAAGGGAAGCAGTGCCTCCCCGAAAGGTACGCGGCCGATGAAGAGCCAGCCAGCCAGGGTTAGCAGGGCGATGAGGGTGACGACCGGGACAAAAATGGCTGCAATCCGGTCGGCCAGCCGCTGGATCGGCGCCTTGGAACCCTGAGCCTGCTCCACCATGCGGATGATCTGGGCCAGCACCGAGGCGCTGCCTGCCGCCGTAACCGTAAATTCGAATGCGCCGGCGGTGTTGAATGTGCCCCCGGTCACCCGGTCCCCTGCCGCCTTGTCTACCGGCAGGCTCTCCCCGGTGATCATGGCCTCATCCACAGCGGAGGCGCCGAATTCGATGCGGCCATCGGCCGGAATCTTCTCTCCGGGACGGACCAGTACCCGGTCTCCAGCTTGCAAGACATGGATCGGGATCTCCTCGATCCGCTCTCCGCGCCGGACTCGGGCGGTTTTGGGCTGCAATTCGAGCAGCCGCCTGATGGCCGCCCCTGTTTGCTTTTTGGCACGATGTTCCAGCCACCGCCCGAGCAGGATGAGGGTGATAATCACCGCTGCCGAGTCAAAATAGACCTGCGCCGTGCGCTGCGTCTCCCCGAGCAGCTGCGGGAAGAGAACGGCGAGTGTGCTATAACCGTAGGCCGACCCGGTGCCGATGGCCACCAGACTGTTCATGTCCGCCGTGAAGTGGCGTAGGTTGCGCCAGAAAATCCGGAAGAACCGAGCGCCGGAAATGAACATCACCGGCGTGGTCAGCAGGAAGAGGATTTTTCCGGTTGTCTCCATGGAAAAGGGCCAAAGGAGGTGGAAAAAGGGGAGGGGCATCCCCATGCTGATGAGAAATACGGGGAGGGAGAAAATCAGCGCGGTTCGCAGGTCACGCCGCAAGCCCTCATCCGATTCATCCTTTGCGCCGGCTGCTGCGGGGGATTCTGTAGGCGCGGTGGCGGGCGCCGGCAGCGCCAGCTGATAGCCGGCCGCAGCCACGGCTTTGGCAATTGCCTCCAGACGCACGGCGGGATCGGTGACGGTAAAAGAGGCTTTCTCTGTGGCTAGGTTAACCGCTACATCGGTTAGGCCGGGGATCTTCTTCAGGCTCTTTTCGACGCGGGCCACACAACTGGCACAGGTCATCCCCGCTACGGGAAGGGACCAACTCGTACCACCCGGAGTCCTTGAATCGCCGGCTAAGCCGGGGGGACGGATTTCATCAGCCATATCAGACAACCTGATAGCCCGCCTCTTCGATGGCCGCCACGATTTGCGCGCGGCTGACCTGATGCTCATCATAGCGGACGCGCGCACTGCCGAGCGCAACCTCAACCACCGTGAGGCCGAGGGTTTCCAAAGCCCTTTTGACTGCCGCGACGCAGTGCATGCAGGACATGCCTGAAATGGTGAATCGTTCTTCTTCCATTTATCCTCCTCATGTGATAATCGGATCAATAAAAACGCCGCATCCTGTTAGAGCTATAACAAAATGCGGCGTGGAATATTTCTATAGTGTGTGGCCGGCGGCGCCTTTACCGTATCAGCAGGGGTGCGATCGAGGGCATCGCGGCTAGCACAGGCTCCCGGGTGCTAAGTTCGTGCAGCAGCAGGATATATTCCATCTGGCTGCGCAGCGGCACGGGTAGCAGGGGCCAGGCCGGCAGGAGGGCGGAGGCTGCGGTAGCCGAGGCGAGCGGTGTCCGCTGGACGGCGATGCCGCTTGCCTCCTGACTCAGGAGATCAAAGAGTTTCTTGAAGGCGTCCCAGGGCTCCTGCGCCGGCGGGAAGAGCCGCAACCGGACCTTCTGGTCCGGGGCGATACCGATGCGGCGTTTGGCCAGATTCAGCGCCGTCCGCAATCCGCCAAGGGTATCGACCAAGCCCCTGGCGAGGGCGGCCTCGCCGGTCCAGACCCGCCCGCGCGCCAGCAGGCGCGTCTCCTCGAAGGACTTGTCCCGGCTGTCGGCAACTCGCTGCACGAACCGCTGATAGATGTTGGCGGAGAGACGGCGGTACAGCTTTTTATCCTTGTCGCTGAAGGGGAGCAGGGGATTGAGGAAGAGCGCCCCGTCGGTGCTTTTAAGAGTATCTACGTGTGCGCCGATCTTGGCAAGTGCACCGCTGAAATTCGGGATGGTCGAGATGACACCGATCGAGCCGGTGATGCTCTGCGGGTGCGCGATGAGCGTGTCGCAGGCCATGGCGATGTAATAGCCGCCCGAGGCCGCAACATCGCTCATCGAAGCATAGAGGGGTTTGACTTTACGGGTTTGCTCCAGCTCCTCCCAGATCTCGTCAGCGGCCATGACCGAGCCGCCGGGGCTATCGATGCGCAGAATGATGGCCTTGATGTGCTTGTCCTCGCGCGCCTGACGGAGGTAGCGCACGAAATTTCGCGAGGCGACCATCGCTTGATCGAGCAGGGGATTGGATTCGGTCTCCCCGCTGACGATCAAACCCGAGGCATAGATCAGGGCGATTTGTTTGCCCTCCACGACCTGTTTCAGGCCCTTGTCGGCGCTGTGCGCATAATTGGCGATTGTGACCAGGGGACTCTTTTTGGCCGTCGAGTCGCCATCGACCTTGCGGCGGAGGAGCTGATCTCGCACGTACCCCTCGGAGCGGATGCCGTCGATGAAGCCCAGTTCCAGGAGCGAGTCGGCTGAATAGAGACCGCGGTTCAGAGCGGCCGCTGTGGTGCGGGGATCGAGATTACGGCTGGCTGCCACAGCCTTGAGAAAGGTCTCCTGCCGCTGCTGCAGCAAGGCATGCAGGGATTCGCGCGCCGGGGCGCTGAAACCGGTGCGACTGTAGGCTTCCCCCGCGGATTTGTACTCCTCGAATTGTTCGACATAGAACTGGATGCCGATGCGATCAAGCGTCTCCTTCCAGAAGATATCCTCGATGGCAAATCCGTTGAGCTCGAGCAGACCTTCGGTCGGCATGAAGATCGAGTCGGCCGCCGAGGCAAAATAGTAATCCAGTTCCCCGCCCAGGTCGAGATAGGCCTTGAAGGGTTTGCCTGAGGTTTTAAAATCGAGCAGGGCGTCGCGGATTTCCGTAGCTTTGGCCATGCCGCAGGAGAGGTCGCCGGAGCGGTAATAGAGTCCGCGGATGCGGTCGTCGCTTTTAGCGCGCTGAATGCCGTTGAGGAGATCGAGCATGGTCGCGCTCTGCGCCTCGCCGCCGAAGAGGGAGAGGGGTGCTGTCTGAAGGTTTTCAGCCAGATCGCCGCGGATGCGCAGCTCGATCACCGAGCCGGTTTTGATCTCCACCGGCTTCTCCGAAAAGGGGCCCTTGACCAGCGCGAAGAGTCCGGCGATAAAAAAGATCACGCCGAAGAGAAAAAGCAAGGCAAAGATCGCAAGGATGAGCCACCACCGGCTCTTGCGCCGCGGCGCTGCCGCTGAAGCTGGAGGCTGGGGATAAAGGGGCATTTGCTCCATCATCTGCTCCTGGTTGAAAGAAGAAACGAAACCACCGTAGTGCTAAAACGCGGGCGGGCGGACCACACCGGCCGCATCGACTTGTTCAACAGCTACGCCCTGCCAGGAGGCGATCTGGCGGATGATCGCCGCACGGACCTGCCGGGTCAACTGCGGCACATCCTCCTTGCTCATGCCGGACGTTTCCACCGGGGGCAGGACTTGAATCTTGATATCATGCAGGTCGCCGAAGATCCAGGAATGCTTGGGAAGGCAGTCGCTGGCGCCCTCGATGGCCATGGGCAGGACCGGAACCTGCGCCTTGACCGCCAGAAAAAAGGCGCCCTCATTGAAATCGTAGACGCGCCGATCCTCCGAGCGGGTGCCCTCGGGGAAGAAGAAGACGGAGCACTTGCGATCCAGGTACGTGCGCGCCGCCTTGAGGGCTTGGATGCCGCTGCGGGTGCTCGCGCGGTCGAGCGGGATGTCGCCGGCCAGGCGCATCATCCAGCCAAGAACGGGGATGCGGAAGAGAGGTTCCTTGGCCACCCATTTGTACTCCATCGGTATCAAGGCCAGCATCGGGATGTCGAGAATGGATTGATGATTGGCGACCACCACATAGGGCCGGCGCGGATTCTGAATCTCCACTCCCTCCACACGCGCCCGCCAGGAGGGGCCCAGGACCGCAATGGGGTGGGCCAACCAGCGGAAGAACCGGCCGGTGCGATAACGGGCTGGATCCCGGTCGAAGAGCCAGACGAGCGCCGTGAGGGGCAGCCATAGAAGGATCAACAGCACAAAAAGCAACCATACTACGGCAGAAAGCAGGGCATTGAGGATCTTCGGTCTGCTCGCCATCGTCCATTTGCCTCCGGATCAGGGTTTGATTGCTTCAATATACAACACTTCGGGCTATGAAAAAAGATAAAAGTGCGGTGAATATCAGGTTGCCGGGCCGGCGTGCGATTTTAGTAAATAGTTATTGACTTTTATTCCATGGGATGATATTTTGTTTTATTGAGCAGAATGTGGTTCATCGCGGATAAACCAGGAGTGCGGTCATGACCAAGCAGCATATCGTCTTTGGGTCGGGTTTGATTTTATCTCTTCTTTTCGTCTGTGGGCTGGCCGGTACTGCTGCTGTCGCCCAGGATCTCAAATGCTTCATCCTAACACCCCCGGAGCAGGTTATGGAGGGAGTACGCCAGATGGCCGTCGCCGATTTTTCGGTCACCTCGCGCTACGAATCGGAGAAAAAGCCCGCTGGCAGGAAAAGCCTCGACAAAATTCTCAACACCATCGAAAATGTCGCCGCCAGCGGGGACAAGGGCCCGAAACCCTTCGAGGATGCCGGCAAAAAGCTTGCGGACCTGCTCATCACCCAAATGGTCGAAACGGACCGGGGTGTCAAGGATGTCGGTTCGGGCTTTCTCGGCCTCAAGCGCAAGGAGGGCAAGAGCTTCCAAGATGGCGCCCGCACCAACGTCTTTGTCGTCGTCGAGCGGCAGCGTATGGAGCAAATTCTCGAGGAGATGAAGCTCGGCCAGAGCGGACTCATCGATGAAACCCAAGCTGCCCAGGTAGGCAAGCTCCTCGGCGTCGATGCCATCCTCACCGGCCAGGTCAATGCGGCGGTGAAGGATACCTGGGATTCCGAGACTCGTACCACCACCAAGGGCTCCGGCAAGAACAAGGTCGAAGAGAAAAAAGAGGTCTGGTGCAACAAGCGGGTCGCCACCGTCTCGGCGACCATCCGCATTGTCCGCGTAGAGACCGGCCAGTTGATCGGTACCAAAGAGGCCACCAACAAGCAGGAGGTCAAGAGTTGTGATGATGACAACAGCAGCAAAGGACTGCCTCCGGCCGACCAGACCATCGACCTCTGCCTGCAAAATGTCGCCAAGGAACTGATCAACTATTATACGCCGCGCTTTGAACAGAACAAGTTCGAATTCGCCCGTATCGAGGGGAAAGAGTTCAAGCGGCAGGCGGACGCTGCCCGGGAGTTCATCGATCAGTACGATTTGCAGAACGCCTTTGTGAATTACAGCGCCATTCTGGAGCAGGATCCCTATAATCATGCCGCGATCTTTAATCTCGGGCTGCTGCACGAAGTGGTGGGCAATTACAAGGAGGCCATGCAGAATTACCGCACGGCGGCGACCCTGGTCAGCAAGGAAGACAAGTACCGTAAAGCGCTGCAGCGGGTGGAGAAGCAGGAGAAGTACTGGGAACTGCTCCAATCGATGGGTGTGGATTTGAAAGAGCACGATTTCACGGTGACGGCCGAGCAGACAACCGCCGCTCTTGTGCCGCGGATCCAGATCAACGGTTCCGGCGCGGATCGCACCGCCCTTTATGAAAAGCCCGACACCGCCAGCAAGGTTCTGGTACGCGTTCCCGGCGGCATCGAACTGGAGGTGACGGCCTCACAGGGGGATTGGTATCAGGTCAAACTGCTCGACGGCCGCTTGGCCTGGGTTCCGCAGGACGATGTCAGGGTCCTGAAATAGCCGGACGCGGCCTTGGCGCCGCTTCTATTCCATATTTTTCAGGATGCCCCGGTCTGTCAGCTCCGTGGAGGTCGCGATATCCTCCGGCACCATGGAGCTGTCACTGAGGCCGCACTTGAGATCGATGCCGCAGGCGTTATAGACATGCGCCACATAGGCGGAGCAGAAAAACTTTTTCTCCTTGCGCAAAGCATCCCGCCGCTCCGGTTCCCAGTTGAATAGCAGCTTGATCCCCACCCAGATCGCATGCCACAGGTCATACTTCTTGCCTAACTCCTCCTGACCCTTCATGATCATCTGGCGGCGCTGTTCCTCGGTCAGAGGCCGCACCGCGGTGAACCAGTGGACCCGGGCCTTGTGCTTCTTGATGCCAACGGAGAGCGGGGTGACCCCCACACCGCTTCCTACCGCCTCCATGACCATGAGCCGCTCGAACCACCAGACCGCAATCCCGGCATGGGTGTAGCGGGAATGGGTCACCTTCTTGATAATCCGTGAATAAAAGGTGTCACTTTCATAGAGCAAAATATCGCCATCGCGGATGTCAGCGCGGGTGCTGGCATAGTCCAGAAAAACAGCGGGGTTGGCAGGCGTTCGCATTTTCCCCTCCCTCACTCCCCCTCGGAGCCCAACCACCCCTTGCGGCGGAACCAGGAATAAACCGCTACGACTACAAGGAGCATGGCCAGCAGGATGAAGGGGTAACCCAATGGATGATGCAATTCGGGCATAAATTCAAAATTCATGCCGTAGATGCCGACGATAAAGGTCAGAGGCAGAAAAAAAACTGAAAAAAGGGTAAGGACGCGCATGACTTCATTGGTCCGCTGCGAGGCGAGAGAAATGTGCATGTTGAGCAGGGTATTGGTGTTCTCCAGGAGCGCGTCGGCCAGGAAGAAGAGGCGATCTGCGGTCTCGATGAGGTCCTGAATCAACGGCCGGTGCTGATGCGTCTCGATGGTGAGGGCTCTGAGCACATCCTTGGTTAAAAAGATCATTTTTTTAAAGACCGTCGCCTTGCGCTTGAGCAGGTAGAGCTCCTTCAGCAGGCGCGGTTCAGCCCGGCTGGTGAAAACCTTTTCCTCGTAACCATCCAATCGCACCGCGGCGGTCTCGAGGGGCTTTTCATAGCTGATCAGAACGCGTTTGATCAGGTCGTGCAGCAGCGGCACCGAGGGCTCGGTGGTAGCTTGCGTGCCCGGCGCGGTCCAAAGGCGCCGCAGCTCTTCGAGAAAGGGCTGATCGAGCCGGTGAATGGTGATGAAAAAATGGCTGTTCCAGAAGATGGCAATTTTGCGGGTCAGCGCTTGGATCGAATCGGCGTCCTCCGGACACGCCTCATCGAACGCCCGGACGATGAGAAAATGGGTGTTGTCGAACCGTTCAAACTTGGGCAGATGCTCGGGCTGAAGGCAGTCCTGCACCGAAGTGGGATGCAAGGTGTAATCCTGAGCGACCTGATCAAGCTCTGCGGGTGTGGGCTGGATACAGTCCAGCCAGCGGAAGCCATCCTGGCCTCTCTCGAATACGGTGTTTGTCATGGTATTAACAGGATATTTGTTCAACCTCTCTTTTTACTAATGTACATAATCCGCGGCGTGAAAAAAAGTATTTTGTCCCTGTAACGATGAAAAATATCTTGCGACAAGGGGCAAATTGTCGTACTTTACGGAAAGCCGAATCGGATTTAGAGTTATATAAAATATATAATTACAAAAAGATATGGAAATGCCATGAATGCAAGAAAGACCGTATCCCTTCTCGCCATTCCGCTGCTGCTGGCCGCTAGCCTCCAGGGCGCTGACCGGATCCGGGAGGGGGCCGTCCGTCTGGCAGACGAGCCGGGACGGCTCTGCGGCACACCCGTGATCGCAGGGAAAGAGGCGCGCCTGCTTGAGAATACCCGGCTGCTGCAACCGCAGCTGCCGGCCACGCTGGCTAAACCCGGCGGCACGGCCCATGAGGTAGGCGATACCCTGAGCTTTTACACCATTGATTTTGCCACCTCTTCTTATTCCTCGATCAAGGCGGTGTGCAAAAAGAAGACCAGCCACAGCTATATCTTTGTCGGCACGGAGGATTTGGACGAGGGTCGGGTCACCGTTGAGGATGTCGACGGCTTTTACACCGCCTTCGAGACGGCCACGCCACCTGCTTCGCTCGACCCAGCCCGCGGCATCTATGATCTCGTGACCTCTATCTTTGGCGCGCCACCGGATCGCTTCAACGAGAAGGCGGTCTATATCCTCATTCATGATATCAAGGATTCATACAATCCCGATCTGGGCAAGCGCGTCTATATCGCCGGCTACTTCAGCCCCACGGACCAGACCACCGGCTCCTACAGCAACCGCAAGAACCTGATCAATGTGGATTGCTATCCGCAGAATCCAGCCGGTGATGGGGCCCTGGCGACCGTCGCACACGAGTTTCAGCACCTCATCCACAACGGCCTCGATGCCGATGAAGATACCAATGGCCTCTGGGTTGATGAAGGAGCCTCCGAATACAGCGAAGTCCTTTGCGGGTATGCCTTGCGCAGCCCGGCCTATTATCTGCTGCATCCGCAGCGCTCCCTGACCGAATTTGATGCCAGCGACGAGAACCTGTGGGATTATCAGAAAGTCGCCCTCTGGACCTACTATCTCGCCGAGAAATTCGGCCCCGAGCTGATCGGGACGATTGTCCGCGATCCGAAGAACAGTATCGATGGGGTGCGCAGCGCCCTGGTCACGCGCGGTATCCCTCTGAGCTTTGAGGAGATCTTTACGAATTTTGCGGTCGCCAACTATGCCGACAACCCGGATCTCGGCGCGAACGGCTGGTATGCCTACAACAAGATCGTTCTCCCCAGCCTGCCGGCCTCAAAACCCCATGCCGTCTATCCCCTGGCCGATCAGTCGGCTTCTCTCCCCAAATGGTCCATGGGCTATTACCGTTTCACGGGCGAGGATTCGACCGCCGTGCTGCATCTCCAGGGCAAGCCGGGATTCCAGATGGCGGCGGAGATCTATGAAAGCGGTAGTCAGGATGCCCTGCACAGCGTGGCCCTCGATGCCGCCAATTCCGGCAGCTATAGCCTGCAAGCCATCGGACGCTCTGCGGATGCCCTGGTCCTGACCGCCGTGAGCCTGAAGGATAACAACAGCTTCATCTATTCCGTCAGCAGCGAGCTGACCGACAATACGCCGCCTCTCATTCTCAGCGGGCCGCGGGAAATGCTGCCGACCGGTCATTCCATGGCCATTGCGTGGCAGACCGACGAGCCCGCCGCCAGTTTGATTGAATACGGCACCACCAGCAGTTATGGACAACGCCTCAGGGATACCACCCTGGTGACCGACCATGTCGCCACCCTCACCGGGCTGGAACCCAACACCCTTTACCATTACCGGGTTGGCGCGACGGACGCCTATGGCAATGGCCCCCGGTATAGCGCGGATTTCCAGTTTCAGACTGCAGCGGCTTTCGACCAGAGCCTCGCCAGCGTTCAGCAGAGTCATGCTTATGCCTATTCGGGACGGAACCTGACCCGTACCCCGGATCACCGCCTTCACCTGCTCTATCATGAGGTGGCAGGTAGCCGGCGCTTCATTTACCACAAGGGCAGCGCCGATGACGGAACCACCTGGTCCGATGCGATCCAGGTGGATGCGACGCTCTTTCACGGTGGCATGCCCAGTGTGGCGGCAGACGCCCTGGGCGGTCTACATGCCGCCTGGCACGCCCGCCCCGTCTCGAGCAGTGACAAGCTGGGGATCTATTACAGCCATTCCGGCGATGGCGGCGCCACCTGGAGCGCACCTGTGCGCCTCAGCGATCCCGATGAAGATCGCGATATGCTCTACGCCGCGATCGCCGTCGATCCCGCCGGCAACCCGCATGTGGTCTGGAATTCGGCCCTCTACGACGACGATTACGCGGGTGATGTCTATCACGCCCATTCCAGTGATGGCGGCCTGACGTGGTCTCCAGTGCAACTGCTCAGCAGTTTGAGCGGTTCCCGCCGCTGCCACGTTCCCGTGATCGATTTTACTCCCACCGGTGAAGCCTGGGTGATCTGGTGCGACGGGGTTTTTGATGACGCAACCCGGAACGTCTGGTGCACACGCAGTATGAATGATGCCGCCTGGGATGCGCCCTCCCTGCTGACAACCTCGGGGGTGCTTTACGACCGCTACCCCGCGCTGGTCATCGATGAGGCGGGGGTCGTCCACCTGGCCTATACCGACAACTACAAGCCGGGCGATATTCGCATTCTCTATAAATACTATCAGGATGGCGTCTGGTCGACGGCCGAACCCGCCGCCAAGTCCGCCACCGGGAATGTCAGCAGCCCAAGCCTGACCTGCGATGGCGCCGGGACGGTGGCCCTACTCTACCGCGACGATCAGGGTGCTGCCGCGCTTGGCCGTTACGTCGCGGCACCCTGGCAAGCCGCCGATGCGCCGGTTCTCGCTAAAGCCTCTGCCGCGGACGGCGACATCTTTCTCAATATCCGCAACCAGGGGGAATGGATTGCCGGGGGCAACATCAGCAACGATGAGGTGGATGATCAATACCCTGAGACGCCCCGGCGATCTCCCGCCGGCAGCGTGGATGCCCTGTGGATGCGCGTCAATTCAGCCACGAGCAACGAGATCCATTTCCTGCATCTCGCCACCGTCGCCCGCACCTCTAGCAAGCCGCTGCACGTCAGCGCCGTCTACCCGGTCCCGGGCGCAGTGGGGATCTCCTATTTCAAGCAGGATTTTTATGTACAGGCCGATTTTGATCAACGGGTGATCAGCGACTCGATCACTGCGGCGACTTTTTCGGTCACCAGCGCCACCCGAGGCCCCCTCATTGGTCTCATCACCTACGATCCCAGCATACGCCGGCTGCGCTTCCAGGTCGATACCCTAGTACCTGCCGATGACTCCATCACGGTACGGCTCAAGGGAACCATCCCCCAGGAAGGTGGCGTCGGACTCGACGGCAACAACAACAGCATCGCTGAAGGGTCGCCGGTCGATGACTTTGTCTGGGGCTTCCGCACGGCTGCTCCCGACCAACAGCCTCCGGCCTTGACCATCGGCATTGCCCAGAACCCGGTGCTCACCCGTTATATGGATATCTACATTTTTTCCTCGGAAACCCTCGCCAAAACGCCTGCCGTCGAGATCGGCGGTGCCGCGGTTCCGGCGCAGCGGGTGCCCGGCAACATCCCCCTCTACAAGGCGGATTATCAGCTCGCGCAGAACGGGATCCTGCACATCAAGGTCAGCGGGGAGGATCTGGCGGGCAACAACGGCCTGGGTGAACGGGACTTTTCCGCACAGTTTATGCTGGCTGGAAGCGGAGGTGAGCTGGCTTCCCCCGATGGACGGTTGACCCTGGCCCTCGGTCCCGCCAGTGTGCCGCAGGACCTTTACATGACCATCGTCCCCGAGGAGGAGACGAACTCACTGACAAAGCCATCCTGGGCCATCGGTCCCGCCGATCTGGTGTTGAATCGACCGGTCCAGCTGCGACTCGCCCTTGCGGCCCCTGCCGCTGGCAATCCTTGCTTCGAGCAGCGGCAGCCGGACGGTTCATGGCGTGCAATCCCCACGGCGGCGGAGAACGGGATCCTCCGCGCTGCTCTTACCCGTCTGGGTTCTATCCGCCTGGCGGCTGCTGCACCGAGCCTGCCGCAACACTTCGCCTTGCGGCAGAATTATCCCAATCCCTTCCACATCAACCTCGAGAAGACGACCTTCCTCCTCGATCTACCCGAAGCACAGGAGGTGGAGATCAGCCTTTTCAATCTGCTGGGAGAACGCATCTGCACCCTGCACCGTGGCAGACTGGAGGCCGGCGAGCACGTCCTGGTCTGGGACGGCCTGGATGAGAGCCGCAGAGTCGTCGCCAGCGGCGTCTATTTCTACCGCTGCAGCACCCCGGCAAGAACCCTCACTCGTAAATTGCTGATTCTGCAGTGAAAGGGGAGAGGAAGATGACCAAGCGAGGTAAGGACAGGAAAAGAGGCATGATGACCACCACCCTGGCGGTGCGCCGACTGCGCCGCATCCTCAGGCCGGTGATCCGGACCGGACTGCTCGCAGCCCTGATCACAGTCGGCGGCTGCGGGAGTGACAGCGGTACCAACCCCCAAAACTACCCCAAGCCGGTGATCACGGACATTCCGGAAGTGAGCGAGATCCAGAGCTATCAGGTGACAATCAGCTGGACCACCGATATCCTGTCGACCAGTGCCGTCCTCTATGGCACCTCCAGCGGCAGCTATACCCTCAAAGACAGCATCAGCGCCTTCCAATCAACCAGCCATCGTATGGTCGTGGCCAGTCTGCGCTCCAATACGCTCTACTACTTTGTCGTGCAGTCCAAATCCCAGGGTGGGCTGGTCCGTTCCGCGGAAGATACGTTCCGCACCGCCATGGCAACGGCGGATCTGGCAGGGGCAGCCTGGACGAAATACCGGCTAGCGGATATCCCCGGGGCGATGGCCTTGTTCCGGAGTTTGCTGACCGTCCAGCCGCAAGCCTCGGAGGCCTATACCGGGCTGGGATGGTGCTGCGCCCATCCGGCCCTCGATTCCCTTACGACGGCCCTGAGCTGGTTCAGCGGCGCTATCGCCCTGAACGGCGCTGATGCCGATGCCCTTGCCGGGCGCGGCTTTGTGCGGCTGGCGCTCAATCTCTACAACCAGGCTGGCGCCGACCTGGCGAAAGTGCTGAGCCTCAATAGCGCCTATAGCATGGCCTACAACAGCAAGGTGAATGCCCGGGCGGTCCGTCTTGGACTGGCCGAGGCGCGTTTCTATCTCCAGGATTTCGCCGGAGCCCAGGCCCAGATCGACCTGCTGGCGCCCGGCAACGGCCTGGATGCCGGCCTCAAGGCAACCTGGCAGGTCGATGGCACCTCTTTCGCCACCTATCCCGAGGCCCTGCTGGCCTGGGTCGAAAAACTCAAAGCCCAGGGATAGATCACGCGCCCTGCCGCTCGTACTCCTTGCGCTGCTGTGCGCTGAGGATCGTCTTGCGCAGACGGATTGATTTGGGGGTCACCTCGACCATCTCATCATCCTTGATGAATTCAATGGCCCGCTCCAGGGTCATCGGGGTGAAAGGCGTGAGCTGGATCGCCTCGTCCTTGGTCGAGCTGCGCATGTTGGTCAGCTTTTTCTGCTTGGTAGCATTGACATCGATATCGTTGTCACGGTTATGCTCGCCGACGATGTGACCCTCATAGGTGGGCTCGCCAGGACCGACGAAGAGGATGCCACGGGGCTCGAGGTTGCCCAGAGCGTAGGCGACGGTGTCACCGGAGCGGTCGGAGACGATGGATCCGGTCAGACGGGTGATAAAATCGCCGCGATAGGGTTCGTAGCCCGCCAGGAGAAAATTCATGATCCCTGTTCCCTTGGTATCCGTGAGAAACTCGTTGCGGTAGCCAATGAGCGAACGGGAGGGAACGGAGAATTCGACGCGGACGCGGCCGGTGCCATGGTTGACCAGGTTGACCATTCGCGCCTTGCGCCGGGAGAGTTTTTCGGTGACGATTCCGAGGAACTGCTCTTCACAATCGATGAACAGGTGCTCGATCGGTTCGTGACGGACGCCGTTGATGGTCTTGTAAATGACATTAGGCCGGCTGACGCAGAGTTCGAAATCCTCTCGCCGCATGGTCTCGATCAGTATGGCCATTTGAAATTCGCCGCGGCCCTTGACGATGAAACGGTCCGGACTTTCCCCCTCCTCGACGCGAATCGCGACATTCCGCAGGATCTCCTTCATCAGCCGTTCCCGCAGCTTACCCGACTGGACATTTTTCCCCTCGCGCCCGGAGAGGGGAGAGGTGTTGATGGTGAAAAGCATGGAGATGGTCGGCTCATCCACGGTGATCCGCTTCAGTGCCTTGGGAGCCTGCGCGGTGCAGATGGTGTCGCCGATATGGACCTCCTCGATGCCGGCAAGGATGATGATATCCCCGGGTTCGGCACGGTCGGCTTCGCGCAGAGCGATGCCATCATAGACCTGGATCCGCGTCACCCGCAGGGGTTGCAGACTCCCATCTTCAGCGATGCAGATCAGACTGTCGTTGTTGTAGGCGCTGCCGTTGAAGACCCGGCCAATGGCCAGACGGCCGAGATAATCTGAATAGTTGAGGTCGGAGACCAGCATCTGAAAGGGCTCTCCCGGGATGTAGCTGGGCGGCGGGATGTATTCGAGGATCGCTTTGAAGAGGGGCTGGAGGTCGTCTCCCGCTACGTCAAGGGCGCTCTGCGCGATCCCCTGACGCCCGATGGCATAGAGCACCGGAAACTCGATCTGCTCCTCCGTGGCGTCCAGGTCGATGAAAAGGTCATAGATCTCGTTGAGGACCTGCTGCGGCCGGGCATCCTTGCGGTCGATCTTGTTGATGACCACGATGATCTTGAGATCACCTTCGAGGGCTTTCTTGAGGACGAAGCGGGTCTGGGGCAGCGGCCCCTCCGAGGCATCGACCAGCAGGATCGCCCCATCGACCATCTTGAGAGCACGCTCGACCTCGCCTCCAAAATCGGCATGACCGGGTGTGTCGAGAATATTGATCTTGACGCCCTCCCAGCGGACCGAGCAGTTCTTGGCGGCGATGGTAATGCCGCGCTCGCGCTCGAGGTCCATATTGTCCATGATGCGCTCCTCGACTTGCTGGTTTTCACGAAAGAGACCGCTTTGACGCAGCATCTGATCGACGAGCGTGGTTTTGCCATGATCGACGTGGGCGATGATGGCGATATTGCGGATCAGCGGATTGTGACGGCTGTTTTTCATGGTGGCGACCCTGCTAAAAATAAGATGAGGGATTTTAATAAATTATCAAGCCTATAATATACGCAGAACAATAGTCAGATGCCAGACAAATATTAGCCCGATGCACCTATCCCCCCGTTCTGAGTTGTGGAGAGTCCATAAAAAAAGGCGAGCTGCCGGCAGCTCGCCTTTCTGGTTACAGGGTATTGCGCTTACTTGATCAGGGTCATCCGCTGGCTCAGCTCGGAATCCGGCATCTTGAGCACGTAGAGATACGCCCCGGTCGGGAGGTCATGCCCGTTGTCATCGCGGCCATCCCAGATCGCTGAGTAACTGCCCGCTTCCAGACGGTTGCTGATCAGGGTGCGGACGCGCTGGCCCTGCAGATTATAAATGGCCAGCAGGACCTGCCCCGGCTGCTTGACGGCATAGGCGATGCGAGTCTGGGCGTTGAAGGGATTGGGCGAGTTCTGTTCCAGGCGGTTCGCGGCCGGCTGGATCATCTCGATCATCACCGGTCCATGCCATTGCATCGTGCCGTTGGTGGCGATGTCTACGATCTGATAGTAATAGATCTGCCCCGTTTCAACCGAGTTGTCGACATAACGGTAGGTGTGGGCGCTGGCGCTGCTGCCGGCGCCGGGGATCATCCGGGTGTTGATCTGAGTGAAAATGCCATGCTCGTCGGTGGAGCGATAGACATTGAAACCCAGATTGTCACTCTCGGACTGGGTCTCCCATTGCAGCACCACCGAACCGTCCATCCGCGTCGCCGAAAAGGCGCTCATTTCCACCGGTGTATAGACCGGCACCAGATAGTCCTCCACCTCGCCATCCGGTGCCGGACCGTCCACGCCCAGGCCGGAGACTGTGCTGAAGCGGAAACGACAGAAGGAGAAAAGCTCTTTCAGACCCGTCATCGGCACGGCGACCGGAAGGGAATTGACGCCCGGCTGGAGGAGCACATTGGTGAGGACGTGATCCATCGCGTCATTCCAGTTGCCATCGCCCTTCCAGTCGAACCAGGCGTTGAGATAGCCCTGGGT
The DNA here is from genome assembly GCA_035419245.1 of bacterium. Classification (NCBI taxonomy): domain Bacteria; species bacterium. Next base: position 13,810 of record DAOLSP010000006.1, on the reverse strand, counting down.
GCTGGCTGTAACCTCGATCTGGGCGGATTGCCCCTGCACCAGACGGGTTTTGAACTCCACACCATCCTCATCATCAATGCCGGTGGCATCGTCGCCGTCGGCCTTGTCGCTGGGTGTCGCATCCTCCTCGGTGTCAATTAGAGCGCCAAGCATACAGCCGGGTTTGAACAGATGGCGCGCGCCGTTGTGGCTCAGCAGGGTGGGAAAGCCATGTTCCATGGCGTCGCCAAAGTCCATGCCGCCGCAGCTGGAGGTTGAGACCATCAGGCCGCTCCAATAGATCGAGTCGCCGGTATCCATTGGTGAGGTGAGGGTTGCCTTGATCTCGGTGACATCCCCGGGCACGCTTTTGAGGGTCAGGGTTTCGACCAGGACCTCATCGCCGAGATTGGGGTCATCGAAGGTTTTTGAGATGATCTGGGAACCGGCTTCAGCGCGCAGCACTGCCAGACGCTTGGAGCTCTCCTTCTCGGTGACGACAAAGGTCACGTCGACATCGCGTGGTGCGGTTGCCGCCGGGATGGACCAGGTTTCGCTCCAGGAGAGCGGCCGGTCGCTAGCCTCCCACCACAAACCCTTGTGCACCAGTTGGCCCGCGGAAAAGCGGGCATCGGGATTCTTGCGGAAGATGTAGGCAATCACGCCCCGCGCCGCATAATATCCCGGATTGGTGTCGCCCTCGACGTAGATCTTGATCCAGTTCGCGGGTTTGAGCAGGGTTTCATAATGGTATCCATATCCCTCGGTGATGACCGTTGGTTTATCCAGATGGATCTTGTCGGCCGGGGTGGCGATGTAGACTTCATCGGGCGGCGTCACTTCGGGGGGCACTTTGGCGACTACCTGAATGAGGATGCTGTCGACATTCGCAGGATTGGGGATGTAGAGGATTTTGGGGTAGGCCACAGAGGCCGACCGGTTTCCCAATCCTGCGGCGATAATTTCGACCTGGGACTGGTCTCCACACGTGAAATGCCATGGGTGATCCTGGGCTCCGGCCGGCAGAACGGCCAGGAGCAGCACTGCCCAAATGAGGATCACGATCGGTTTCGTTTTGAACATCTTTTCCTCCCCGGAGCAAGAGGGCGCTGGGCAGCAGTCCAGGTGCCATCTAAAAGCGTCACCTCTGTCCCTTTTCTTTGACACCGCGATGAATCGTGATTTCAACCAAGTGATTGAAATACAATTCATTAGGAATTATCATCGTTTCAATCCGGCCTCTATTTTACAATAATCGGACCAGATTCGAAAATTCTGGCTTTTTACCTTCAGGTTGTTTAATTTATTCTTGCTACTTCATCCGGTTACCGTGACCGATGCTGAAAGAATTCGGGCATTGCTGCAAGCCCCTTTTCGGGAGAGCGAAACCTATGCGTATTGCCGTTCTTCAGTTGCCCTGGATGCCGCTCTTTCTCATTCTGACTGTTCCGGCGTTTGCCTCTACTCGCGAGGCCGGAAGCTGGCACAAGATCACGCCGCCGCTCGCGACGCGCTGGAGTGCAGCGGTCGGGCCGGAGAATGCCCGCCCGGAATATCCCAATCCGGCGATGGCCCGCCCGAATTGGCTTTCGCTCAACGGGCTGTGGCGCTATGCCATCCGCCCGCGCGGCTCCGAGGCACCGGGTTCGGGCGAGTCAGAGTGGGAAGGCGAAATTCTGACACCCTATCCGGTCGAATCGGCCCTCTCCGGCGTGCAGCGCAGCGTCTCGGAAAAAGAGCGGCTGTGGTATCGTCGCGGTTTTACGGTTCCGGCGGAATGGCGCCGGCAGCGGATCCTGCTCCACTTCGAGGCGGTCGATTGGCAGGCGCAGATTTGGGTCAACGGCATCGAAGTCGGCAGTCATGAGGGCGGATACGATCCCTTCGAGTTGGATATTACAGCAGCCCTCAAGTCGGGCGAGGCGCAGACATTGATGGTGGCGGTGTGGGATCCGACCGATACCGGCACCCAACCTCGCGGCAAACAGGTGCTCCATCCCGGCGGCATTTTTTACACCCCGTGCACGGGGATATGGGGAAGTGTCTGGCTTGAACTGGTGCCGGATAGCCATATCCGCGACCTGTTTATTGTGCCGGAGGCTTCCCGGGGCATCCTGACAGTGCGCGGTCTCATCGAAAAGCCGGGGCCGCAGGACCGCCTCAAGGTCACCGCATCCGACGGGCCGGCCATCGTCGCCACCGCCGAGGCGGCTGTCAGCGCCGCGATTCGTTTGCAGATTCCGGATCCGAAACTCTGGTGGCCGAATGCTCCCCATCTCTATGACCTCCGCATCCAGCTCTTGCGTCAGAACAAGGTGATCGATGAGGTCACTAGCTATGCCGGCTTGCGTTCGATTACCCTCGGCACCGACGAGGTCGGCGTGACCCGGCTGCTCCTCAATGGCGTCCCGCTCTTCCAGGCCGGTCCTCTGGACCAGGGGTTCTGGCCGGACGGTATCTACACCGCGCCAACTGAAGCCGCGATGCTCTATGATCTTGAGGTGCTCAAGCGGCTGGGCTTTAACATGCTGCGCAAGCATGTCAAGGTCGAACCACGGCGGTTCTATTATCATTGCGACCGCCTCGGCCTGCTGGTGTGGCAGGATATGCCCAGCGGCGACCGATCCATCGAGCCTGGCGATCCGGATATCGAGCGCACCCCGGAATCGGCACGCCAGTATTACCATGAACTCGAACGCCTCATCACCACCCACTTCAATCACCCCAGTATCGTCATGTGGGTGCCCTTCAATGAGGGCTGGGGGCAGTTTGAAACGGCGCGGGTGGTGGAGTTCATCCGCGGTCTCGATTCCACCCGCCTGGTCAATCAAGCCAGCGGCTGGTCTGAACGCGGAGCCGGCGATGTGGTGGACTGGCATCGATATCCCGGACCGGATTCTCCGCAGCCGGAGGCCCATCGTGCCGCCGTCCTCGGCGAATTCGGCGGTCTCGGTCTGAAGATCCCCGGCCACATGTGGGCGGAGAAGAACTGGGGGTATCAGGTGATGGCCGATGTGGTGGATCTGCAACGGCGTTACCAGGAACTCTGGACCAGGGTCTGGGAGCTGCAGGAGAAACCGGGCCTGAGTGCCGCGGTCTATACGCAAACCACCGATGTTGAAACCGAAGCGAACGGCTTGATGACCTACGACCGCGAAGTCATTAAACAGGACACCACCAGAGCCCCGTTGATCCATTCCGGGCGGATGCCCGCCCTGCCGGGGGTGAAATAGGGCGATTTATCCAAGGGAGGACGCAACGCCATGAAACGATCGATGCTATTCTGGCTGGCCGGGCTGATCTCCACGGCGGCCCTTTCCGCTGCAGAGGTGCGTCTGGACTCTCCGGACGGCCAAATCCAGCTCAAGGTGATGGTCGGAGAGAACATCCGCTATGCTGTTTTCTGGCACGGCAGCGAGGTGATCCGGCCCTCCGAAATCTCGCTGCTTCTCGATAACAACCGTCATGTCGGAGCGGCACCGCGGCTGCAAAAGAGCAGCCGCAGCAGCGTCGACCAACTGCTCGAGCCTGTGGTCCGGCAAAAAAGCACCCGGATACGCGACCGCTATAACGAGATCCTGCTCGACTTCAAGGGGAACTACAGCCTCCGCTTCCGCGCCTACGACAACGGCGCAGCCTGGCGGTGGGAGACCCGCTTCCCCGGCCGTGTCAAGGTGCTTTACGAACAGGCGCTTTTCGATTTCGCCGGCGACCAGAAAATCTATTTCGGCGAGGAACCCAGTTTCTACAGCCATCAGGAACGCCTCTTTCTGCCGACGCGCCTGCAGGAGATCACCAGCCGCCGCCAGGCCGTGGCGCCCGTCCTGGTCGAAGTGGACAAGGGCCCACGCGTGCTGATCTCCGAGGTGGATCTGAAGGATTATCCGGGCCTCTGGTTCACCGGCAGCGACCAGCGCGCTACGACTCTGGTCGGCCGCTTCCCAGCTGTTGTTCTGAAAGACACCACAACCTCCGACCGCGATGTCAAACCCCTGGTGCGGGCCGATTATATTGCCGAGACCGCCGGAACCCGCACCTACCCCTGGCGCCTGATGGTCCTGGCCGGCCGCGATGCCGACCTCATCAGCAACAGCCTGGTTTACCAGCTTTCCCAGCCGGAGAAGATCAGGGATGCCGCCTGGATCAAACCGGGCAAGGTGGCGTGGGACTGGTGGAACGCCCTTAATCTATTTGGCGTCGATTTCAAGGCGGGGCTCAATACCGCCACGTACAAACACTATATCGATTTCGCCGCGGAGTATGGACTGGACTATGTGATCCTCGACGAGGGCTGGTACACACTCGGCAACGTCCTGGCGGTCAATCCGGAGATCAACATGGAGGAACTGCTGGCGCACGCCCGCTCCAAAAAGGTCGGCATCATCCTCTGGGTGACCTGGAAAAGCCTGCTCGACCAGCTCCAGCCGGCCCTGGCGCAATATGCCGCCTGGGGTATCAAGGGTATCAAGATAGATTTCATGCAGCGGGACGATCAATGGATGGTCAACTATTACTGGAAGATCGCTGAAGCGGCGGCAGGATACCATTTGCTGGTCGATTTTCACGGGGCGTACAAGCCGGCCGGACTTGAGCGCGCCTGGCCAAATGTGCTCACCCGCGAAGGGGTCAAGGGGCTGGAAAATGTTAAATGGAGCCGCGACATCACCCCGGAGCATGACGTAACCCTGCCCTTCACCCGCATGGCCGTTGGCCCGATGGATTACACCCCGGGAGCGATGGTCAATGCGACGCCGGAGCAGTTCCACCCCGTCTTCGACATGCCGATGAGCATGACCACGCGCTGCCATCAGATGGCGCTGTATGTCGTCTACGAAAGTCCGCTGCAGATGCTCGCCGACTCGCCGAGCCGTTACCGTCAAGAGCCCGAGTGCACCCGTTTCATCGCAGCGGTGCCTGCGGTCTGGGATACGACGATCGTCCTCGATGCCCGGATCGCCGACTATGTGCTGATCGCCCGCCGCAGCGGCTCGACCTGGTATCTAGGCGCCCTGACCGACGGTTTCGCCCGGCAGCTGGATCTCGATCTCTCCTTTCTGCCATCGGGGCGGTATGCCCTGACGCTTTTTGTCGACGGTCCCAACGCCGAACGCGTAGCGATGGATTACACCCGGGTAGTTCGGAGTGTCACCGCAGGCGACCCGCTCCGGCTCGATTTGGCGCCGGGCGGCGGCGCGGTCGCGATGCTGACGCCGGAGAAGTAATTTGCTGCAGGGCGCTGAGGAATCCCTTGCTTTATACTTTTTAATCATTTATATTAGCCCGTGATTCTTGCAGGCACAGAGATAGCACAACCCGTCGTCCTCGCACCCCTGGCGGGCTGGACCGATACGGTTTTCCGGCAAATTTGCAAAGAGTTCGGCGTGGGCCTTATTTTCACCGAGATGGCCAGCGCCGACGCCCTTGTGCGCAACAAGACGCGGACGATGGATATTTGCCGCTTTACAGCGGCGGAGCGTCCCATCGGCATCCAGCTTTTTGGCGCTGAGGCAGAGACCCTGGGGCGGGCAGCGGCCATCGTCGCTGCCGAACTACAGCCCGATTTCATCGATATCAATTTTGGCTGTCCCGCCAAGAAAGTTGTAAAACGGGGCGGGGGATCGGCGCTGATGCGCGATCTTTCGCTGCTTGAGGCGATCGGCCGGGCGGTGGTCAGCGCCAGCCCGATCCCGGTGACCGCAAAGCTCAGGGCCGGTTGGAATGACCACGTCGTTGTTGAAGCCTGTCAGCAACTCGAGGCCGTCGGCATCGCAGCGGTCACCATCCACCCCCGCACCCAAAAGATGGGATTCAAGGGGGCAGCGGATTGGCGGCTGATTGCAGCAGTCAAAGAGGCGGTCCGCATCCCGGTGATTGGCAATGGCGATGTCACCTGCGCTGCGGATGCCCTACGTATGTTTGCGGAGACCGGCTGCGATCTGGTCATGATCGGCCGAGCGGCTCAGGGCAATCCTTGGATTTTTCATCAGACCATCGCAATGTTGCGCGATGGCATTGAAATACCACCGCCCGCCGCAGCGGAACGGCTGCGTCTCTGCCTCCATCACCTCGATCTCCAGGAAGAGACCTATGGCGCGCAGGTGGCCGTCCTCACCATGCGCAAGCATATCGCCAGCTATCTCAAAGGGCTGCCCCACGCCACTGAGGTCAAGGCGCAGATTTTCCGCCAGACCAACATCGCCCAGGTCCGGCGTGAATTGCAGGCGTATCGGACGTCCATTTTGCCGGCGGCTGCCGGCGCTTGAAGACCCTACAAGGCAGGAGTATATCCTGCTTTTTTCTTTCTAACTGCTAAGGATGGGCCAGGGACGGGTGTGAATCCGCACCCTGGTCCTGAACTTTCTCACCTTCCTCCGGAGGATGCATGTCGAAGCGGAAAGCCATTATCATGGGTGCTGCAGGCCGGGATTTCCACAATTTTAACCTCTATTTCCGTCAGAATTCCGACTATGAGGTGGTCGCCTTCACCGCGACCCAGATCCCCAACATCGACGACCGCAAATACCCGGCTGAATTGGCTGGTGCACTCTATCCCAACGGTATCCCTATCGAGCCCGAAGATAGCCTGCCCGAGCTCATTCGCAATAACGGGGTGGACGAGGTCTTTTTTGCCTACAGTGATGTGCCACATACCTATGTCATGCACAAGGGATCCCTGGTCAACGCTCTGGGTGCGACGTTTTCCCTTCTCGGTCCCAAATTTTCGATGATCAAATCGCGCGTGCCGGTCGTGGCGGTCTGCGCGGTGCGCACAGGCTGCGGCAAGAGTCAGACCACGCGCCGAGTCGCGGAGATCCTGATGGCCCGCGGCAAGCGTGTCGTCGCCATCCGCCACCCGATGCCGTACGGCGATCTGGTCAAGCAGCGGGTGCAGCGTTTCGGGTCGCTGGCTGACCTTGAGAAGCACCAGTGTACGATCGAGGAGATGGAAGAGTACGAACCCCATATCACCCGCGGGATCATCGTCTATGCGGGCGTCGATTACGGCGCCATTCTCGAGCAAGCCGAAAAAGAGGCGGATGTCATCCTCTGGGACGGGGGGAACAACGATACTCCCTTCTACCAGCCGGACCTCCATATCGTGGTGGTGGACCCGCTGCGTCCCGGACACGAGATCACCTATCATCCTGGCGAGACCAACCTGCGTATGGCGGATTGTCTCGTCATCAACAAGGAGGTCGAGGCGAGTCTCGAGGATCTGCGAACCGTCAAGAACCACATTCGCGTCTACAATCCCCGCGCCGTGGTCATCGATGCGGCTTCCCCCATCCGCGTCGAGCATCCCGAACTGCTGGCGGGCAAACGCGCCCTGGTGGTCGAGGACGGGCCGACTCTCACCCATGGCGAGATGACCTTTGGGGCTGGCATTGTCGCCGCACAGCGCTACGGCGCCGCCCTGGTCGATCCCCGGCCTTGGCTCAAGGGATCGCTGATCGAGACTTTTGCCAAATACACGGGTATCGGTACCCTGCTGCCGGCCATGGGGTATGGTGCGGAGCAAATGCGCGACCTCGAAGCCACCATCAACGCGGCCGAGTGCGATGTCGTCGTCATCGGAACCCCTATCGATCTCCGCCGCATCATCAAGCTCAACAAACCGAGCGTGCGCGTCTTTTACGATCTGCAGGAGATCGGCGAGCCGACCCTGCAAGATGTCCTGGCGCGTTTTTAGCGGGAGCCGGCGCGTGCCTGGTGCAGCGGACCATCCGATTGCCGTCGTCGCCCTCGGCGGCAATGCCATCACCCGCGAGTTCGAGGAGGGCGACATCTATCAGCAGTTCGCCAATACCCGGCGCGCCCTGATGGGGGTTGCCGACCTGATAGAGCGCGGCTACCGCCTCGCCATCACCCATGGCAACGGCCCGCAGGTGGGGCATGCGCTGATGCGCGTCGAACAGACCCGGCATCTGGTGCCCCCGATACCGCTCGGGGTGATCGTCGCCGACCTTGAGGGTGGCATGGGCTATATGATCGAACAATCCCTGATCAATAAGCTGCTGTTGCGCGGCATCCGCCGCGAGGTGGTTACGCTACTGGCGCAAGTCGTAGTGGACCGGAACGATCCCTCCATCCGCCATCCGACTAAGTTCGTCGGCCCCTTCTACCGGCAGGAGGAGGTGGCCGAACTGGTCGAGAAACGCGGCTATCTCATCCGCGAGGATCCCGGGCGCGGCTATCGCCGAGTGGTACCCTCACCGCGGCCGCAACAGGTGGTTCAGGCGAACACGATCCGCCGGCTGGTGCAAGAGGGCACCATCGTCATCACCGCCGGCGGGGGAGGCATCCCCGTCTATCGCGAGGAAGATGGTCGGCTGGAAGGGGTGGACGCCGTCATCGACAAGGATCTGGCCTCGGCGGTGCTCGCCCGGGAGATCGGTGCGACCGAACTCTACATCCTCACCGCTGTCGACCGGGTCGCGCTGAATTTTAACAAACCGGGTGAACGCTTCCTCGACCGTCTGACGATTGCCGGGGCGCAGCGGTACCTTGCGGCGGGTCAGTTTCCGCAAGGCTCGATGGGGCCCAAAATCGAGGCAGCCGTACAGTTCATCGCGGCCGGGGGCCAAAAAGCGATCATCACCTCGGTCGAACGGTTGTCCGAAGCCCTGGCCGGTGAAACCGGGACCACCATTGTTCCGTAGCCGGACAGCTGGATGGACTTTCACAATCCCTTTGAATGGAGTATGCATACATGGCCGAAGAAACGCTCCGCAGGAAACGGGAGGCGGTCATCACCATCAACACCGCCTGGTGCAAGGGGTGCGTCATCTGCGTCGAACTCTGCCCTGAAAGGGTCCTGGTGATGGAAAGCGGCAAGGCCAAAGTCGCCGATCTGGAGAAATGCACGGTTTGCGGCCTTTGCGAGCTGCGCTGCCCGGATTTCGCCATCACGGTCGTGGATAAAAACAAAACTGAAAAAGCAGGTGAATAGGCGATGGCTGAAGAAAAGAGAATCCGGGTTCTGACCGGCAACGAGGCATGCGCCGAAGGCGCCCTGGCGGCCGGCATGCGCTTTTACGCGGGCTACCCCATCACCCCTTCGTCCGAGGTGGCCGAGGTGCTCGCCGTCGAGCTGCCGAAGCTCGGCGGGGTTTTCATCCAGATGGAGGATGAGATTGCCTCCATGGGAGCGATCATTGGTGGTTCGCTGGCGGGAGTTAAATCGATGACCGCGACCAGCGGGCCGGGTTTTTCCCTGATGCAGGAAAATATTGGCTTCGCCGCTATGGCGGAAGTGCCCTGCGTAGTCGTCAACGTCATGCGGGGCGGCCCCAGCACCGGCCTGCCCACCCTGCCCGCTCAGGGAGATGTCATGCAGGCGCGCTGGGGTACCCATGGGGATCATCCCATCATCGTGCTGGCCCCCTTCAGCGTGGCCGAAACCTATGAGCTGACCGTGCGCGCCTTCAACCTCTCCGAGCAATACCGGACCCCGGTCATCCTGCTGCTCGACGAGATCATCGGTCACGTTAATGAAAAGGTCGAGCTGATTCCCGCCGAACAGCTTGAGACTGTCAACCGGACCAGGCCGGAAGAACCACCGCAAGAGTACAAACCCTACCGCCATACCGCCTCCGGGGTGCCGCCGATGGTTCCCTACGGGGAGGGCTACCGGTTTCATGTCACCGGGCTGGCGCACGATGAAACCGGCTTTCCGACCAACAGCGCCGCGGAGATCGGCCGGTTGATGGAACGGCAACACCGCAAGATCGAACAAGCTCGCGACCATATCGTCGCGGTGGAACGGTTCATGATGGAGGATGCCGAGATCGGAATCATCGCCTACGGATCGACAGCCCGCTCGGCACGTCATGCCGTGCGCCTGGCGCGTGAAGCTGGCAAGCGGGTGGGACTGCTGCGGCTTAAGACGCTTTGGCCCTTCGCAGAGGTGGAGATCCGTTCGCATCTCGGCCAGATCAAGCAGTGGATTGTACCCGAGATGAATCTGGGGCAGATGGCCCATGAGGTCGAATGGGCGGTAGCTGGCGCCGTTCCGGTCGCCTCTCTCAATAAGGTCAACGGCGACCCGATCAGCCCCGCCGAAATCTGCCAGGTCATCCCCGATTGAACCGGATTGGAAGGAGAGTAGTATTATGTTCAATTATGACAGTTACTTGCGGCTGGACAAGTTCCCCCTGATCTGGTGTTCGGGCTGCGGGGACGGCATCGTTCTCAAGGCGATGATCCGCGCCATCGACAAGCTCGGGCTGCAAAAGGATGACATCTGCATGGTTTCCGGTATCGGCTGTTCCAGCCGGTTGACCGGCTATGTTGATTTCAATACCCTGCATACGACGCATGGGCGCGCCTTGACCTTTGCCACAGGAATCAAGATGGCCAAACCCCGGCTGCACGTCATCGTCGTCACCGGGGATGGCGACGCCACCGCCATCGGAGGCAACCACTACATTCACGCCGCACGTCGCAATATCGATATCACCGTAATCCTTTTTAATAATTTTATCTATGGCATGACCGGCGGCCAGGTTTCGCCGACCACCCCTAAGGGCAAGCGGGCCAGTACCGCCCCCTTTGGCAATTTTGAGAATGCCTTCAATATCAGTGGGCTCGCGCAGGCCGCCGGTGCCAGTTTTGTGGCGCGCGCCACGGTGTACAACGCCGTGCAGCTCGAAAAGATCATCCAGCGTGCGATCGAGAAGAAGGGATTTTCGCTGGTGGAGGTACTTTCCCCTTGTCCGACGGCGTATGGACGGCGCAACCGTGAGGGCACGCCGGTGGATATGATCCTGCAGCAAAAAGAGCGGAACGTCAACGTCGCTGCAGTAGAAAAGATGACGCCGGAGGAGCTTGAGGGCAAGATCGTAACCGGTGTACTGACCGATATCGAACGGCCTGAGTGCCGCGAAGAGTACCAAAAATTGATCGATTCACTCAGCAAGGAGGGAGGACCGCGATGAGCTTCCGTTATGAAATTCGCCTGAGCGGAGAAGGCGGTCAGGGGCTGGTGCTGGCGGGCAAGATTCTTGCCGAAGCGGCCGCAGTCTATGACGACCTCAATGCCACCCAGAGCCAGAGCTACGGTCCGGAGGCGCGCGGTGGTGCCAGCCGTTCGGAGGTGATCATTTCCGATGAAGAGATCGACTATCCCAAGGCGGTCAACATCGATCTGCTCCTGGCCCTCACCCAGGAGTCCTGTGACCGTTACGGCCGCGATCTCAAGCCGAAAGGGATTTTGCTGGTGGACAGCGAGGCGGTCAAGCGGCCGCCGCAAGGGGATTTCACCGTGATCAGCGTTCCGATCATCGGTCTGGCGCGCGACCGGGTGGGACGGGCGCTGGTCGCCAATATCGTCGCCCTCGGCTTTATTGCCGGGATCTCCAATATCGTCTCGGAAAAATCACTGCGTTCAGCGATCGAGGCCCGCGTCCCCAAGGGTACCGAGCAGCTCAATCTCTCCGCTTTCTCCATTGGCTTGGATGAGGCGCGCGCTATCATGAAGGAAGGCCAGAAATAGCCGGATCTGCAGTTACTTTACAGGAGTACCATGCAAAGAACACTTGCCATTTGCAAACCCGATTGTGTCGCCCGTCAGCTCACCGGCCAGGTATTGGCGCGGATCGAAGCGGCGGGTTTTCGCATCGTCGCCCTCAAGATGATCCGGATGTCCCCGGAACAGGCCGAGGGCTTTTATACAGTCCACAAGGGGAAGCCTTTTTTCCCCGAATTGATGAAATTTATGACCGAGGGGCCGGTTGTGGTCGCGGTCCTGGAGAAGGAGGGGGCGGTGGAGGCCTGGCGTGCCCTGATGGGAGCGACCAATCCCACGAATGCCGAGCCGGGCACGTTGCGCCGGGATCTGGCCGAGAGCATGACCCGTAATGTGGTGCATGGCTCCGATTCCCCGGAGAACGCTTGCCGCGAGATCGCTTTTTTCTTCAGCGAAAGCGAACTGCTGGGTGCGGCAAAATGAATCAAATTCAGGAAAATGGCATTTTTCTCTTGACTATGAGTCGCTTTATTGCTAAATTTTCCACGATTTTCGAAAGAAAAAAACGTGCTGCGTCTTGAAATCGCCAGTCTTTCGCCCGGCCACTATGAAGAGCCCCGGCATGCTGTTGCCGCGGATCTCGGGCTGCAGCAGTGGGCTGAATTCACGGCACCCATCGATATCCGGTTGCACCTTGACAAGGCTTCCGACGAACTCATCGTCCAGATCGATTGGCAGACCGTGATCTCCAGCTGCTGCGACCGCTGCGCGGAACCCTTGCAAACCTCCTTGAGCGACAGCCTTACGGTTGTCTATACCTGGAATCCGGAAGAATACGGAGGGGAGGCGGAAGAAGAGGTTGTTTTGATCAGCGAATCGACCCGTGAAGTCGATCTGGCCGATCCTTTGCGGCAAAGCCTGATTCTGGCGCTGCCTGCCAAGCAGCTGTGCAGCGACGAATGCCGGGGATTGTGCAGCCGCTGCGGCGCGAATCTGAATCTTGAACCCTGCAAGTGCCCGCCGGAACCTGTCGATCCGCGCTGGGAGAAACTCAATCAACTCCTTAACCGAAAGAATTAATCATGCCTCTACCCAAAAGAAGACACTCCAGTGCGCGCCGCGACAAACGACGGGCGAACTGGAAAGCAGCCACACCCACGGTGACCGAGTGCGCCAATTGCCATCAGCCCAAACTCTCCCACCGTGCTTGCCCCAGCTGTGGCTATTACAAAAGCCGTTCGGTCTTTTTGCCCAGAGAGTCATAAATCTGACCCTATTTCCCACCATTCCTGGCGTGACCTCAAGAATGTCAAGGATTCTTGAGGTCATGTTCGTTTGAACTCTTTCCGGAGTCTTAATTGATCAGGATCGCATTGGATGCCATGGGAGGGGATAATGCCCCTCATGATGTCGTGCATGGAGGCGTTGAAGCCGCACGGGCCGCAAAGGGCGATCTCGAGGTTGTGATGGTGGGAGATGAGGCGATAATACGACAGCAGTTACAGCGTCATTTCCACATTCAGGATCTGCACCTGTCGGTCGTGCATGCCTCACAGGCCATCGCCATGGATGAGGCGCCGGCGACCGCTGTCAAGCAAAAGAGCGATGCATCCATCACCGTAGCCATGCGTCTGCACAAGGAGGGCAAAGTCGATGCGGTGGTCAGCGCTGGCAACACCGGCGCCATCATGACCTCGGCCTTGTTCACGCTCAAGCGTATGGAAGGGATCCGCCGGCCGGCGATCACCACCTTTCTCCCCACGGAGAAAGGGCGGATGCTGCTGCTCGATGTTGGTGCCAATGTCGAGAACAAACCCCAGGATCTGGTCCAATTCGCTATCATGGCCAGCACCTATTACAGTTCGCTTTTCGATGTGGCGCGCCCGAGCGTCGGTTTGCTCAACATCGGCCATGAGTCGATCAAAGGCAACGAGATGACACAGCAGGCCTATAGGCTGCTTTCCTCCTCCAATCTCAATTTTATCGGCAATGTCGAGGGCGGCGATCTCTTGCACGGTGCGGCCAATGTAGTGGTCTGCGATGGCTTCGTTGGCAATGTGGTGCTAAAGTTCGGCGAAAGTCTCCTGAGCATGTTCACATCGAATCTGCGCCGCCTCAGCCGCAAATACATCTTTTCGCAGCTCGGTGCGGTGATGATGAAGCCGACCTTTGACGGGATCCGCAAGATTTTTGACTATCAGGAGTATGGCGGCGCACCCATGCTCGGTGTACAAGGCATTTGTTTCAAAGCGCACGGCCGATCCACCCCGCGCGCCATCCGTAATGCGATCCTCGCGGCCAAGAAAATGGCGGATGGCAACATTAACCAACGGATTCAGCAAGAAATCCAGGCCTGTGGCGCTT